>DATKCI010000275.1:0-5109 GCA_035513255.1 Piscinibacter sp. | reverse complement strand
GCCGCCGAAGGCCTGTTCCAGGAGGCCGCGGCGCGCGTGCAGTTGCGCGCGCAGCGCAAGGACGGCGCCCAAGCCTGGGTCGAGGTTGCCGTCAGCGCGGTCCATGGCAGCGACGGGCGCGTTACGCACTGGGTGCTCGCGTTCTCGGACCGCACCGAGCTGGAAACCCTGCGCGCGCGCGCCTGAACGCGGTGGCTCAGTCGTCCTTCGACTGCAGCGACTGCCAGAGGTCGACCAGCATCATGCCTACGCCAATCGCCATCACGGCGATCAGCGCCGGATCCTGCAGTTTGATCGCCGGAGGCGCGAGGAACGCAATCAGCAGGACGGCTGCAATGATGCCCGCGAGGATTTTCAGCGCCATGAGTTCTCCTTGAATCTGCCTTAGCCCGCTTGCACCTGCGCCGCCAGCCAGCGCGCGGTGCGCAGCAGCCGCGCGTCCGCCGAGCGCGGTCCGACCAGCTGCACGCCCATCGGCAGACCGTTTTCGCCCTTCATCAGCGGCAGGCTGACGGCGGGCATGCCGCACAGCGTCCACAGCGTGCAGAACGCGGGATCGCCGGTCGAGTCGAGCCCTTTGGGTGCCGTGCCGGGGGCCGACGGCGTGAGGATGGCGTCGCAGCGCTCGAAGATTTCCGCGAACCCCTCGTTCAGCGACGCAATGCGCGCCAGCGCCGCCTGGTAATCGTAGGCGCGGGCTTCGCGCCCACGCTCGAGCAACGAGCGCAGTTGCGGCGACAGCTTGTCGCGCCCCCGCTCCCACTCGGCGGCGAAGTTCGCCGCCATTTCCGCTTCCATGATGGTGCGCTGCCAGTCCCAGGCCTGGCGGGCCGATTCCGGCAGCTCGATCTCCACGACTCGGACGCCGAGCGCCGCCACCAGCTCCACAAAACCTTCCTTCAGGTCATCGGCTGCGCGCTCCCACGCCGGCGTCTTCACGAACGCGAGCAGCGGCGGCAGCGGCGGCTCTTCGGCGGCCAGCGACACGAAGGCCGGGCGGGCGCGCACGCGCGTGTCCGGATCGCGCGGATCGTGGCCGACGATCTGCTCGCCGAGCAGCGCCAGGTCCTCCAGCGTGCGCGCGAACAGGCCCACATGGTCGAGCGTGCGCGACAACTGCAGCATGCCCCCGCGCGGCACCAGGCCGTGGGTCGGCTTGAAGCCGTAGATTCCGCAGAAAGACGCCGGTCGGATGGTCGAGCCATTGGTCTGGCTGCCGAGCGCAAGCGGCACCATGCCGGCAGCCACCGCCGCCGCCGAGCCGCTGGAGGAGCCGCCGGGGGTGTGCTCGGGGTTGTGCGGATTTCGCGTCTTGCCGGGCGCGTAGTAGGCGCACTCCGTGGTCACCGTCTTGCCGAGTACGACCGCGCCTGCCGCACGCAGCATCGCCACCACGGTTGCGTCGTGCACCGGCGTGCGGCCCGCGTGCAGGACCGTCCCGTCTTCGGTGGGATAGTCGAGCGTATCGATGATGTCCTTCAAGCCCACCGGCACCCCGTGCAGCGGCCCGGTGGGCTGACCCTCGCTACGGTCGCGGTCGCGCGCGCGCGCCTGCGTCAGCGCATGCTCCGGATCGAGGTGCGCCCAGGCCTGCACGGCGCCATCGGCCTCGCGCACGCGCGCGAGGCACGCTTCCACCAGCTGCTCCGAGCTGATCGCGCCGTCCCGGATCGCGCGCGCCGCATCCGACGCCGAGAGCCAGTTGAGTTGCGTCGCGTCCATGGCGGCCCCTAGCGCAGCCCGTAGAAAAGTTCCGGCAGCCAGAACACGGTCTGCGGGAAGATGTACACGGACGCCATGGCGATGAACACCATGCCGACGAACGGCAGGCAGCCGCCGAATATCGACCAAAGCTGCACGTGGGGCGGCGCGATGCCCTTCAGGTAGTAGGCGGCCATCGCCATCGGCGGCGTGAGAAAGGAGGTCTGCAGGTTGAGCGCGATGAGGATGCCGAACATTATCGGGTCGACCTGGAAGTGCGCCAGCAGCGGCAGGAAGATCGGCACGAAGATGATGATGATCTCGCTCCACTCCAGCGGCCAGCCGAGCAGGAAGATGATGAACTGCGCGAGGATGAGGAAGGTCACGGTGTTCAGGTCGAGCCCGAGCACGAACGCCTTGATCAGCCCTTCGCCGCCGAGATACGAGAACACCGAGGAGAAGGTCCAGGAGCCGATGAACAGGAAGCACACCATCGCCGTCGTGCGCGACGTGAGGTACACGGCCTCCTGCAGACGACCCCAGGTGAGCGCGCGGTACGCCGCCGCGAGCACGACCGCGCCCAGCGCGCCGACCGCCGCCGCCTCGCTCGGCGTGGCGAGGCCGAAGAGGATCGAGCCGAGTACCGACAGGATCAGGACGGCGAGCGGCACGAAGGCCTGCAGCAGCAGGAGCAGCACGCGTCCCCAGGCGACGTTGGACTCGGCCTCCGGCAGCTTCGGGGCGAGCTTCGGGTTGATCACCACGCGCACGATCACGTAGATCATGTACATGCCGGCGAGCAGAAATCCGGGGATGAGCGCGGCGGCGTAGAGCTTGACCACCGAGACCGCCGAGGTCGCGGCGTACACGATGAGCATGATCGAGGGCGGAATCAGGATGCCTAGGGTGCCGCCGGCGCAGATCACGCCCGCCGAGAGCCTCTGGTCGTAGCCCGCCTTGAGCATCGCGGGAAACGCGAGCAGTCCCATCAGCGTGACCACCGCGCCGACGATGCCGGTGGCTGTGGCGAACAACGCGCACGTGATGAGCGCCGCCACCGCCATCGCACCCGGCACGTGACGCAAGGCGACCTGCAGGCTGTAGAACAGGCGATCGAGGATGTTGGAGCGCTCGATCATGTAGCCCATGAACAGGAACAAGGGCACCGCGATCAGCACGTCGTTGTTCATCACGCTGAACGTGTTCTGCGTCAGCAGGTAGAACACGCGGTTGTCGAAAAATGCCTGGTCCGGCTGGAAGTAGGCGTAGTAGCCGAACATCACGCCCATCGCGATCAGCGTGAACGCGATGGGAAAGCCCAGCATGATGATGAAGATGAACAGCCCCAGCATCACCAGCGCGATGACCGGGTCGCTCACGGCGCCTCCTGCTTCGCCTTGGCGGCGTGCTCCGCGGCGATCGCGTCCTCAAGCTCCTCGACGTCGTGCAGCCGCTGCGCCCAGTGCCCTTCGCGCAGGCACAGCACGCAGCGCAGCACTTCCGCAATGCCCTGCAGCGCGAGGAAAAAGCCCGCGAACGGGATGAGGATTTTCAATTGCCAGACCGGCACGCCCACCGGACTGTTGATGCTCACCTCCTGCAACTTGAATGCGTCATAGCCATAGGCCCAGCCCGATACCATCAGCGAGATGACGCCGGGAAAGTAGAACAGCACGTACAAGCTCAGCTCGACGCTGGCCTGTACGCGCGGCGGCCACAGCCGGTACAGCACGTCGCCGCGCACATGGCCGTTCCTGGAAAGCGTGTACGCGCCGGCCATCAGGAACAAGCCGCCGTACACGATGTAGCTCATGTCGAATGCCCAGCTGGTCGGGTTGTTCAGCACGTAGCGCACGAACACCTCGTAGCAGGTGCCGAGCATGAGGACGATGATCAGCCACGCAAAGACGTGGCCCACCGTCTTGCTGAGCTGGTCGATGCCGTAGATGAATTTCTGGATCATGGACTAGGACGACGCGTCAGCCGCAGAAAAAGGGGCGGCACCGTTCAGTGCCGCCCCGGATGGCATCAAGCTCGATCGCGGGCGGTGTTCAGCCCGGGATCTTGGTCTTGAAGATGTGCTCGTAGCCCAGCTTGTAGTTGGCCTCGTTGAGGAACATGTAGTAGGCGACCCGCTTGGCCCACGCCTTCTGCGACTCCACGACCTTGGCGAAGAACGGATCTTCCTTCGACAGTCGCGGCGTGATCTTGTCCCAGGCCTCGAGCTGCGCGGCCATGATGGACTTCGGCGTGCGGATCACGTTGACCTTGTGCCGGCTGATGAGGATCTGCAGATCGCGCGAGTAGTTGTCCATCGCCGTCCACCAGTTGGACGACGAGGTCGCCTCGACGCCGTACTTCAGGATGGCCTGCAGGTCCTTGGGAATCGAGTTCCACTTGTTCTTGTTGAACACGATCTCGAAGAACTCCATCGCCTGGTGGTAGCTGCCCATCATGTAGTTCTTGATCACGTCCTGGGCGCCGAAGCGCATGTCCGAGGTCGGGTTGTTGAACTCGAAGGCGTCGATCACGCCACGCTCCAGGGCCGGGATGATCTCGCCGCCGGGCAGCTGCGTCACCTTGGCGCCCATTTCCTGGAACAGGTCCGCCGCCAGGCCCACGGTGCGGTACTTCAGGCCCTTCAGCTCGCCGGCGCTCTTGATCGGCTGCTTGAACCAGCCCAGCGGCTGGGTCGGCATCGGCATGCAGAAGAAGCCGACGACGTTGAGGCCGAGCTTGGTGAGCAGCTCGTCGTAGAGCTCCTGGCCGCCGCCGCGGTAGATCCAGGCCAGCGTCTGCGGCGCGTCGCAGCCGTTGATCGGGCCGGAGCCGAACAGCGAAGCCACCTTCGACTTGCCGTACCAGTACACCGGCACGCTGTGGCAGCCGTCGAGCACGCCCTTACTGGTGGCGTCCATCACTTCGAAAGGCTTCACCACCGCGCCGCCGACCAGGTAGTCGATGCGCAGGCGCCCGCCCGCCATCTCGTTCACACGCTTGACGTACTCCTCGGCCATCTCGTTGAAGATGTCCTTCGCGCCCCACGCACCTTGCATCTTCAGCACGATCGGCGACTGCGTGCGGCCGATCATCGGGAAGCCGAGCGTCGCCGCGCCGGCCGTCGCAGCAGCGGCGCCCGTCAGGAACTTGCGGCGCGTGGCCTGCGGTTTGACTTGTTCATTGCTCATCTTTGGGTCTCCTCTAATCGGTGTGAGTCCTGCGCGGGGCTCGGACCCCGTTCGTGAATTGCTTGGCGATTCTACCCCTCGGCCTCCGGCCGCCGCAAGGCGACTTCACGATGTGAAATGCGGGCGCGGCTCGCGCACCGCGCGCTTACAAATAGAACACGAGGAGGTAGCCGGCCAGCAGCAGCGCCATCCAGAGCGCCATTTCGCCCGTCGTCCACGT
>DATKCI010000274.1:0-27863 GCA_035513255.1 Piscinibacter sp. | reverse complement strand
GCCAACGCGAACGCAAACGCCCACCCCGACTGTTTCAGTCTAGCCGCTGCGCTGAGCAGCGGGGTACGGGTCATGCCAGTTCGAGTTCAATCCCCGGCCGGTGCGGTCAAGTGCATTGGGGCAGATGTGGGCAGCAAGGCGGTGGCCACGAGCGGCGCTTCGGCATGCGCCCACTCCGCCAGCTGCGCGCACTGCAGCGCGTGCTCGAGCGCGCTCACCGACTCCTTGAGCGCGCCTTCGTAGGCCCGGGACCCGTGCTCGGCGAACAGTGACTCGATGCGTTCGATCAGCGTCATTGGCGTTCCGGTGCGGACTTCAGATCCTACATCTGCCCGAGGGGGATGTTCGCGGCCCGTTCGTCGGTGTCGAGCACGGCGATCAGCTGGGCGAGGTCGCGTTCCAGCCGTGCGAGGGTACGCACATCGAGGCTCGCAAGCGCATTGGGGAGCACGCCTTCGAAAGGTCCCGGCGCCCGCCGCAGCAGGCGCCGGCCGGCGGGCAGTACGCGCAGCTGCACGGTACGCCGGTCCAGGCCGTTCTTCGCCGCGGCGATGAGTTCGCGTTCGACCAGCACTCTGACGAGATTGCTGGCCGTCGACTGGTGCACGTCCATCGCGCGAGCCAGTTCGTTGACGCCGATGTCGGGCCGAGCCTGGATGAGGCTCAACGCCCACACCTGCGCGCCGCCGAGTCCGGCCTTTTTCTCGACTTGCTGGAAGTGTGTCTTGACGGCGTTGAACACGAGCCGGAACTGGCGCAGAACGCGCGCCGTCGGTGGTGTGGCCGGGCTGTCGAATGAGTCGCCGCTGCCGGCGTTCGGACCGGATGTCGTACTGCTTTTGACCATGTTCTATGGCGCAAGGTGCGAGGGCACAAAGAAAGGGAGCCCCGGCAATGGGGCTCCTTAAAGATCGCTTCTCTTGAACGCCCGCCACCGACTCGAGAGTGGACAGACGGGTTTGATTATATTTGTTTCAATGTGTCTGCGCGCTCGTCGCCCATTCGGGTCAACCCGAAGACTGTTCCAGCAGCACCAGCACACGGTCCAGCATGCTCGCCACCTCGCCGGGCCCGTCGAGGCAAAACCGTGCGAGCGAGCCGGGACAGGCGCGTCCGACCCGCACGGTGAGCCAGGCGGGGTCGGCGCTTGCAAAGACCGCCTCGTTGTCGACGTCATTGCCGACGAACACGGCGCTGTCCGCGCCGCAGCGCTGCACGAGGCCGGCGACGGAGTGCGCCTTGTCGGGCGCCTGCGCAGACACGACGTTGACGACGAGCTTGCCGCTGAACACGTGCAGTTCCGGACCGAGGCCCTCGACCACGCCGGTGACCAGCGCCAGTGCCCGTTCGCGGTCGCGCGCGAGGCGGTAGTGCAGGGCGATCGAGCGCTGCTTGTCCTCCACCGACACGCCGGCCGCCTTCAGCTCGTCGGCACGCTCGTTCAGCCGCGCGCGCACGCCGTCGAAGACCGATGCGGTTGCATCAGGGGGCGCCAGCGGGCTCTCCGCGCCGTGGCTGCCGACGATGGCGCTCGGCTCGAACGCCAGGCGCGCACGCACGTCGTCGACGCTGCGGCCGCTGACGATGGCCAGCGGCAACGTGCGAGACAAGCGGTCGAGACGCCGCGCGACGGCCAGCGGCACACGCGCGTCGTCGGGCCTCGCGACGATGGGCGCCAGCACGCCGTCGAAGTCGAACGCCAGCAGCGGCCGCCACGCCAGTGCGGCGGCGAGAGCAGCATCGCCTTCCGCGCAGAACAGGTGTCGCATCGGAAAGCCTAGTCGGGCTCGTGCCGCTTCACGCGGGCCTCGATGCGCTCACGCAGGCGCCAGCGCCCTGCGTCGGACAGCATGCGGCCGGCCCAGCGGAAGACGTTGAACTCGCGCACCGTCATGCGCAAGCTGGCCATGCGCTCGCGCTGCTCGGCCTCCGGCATCGTCGCGGCGCGGTACAGCGCATCGGCGGTCTCTTCGACGTGGTACGGATTGACGATGAGCGCTTCGGTCATCTCGCGTGCGGCGCCGGCGAAGCGGCTGAGCACCAGCACGCCTTGCTCGTCGTCACGCGCGGCGACGAACTCCTTGCAGACGAGGTTCATGCCGTCGTGCAGGCTCGTCACCACGCAGATGTCGGCCGCGCGGAACAGCTCGGTCACGGCGTCGTGCTCGTGGTGCTCGGCGAACAGGTGCACCGGTTGGTAGCCGTGCCGGCCGAAACGGTCGTTGATGCGCTGCGCCACGCGCGCGATGCGGTCCTGAAACGAGCGGTACTCCTCGAGCGAACTGCGCGTGGGGGCGGCGACCTGCACGAACACGAAGCGTCCGACCCACTCGGGGCGCTTCTCGAGCAGCCGCTCGACGGCATGCAGCCGCTCCAGAATGCCCTTGGTGTAGTCGAACCGGTCCACGCCCACGGCCAGGCAGGTCTGCGCCGGCAGCTTCAGCCGCTCGAACACTCGGCGCCTGCAGTCGGGGGCCGATGGCCAAGACGCCACGGCGTCGGGGGTGGGCCATTCGATGGAGATCGGGTAGCTCTCGACCAGGGTTTCCTCGTCGCGCAGCGAGATCGTCGAATGCTCATGCTCGATGCGCGCTTCCAGGAAGCGGTCGACGGTCTCGATGAAGTTCTTGCAATGAAAGCGCGTGTGGAACCCGAGGATCGTGCTGCCCAACATGCCTTGCAGGATCTCGCGCCGCCACGGGCAGATGCTGAAGGACTCGGGGTTCGGCCACGGGATGTGCCAGAAGGTCAGGATGGTCGCGCGCGGCAGCTGGGCGCGCACCATCGCCGGCAGCAGCGCGAAGTGATAGTCCTGCACCAGCACGACAGGATCTTCGCTGCGCGCCTCGGCCACGACGGCATCGGCAAAGCGCTGGTTCACCGTGCGGTAGTGTTCCCAGTCGGACTCACGGAACACCGGCCGCACGTGGGCGACGTGGCACAGCGGCCACATGCCTTCGTTGGCGAAACCGTAGTAGTAGCCCTGTTCCTCTTCGGGCGTGAGCCACAGCCGACGCAGCATGTATTCGTTGCGGCCGGGCGGCACGCCGACGCGATCGTCGGCATCGACCGACTCGCGGTCCGCGCTGCCGCCGCCATGCGCGATCCAGGTGCCCGAACAGGCGCGCATCACCGGTTCGACCGCCGTCACGAGGCCGCTGGCGGGGCGCCGCACGACGATGCCGTTCGGCCCGTGTTCATGGATGTACGGCTCGCGGTTCGAGACGACGATGACCTGGTCACCGCGCAGCTGGGTGCGCAGCAGGGTGCGCAGCCGCTCCGGGTTCCATTCGGCCTGCGGGCCCTGCGCACGCCGGTATTCGTCTTCGAGGTCGCGCAGGCGGGCGCGCAACTCGTTGGCGAACGGCGTCAACTCCGCCGGCGAGAACAGCGGACGCACCAGCCCTTCGCCGCGCAGGATGCCGCGCACGCCGGCGATCCAGCCTCGCCAGCTGAGTTGGGCGACGATGACGGTGATCGCCGCGATCGCGAGGCCGAGTACTGCGATGAAGATGATCAGGTAGCGCCGCGTGTCCTGGCTGCGGTGGTCGATGAAGCTCAGGTCGTGCAGCAGCACGAGCGTGGCGACGGGGCCCAGGCCGGGGTCGATCGTGTGCAGTCCGACGTGGACCGCGCCGCCGGCGAGATCCATGCGCGGCTCGGGCTGGGTGGCGAGCTTGCGAGCGTCGGCGCAGCCGAGGCCCTCGGGAAAGTTTGCGGTGCGCCGAAGCAGCTCGCCATCCAGCCCGCACAGGCCGACCGCAAACAAGCGTTCGTCCTGCACCGCGCGATCGAATATGGCTTGCAGCCGGGTCCCGTCGGCCTCGTCGATCGCCTCCGCGATGGAATCCGACAGCGTGTTGGTCACCAGCACGCCCCGCATGTCGAGATCGCGGGCGAACCAGCGCAACGTCAGGTCGTCCATCAGCGGGACGGCGAGGTAGGCCGCGGCCACCAGCGTCAGGACGAGAGGAAGAAGAAATCGGAGTTGGAGGTTGAGGATTCTCATGTAGTCGGCGTCGTCGGCCGCTGTTTCCAGCGCCCGGGTGCCGGAGGCACCGCAGGGGCATCCGACATGAGGGAACGACCAAGCCTCGACTGGCCGCAAGAAGGCATTGCAGCGCAGCATTGTATGTTTGTCGCAATGTATCTAGTTCGAGACCCGTGTGCAGCGAATGCGCGAGCCCGGCAACGCGCGTTGCCCGGCCATCGCCATGTCGTCCGTATGGCGATGGCCGTCGATGCGCGGTTGGTAGGCCCAGGCGGGTGTCGTGCAAGAATCGCCGGCACCGACATGACACGAATCACATCCAAACCGCCGCCACCCGCCGCGGAGGCCGGCAAGAACACAGCGGCCGAAAAGAGGCGACTGCAGATGGCCGACATCGCCCGGCTGGCAGGCGTGTCGGTGGCGACGGTCTCCCGTGCGCTGAACGGCAGCACGCTCATCAGCAAGGAGACGCGCGAACGTATCGATGAACTCGCTCGCTCGCTCAACTACTCCATCGACGTCAACGCGCAGAAGTTCCGCCTCAAGCAGAACCGGACCGTGGCCGTGGTGATTCCCTACGACCGCGAGTCGCGGCAGCACATCTCCGACCCGTTCTTCCTGGCAATGGTGGGCAGCCTCGCGGATGCGCTCACCGACCGGGGGTTCGACATGCTCTTGTCGCGCGTCGATGCCGAAAACCTGGACTCCGCGGCCAGACTGCACAGCTCCGGCGTGGCCAGCGGCGTGATCCTGATCGGACAGTGGCGCCATCACGACCAGCTCAATGCGCTTGCTTCGCGCAAACTGCCCATCGTCGTCTGGGGCACCGAGATGCAGCAACAGCTCTACTGCTCGGTGGGTGGCGACAACATCGAAGGAGGGCGGCTCGCCACGCAGCACCTGCTGGAGCTCGGGCACCGGCGGATCGCCTTCATCGGCGATCCGCAACTGCCCGAAGTGACCCACCGCCATCGCGGCTACGTCGATGCGCACGCGGCGTTCGGGCTCCAGCCTGATCCGAAGCTTCTCGTCGCGGTGCCCTTCGACGCGGATGAGGCGCGCAACGGCATTCATCGGCTGCATCGCTCGGGCGCGCAGTTCGATGCTGTCTTCGCCTGCAGCGACGTGATGGCCTCGGCCGCCATGCAGGCGTTGCACCAGCTGCACCTGCCGGCCCCCGAAGCGATCGGCGTGGTGGGCTATGACGACATCGAGTGGGCCAGCCATTCCAACCCGCCGCTCACCACCGTGCGCCAGCCCATCCGGGAGGCAGGGATCCAGCTCGTCGAGTCCTTGCTGCGGGTCATCGACGGGGAGTCGGTCCGGCCGATCACGCTGCCGGTGCAGTTGATCGTGCGCAGCAGCGCGCAGCGCCGGACGGCTCCGGCGTAGAGGGTCTGCTCGAGCGCGCGATCCGCGCTGCTTAGCAATCGTTTGCACGGTGACGGCGTGAAGGCGACCACGAAAGCCTGATCGAACCAGCAGTTCGAATCTGTTTTAGGTACAGATTCGCGGCGAATCACTCACCTCCGGTTAAGCGTAAACCCTGACGTGCAATCGATTGCATTAAAGGGGCCAAATCGCTACATTGGCGTCGCGGAGTGCACCGCCCACGCCAACACCGAACCGGAGACATCAATGAAGCGACTTTCGACGCACGCGCCCATCCCCACCCGACTCGCCCTGGCCGTTGCGCTTGCCGCCTGCCACATCGGCGCTGCGCACGCGCAGGCCGGGGCGTCGCCGCAGCCTGCCGCGCCGACGGCGTCCGGCAGCACAGCGTCCCCCGCATCGGCAGCTGCGCCTACCGCCGAGCCTGCACCCGAGACCGAAGCCAAGCCGCAAGTCAGCAACGACGGCTTGAAGCTCGACGCAGTCATCGTGACCGGCACGGCGCGCGGCACCTCCAAGATGGCCTCCAGCGTCTCCACCAGCACGATGGGCGCGGAGCAGGTGCAGCAAGTGCAATCGACCAGCTCCGCGGAGCTGATCCGCAACATTCCCGGGGTGCGGTCTGAATCGAGCGGCGGGGAGAGCAATGCGAACGTGACCGTGCGCGGCGTGCCCATCTCCGCCGGCGGCGCGCGCTACGTGCAGTTCCAGGAAGACGGCCTGCCGGTGCTGCAGATGGGCGACTTCCAGTTCGCCACGCCCGACACCTTCATTCGCGTCGACAACATGCTCGACCGCCTGGAAGTGGTCCGCGGCGGATCGGCTTCCACGCTGGCCACCAGCGCACCGGGAGGCATCATCAATTTCATCAGCAAGACCGGCGAAGAGCAGGGCGGCATCGCCTCGCTCACGCTGGGCTTGGGAAGCTACGACCAGACCCGCTACGAGTTCGGCTATGGCGGACCGCTCGGAACGAAGACGCGCTTCTACATCGGCGGCCACCAGCGCTCGGGCGAAGGTGCCCGCAACGGCGGCGTGCCCATCGAGAAAGGCGGCCAGCTGCGCGCCAACATCACGCATGAGCTCGACAACGGCTACGTGCGACTGCACTTCAAGGACCTCGACGATCGCGCGCCCACGCTCCTGCCCACGCCGGTGCGCTTCGTCAACGGCGAAATCGTGGAGATCCCGGGCATCGACCCGCGCAGCGCGAGCTTTTATTCGCCCTACTGGGTACCCGACGTCACGCTGACCGCGTCCAACGGCCACGTGAGCTCCAACGTCAACGACGGCCTGAGCGCGAAGTCCCGCGCCTTCGGTGTCGAGGTCGAGCTCGAGGTCGGCGACGGCTGGCGCATCCAGGACCGCCTGCGCAGCTCGAAGAACTCGGGCCGCTTCATCGGCGTGTTCCCCGGCGACGACGTGCGCGCCGCCGATCCGGGCACGGTCTACCTCACAGGCCCCAATGCCGGCCAGGCGTACGACGGCGACGTCGTGACCGCCGTGGTGTTCAACACCTCCCTCGACGACATGAGCCTGCTCGCCAATGACCTCAAGGTGTCGAAGACCTTCGAGACGGGCGAGGGCAGCGAGATCACCGCGACCGGTGGCCTGTACATGTCCACGCAGCGCATGGCGCAGACCTGGAACTTCAACCAATACCTGATCGAAGCCACAGGCGACAAGCCGGCGCTGCTTGATTCACCGATCAACGGAACGCCGGGCTTCGGCGGCTGCTGCAGCAACACCATCGACGCGACCTACCGCACCACCGCGCCCTACCTGGCCGCGAACTGGGAGCTGGGCGCGCTGAACGTCGATGCCAGCGTTCGGCGCGACGAGCAGAAGGCGACGGGCAGCTACAACCAATCGTTCTTCACCGGCGGAGTGGGTGGCGTGTCGTACAACACCCTGGCCACGCGCGCGATCGACTACAGCGTCGACCACACCTCGTATTCGCTGGGCGCCAACTTCCGCGTCACCCCGGACCTCGCGGTCTTCGCCCGTGTAAGCGATGGCGTCGCGTTCAATGGCGACCGCATTGCCTTCTTCAACCCGGCGGCCTCCGTCGACGGCACGGCGCCCGTGCCGGTGAACGAGGTGCAGCAGGCAGAGGCGGGCGTCAAGTGGCGCCACGGCGGGCTGAGCCTGTTCGGCACGCTGTTCGTTGCCAGGACGACCGAGACCAACGTCGACCCGACCACCACGCCGATCAAGGTCACGTCGTCGAAGTACGACGCCAAGGGCGCGGAGCTCGAGGCCGTGTACATGGTCGGAGGCTTGCGCCTGGCGGGCGGCCTCACCGTGACCGATGCGACCGTCAAGGAGTCCACGAACCCCGCGCTGGTGGGCAAGACGCCGCGCAGGCAAGCCAAGGTGGTCTACCAGCTGAGCCCCACCTACAACATCGGCGGCCTCACGGTGGGCGCAAGTGTGGTGGGCACGACCAAGTCCATGGACGACAGCCCGGCGGGACCCATTTCGGTGACGCTGCCGGCGTATGCCGTCGTCAACGCTTTCGTGAACTACGAGCTGTCCAGCCATGCGTCCATCAACCTGGGCGTCAACAACCTCTTCGACAAGGTCGGCTACACCGAGACCAACGACGGCCGTGGGGCCGCACGATCGGTGAACGGGCGCACCGCGAAGGCGACGCTCGCCTACGAGTTCTGAGCAAACGCCGTCCTCACGTGGGAAGCGCGCGACCCGCGCGCTGCCCGATCCGAAGCAGAAGTACCGCATGAACTTCAATCACACTGAGCAGGCATCCGGACGACGGCTCATGGGCGTCGGAACGGTTGCGCTGCTGCACCTGGTCGTCGTCTACGCCTTGCTCACGGGCCTGGCGAAGAAGGTCGTCGACATCGTGAAACCTCCGGTGGAAACCAAGGTGATCGAGGAGGTCAAGAAGCTTCCGCCGCCGCCCGAGATCCCGATCGCACCGCCGCCCCAGCTGGAGGCGCCGCCGCCGCCGTTCATCCCGCCGCCGGAAGTGCAGATCAGCGCGCCGCCGCCACCGCCCCAGGCCACGGTGAGCGCGACCACGAACTCTGCGCCACCGACGGTCGACCTGCCCCCCACGCCGGCGCCCGCTGCGCCGGCCCGGCCCGAGATCGTGTCGATCTCCGTGGCATGCCCGCGCATGGTCGCGCCGCGGATGCCGGCGCGCGCAGTGAACGACGGGATCAACGGCAGCATCACCGCACGCGCCACGATCCGCGGCGCCAAGGTGGTCGCGGTCGACATCCTGAAGTCGCAACCTCGCGGCGTCTTCGACGCGGCTGTTCGCACCGCGATGCTGCAGTACCAGTGCCAGGCCACCGGCGACCAGAAGGTCCAGGCGGTCCAGGACTTCACTTTCAGGAACGATTGAGTCGCCGACGCCCGGATGTCTCAACGCCGGCATTTGTCACCATCACCCCATCAGGAAACCGTCATGTTGTTGTCTCGTATCCGATCCCTCGCCACGGCGCTGTTTGCGGCGCTTGCCGTGCAAGCCGCCCTGATTCCTGCCGCCCTTGCGCAAGATGCGCCCGCAGTGGCCGAGCCGGCTCTGCCGGAAGTCGCACCCACGACTGCGAACGACAAGGAAGTCATAGACAACCCCTACGGACTGCAGGCGCTGTGGGCGCAGGGCGACTTCGTGTCCAAGGGCACGCTGATCATCCTGATCGTGATGTCGATGGGCAGCTGGTACATCCTGATCACCAAGCTGTACGAGAGCCTGAAGGTGGCCGGCGAGGCCCGGGCGGCGCGCAAGGGCTTCTTCAAGCACGCGAGCCTCGGCGACGCAGCCAAGACCCTGAAGGAAGGCAGCGCGTTCCGCTTCATCGCGGAGTCGGGCATCCAGGCAACCGACCACCACGAAGGGGCGTTGACCGAGCACATCGACCGCAACAGCTGGGTCACGATGAGCGTGCAGCGCTCGGTGGACGACGTGCAGTCGCGGCTGCAGGACGGTCTGGCCTTCCTCGCGACGGTGGGCTCCACTGCGCCGTTCGTCGGCCTGTTCGGCACCGTCTGGGGCATCTACCACGCGCTCACCGCGATCGGCATTGCCGGCCAGGCGAGCATCGACAAGGTCGCCGGCCCGGTCGGCGAAGCGCTGATCATGACCGCGATCGGGCTGGCGGTCGCGGTGCCCGCGGTGCTCGGCTACAACTGGCTGGTGCGGCGCAACAAGGTCACGATGGAAGCGGTGCGCAGTTTCAGCGCCGACCTGCACGGCGTCTTGATGGGCGCGCGCACGACGCGCTGATGTTCGGGCTCTCTGGAATTCTTGGGGTGCTCTGGAATTCGGCCCCCACCCCGGCCCTCCCCCATGAGGGGAGGGAGTGGACTGTGCGCCTTCGGCGCAAGGAGTAGATATGGCCATGAACGTCGGCAGTTCCGATGGAGGCGAAGACGAAGTCGTCTCCACCATCAACACCACGCCGCTGGTGGACGTGATGCTGGTGCTGTTGATCATCTTCCTGATCACGATTCCGGTGGTCACGCAGACGGTGGCCGTCAAGCTACCGAGCGAAACCAACATTGCACGCCAGACCCGGCCCGAGAACATCGAGATCTCGGTCAGCAAGGACGGCGACGTGTTCTGGAACACGCAGCTGGTGCCCGACAGCATTGCGCTGGTCGAACGGCTGAAGAAGGTCGCGGTGATGCAGCCGCAGCCCGAGGTGCATGTCCGCGGGGACCAGGATGCGCGCTACGAATCGGTGGGGCGCGTGGTTTTCGCCGCGCAGCGTGCGGCGATCCTGAAGATCAGTTTCGTCACCGAACCGCCCCCGAAGGGCTGAAGTGATGCTCTGGAATTCGGCCCCCACCCCGGTCCTCCCCATGGACCCGAAGGGGCCACCTTCGTGGCCCTTGGGGAGGGAGGGAACTGTGCGCCGTGGGCGCAAGGAGTTTGTATGACCGAACCCGAAGTGATGATCGACATCAACACGACGCCGCTGATCGACGTGATGCTGGTCCTCATCATCATGCTGATCATCACGATCCCGATCCAATTGCACAGCGTCAACCTGAACATGCCTGCCGGCAACCCGCCGCCGCCCGCCACGGAGCCGGTGGTGGTGACCATCGACATCGACTTCGACGGCACGGTGCTGTGGAACGGGGAGGTCTTGCCCGACCGCGCCGTGCTGGAGACCCGGTTGATGCAGACGGCCGCCATCGCGGACCAGCCCGAGGTGCACATCCGCCCGAACAAACTCGTCGAGTACAAGTCGGTGGCCGCGGTGCTTGCGAGTGCGCAGCGCCTCGGTGTCACAAGCCTCGGCATGGTCGGCAACGAACAGTTCGTCAAATAGCGTTTCACATTCATCCATGCCGCATTCGTTCATCACGCTGCTGTTCGCGGGTGCCCTCAGCGCCGCGCTTGTCGTCCAGGCCGCGCAGGGGGTTCGTCCCGACGTCGGCCTCCCGCTGCAGCAGGCCGGCGAGCTGGTTCACGCCCAGCGCTTCAAGGAAGCGCTCGCCAAGGTCCGCGAGGCCGACGCCGTGGGCGGCAAGACCGCCGACGAAAGCCACCTGGTCGAGCGCATGCGCATCGCCGCGGCCAGCGGCGCTGGCGACGTGGAGACCGCGGCGCGTTCCTTCGATGCCGTGAGCGCCCGCGTGAGTGCCGCGGAGCGGCTGCAGATGATCGAGAGCCTGGCTGGCGCCTGCTACCGCGCCGGCAAGCACCTGCAGGCCATGCAGTGGGGCCAGCGCTACTTCAAGGAAGGCGGCAGCGGCAGCGCCGTGCGCATGCTGCTCATCCAGAGCCAATACCTCACCGGCGACTTTCAGGGTGCGGCGAGAGAGCTCACCACCGAGATCCAGCAGACGGAGAAGTCCGGCCGCGCGCCCGGCGAGGATCGCTTGAAGCTGCTCGCCAACGCCGCACTCAAGGTCAACGACACCCCTACCTACGTGTATGCGCTGGAGCGGTTGGTCCGCCACTACCCGAAGAAGGAATACTGGATCGATCTCCTGGGTCGGCTGCAACGCAAGCCGAACTTCAGTGATCGCCTGGCGCTGGACACGTATCGGTTGAGCCTGGCGACCGGGGGCATGGGCCCGAGCCGCACGCCGCCCGAAAACGGGCCCGTGCCAGCGGCGGAGCGGTCGACATCACGTCAGGCCAACGACTACATGGAGATGGCCCAGCTGGCCTTGCAGTCGGGTTTCCCGATCGAAGCCAGGCACGTGCTGGGCAAGGGCTTCGAGGCGAAGGTGCTGGGCAACGGACCCGAGGCCGGGCGACACCAGCGTCTGAAGGACCTGGTCGACAGGAAGATCGAGCAGGAGAAGGCCGGCCGAGATGCGGCGATCGCCCAGGCACACGACGCGAAGGACGGCACGGCACTGGTGAATGCGGGGATGAACCTCGTGTTCCACGGCGACAAGGCCCAGGGGTTGCAGCTGATGCAGCAGGGCATGGCCAAGGGCAACTTCAAGCGGCCCGAGGATGTGAAGCTGCACCATGCGATTGCGTTGTTCCAGGCCGGCGAAGCGGGCAGGGCGCTGCAGACTTTCAGGACGGTGCGCGGAGGCGATGGCACGGCCGACCTGGCGCGGCTGTGGGCGCTCCATGCCACGGGGCGATAGAACCATGACAGCGAACACAAGAAACGGAGACTATCGATGAACGAACGACGCGTCGCGCAGGGCTTGGCTGCCGCCTTGGCGGTCACGCTTGCCGCCGGGAACGCCTGCGCGCAGAGCACGGTGACGATGTGGGTCCATGCCGGGCCGGGGCCGGAGGCCGACGCCTACGTGGCCGCGGTGGAGGTCTTCAACAAGAAGAATGCCGACGTGAAGGTCGAGCTGATCAAGCTGCCCGAGGGCAGCTACAGCGATCAGGTCAACGCCGCCGCACTCGCGCGCAAGCTGCCGTGCGTGCTGGACTTCGACGGACCCAATGTCTACAACTACGCGTGGACGAAGAAGATCATCCCGCTCGACGGCTTTCCCGAGCTCGCCGCCGCG
Source organism: Piscinibacter sp. (assembly GCA_035513255.1). Classification (GTDB taxonomy): domain Bacteria; phylum Pseudomonadota; class Gammaproteobacteria; order Burkholderiales; family Burkholderiaceae_C; genus Albitalea. Next base: position 15,505 of record DATKCI010000274.1, on the reverse strand, counting down.
CGTGCCGACATGCTGCCTTCGCTGGTGCGTCAGGGAAGCTATGGCGGGCAGCTCTACACCATGGGCCAGTTCGACTCCGGCCTCGCCCTGTGGGTCAACCGCAAGCTGCTCGAGCGGGCCGGCGTGCGCATTCCCGCCAAGGTGTCGGAGGCCTGGACCTACGCCGAATTCGAGACGGCGCTCAAGAAGCTCAAGGCCTCGGGCGTGGCCTACCCGTTGGACATGAAGTTCAACTACGGCGCGGGCGAGTGGTTCACCTACGGCTTCTCGCCGCTGGTGCAGAGCTTCGGCGGCGACCTCATCGAGCGCAACGGCTTCAAGACGGCCAGCGGCGTCATCAACGGAGACGGCGCCGTGCGGGCGCTGTCGATGCTCCAGAACTGGGTTCGCTCGGGCTACGTCAACGCGGCCACGAAGGACGATGCCGATTTCGTCAAGGGGAAGTCCGCGATCTCGTACGTCGGCCACTGGACCTACAAGACCTACAAGGCGGCGCTGGGCGATGACCTCGTGCTCGTTCCGATGCCGCGTTTCGGCAGCCGTGCCGTCACCGGCGCGGGTTCGTGGAACTTCGGGATCTCGGCGCACTGCAAGGACCCGAAGGCGGCGGCCCGCGTGCTCGCCCACCTGATGAGCCCGGCCGAGGTGTTGCGCGTCACCGAGGCCAACGGCGCGGTGCCGGGCACCCAGACGGCGCTGGCGCAGAGCAAGGAGTTCGGGCCCGGCGGCGCGCTGCGCATCTATGCCGAGCAGATCCGCGAAGGGATCGCGCTGGTGCGCCCGCAAACGCCTGCCTACCCGGTGATCACGCTGGCCTTCTCGGAGGCCGTGAACAACATCATCGCCGGCGGCATCGTGAAGAAGGAACTCGACCGCGCGGCCAAGAAGATCGACCGCGCCATCGAGGACAACCGCGGCTACCCGGTCAAGTGAAGCGTGAAACGCACATGGCCCACATGAGCATGCGATTCGTCATCTTGTTCCTCGCGGCGGCCGCTGCGTGCATGCCCTCGGCCGCGCAGACGTTGCAGGTCTGGGTCCATTCGGGCCCCGGACCGGAGCGCGATGCCTATGTCGCCTCGGTGCAAGCCTTCGGCGGCGACCTCATCGAACGGGCGCGACGCCGGCGCGCCGAAGGCGTCATCAACGGGTCCGGCTCAGTGGCCGCACTGAGGACCCTGCAAGCCTGGGTGAGGGCGGGCTATGTCGACGCGGCACCCAAGAACGACCATGCCTTCGTGTCCGGACAGTCGGCGATCTCCTGGGTGGGCCACTGGGTTTACGGCCACTACAAGAAGGCGCTGGGCGACAAGCTGGGCCTGGTGCCGCTGCCGCGCTTTTCGAGCCGCACGGTGACGGGATCGGGTTCCTGGAACTTCGGGATCGCCGCCTCCTGCCCGCATCCGGAGGCGGCGGGCCGCTTCATCGAACACCTGATGAGCCGCATTGAAATCCTGCGTGTCACGCAGGTCAACGGCGCGGTCCCGGGCACGGGCGCGGCGATGGTCTTCAGCCGCCACTACGCGCCGGATGGCGAGCTGCGCCTCTATGCGGAGCAGTTGCTGGCAGGCATGGCGCGCGTGCGGCCACCCACGCCTCACTACCCGGTCGTCAGCCGGGCGTTCGCCGAGGCGGTGAGCCAGGTCGCCCGGGGCGCCGATGTGCAGCAGGCCCTGGACCGGGCCGCGCGCACCATCGAAAGTCACATCGCCGCCACGGACGCGGCCAACCACACGACGGGGAAGACGCCTTGAAGCGCAATGTCACGCCGTGGCTGTTCGCGGCGCCGGGGCTCGTGCTGCTCACCACCTTCCTGGTCCTGCCGTTCCTGCTCGCGTCCGGCCTGTCCTTCACCGACCAGCGGCTCGTGAGCAACGACGCGCTGGGCACGAGCTTCGTGGGTCTGCGCAACTACGAGCGGCTCTTCGACGACGAAAGCTTCTGGGCAGCGCTGGGCAACAACTTCTTCTTCGTGCTGGTGGTGGCCCCGGTGCAGTCGGCGCTCGCCTTGCTCCTGGCGCTGCTGGTCAACGCCAAGCTGGCCGGCACGCGGTTCTTCCGAACGGTCTATTTCATGCCGGTGGCCACGACGATGTCGGTGGTGGCGGTGATCTGGTCGCTGCTGTACAGCCCGGATGCCGGCGTCGTCAACCGCATCGTGGGCGTGCTGAGCCTGGGGGCCATCGGCCCGCAAGACTGGCTGCGCGACCCGCAGCTCGTGATGCCTGCGGTGATGGCGCTGTCGATCTGGCAAGGCGTGGGCTTCCAGATGTTGGTGTTCCTGGCCGGGCTGCAGAGCATTCCCGTCGACCTCTACGAGGCGGCACGGCTGGACGGCGCCACGGCGCGGCAGCAGTTCCTGCACGTCACGCTGCCCATGCTCAAGAACACCACCATCTTCGTGCTCGTGACGACGACGATCTACGCATTTCAGCTCTTCACGCAAGTTCAGATCATCGCCAACAGCGGGGCGTCGGCGCCGGTCGACAGCTTCCGCACCATGGTCATGCTGATGGTGCACGAGGGCTTTCGCAACGGAAAGATCGGCTACGCCTCGGCCATCTCGGTCGTGTTCTTCGTGATCGTGCTGCTCATCTCGATGCTGCAGCGCTTTCTGATGCGCGAGGAAAGGGCGGTGCAATGAACGCGAACCGCAACACGGCCGCACACGTCGGCTCGATGCAGCGCCGAACTCTTGTCGCACGGGCGGCGCAATACGGGCTGCATGCGCTGCTCGTCGCGTTCTTTCTCTTCCCTCTGGTGTTCATGTTCGTGTCGGCCTTCAAGGGCGACGAGCTCGAGCTGCTCAAGGACATGGGCTCGCTTCGGGCCTTCGTTCCCTCCGGCGACATCTCGTGGCAGAACTTCTTCGATGTCTTCGAGCGCACGAGCTTCGCGCGGGCCTTCGTGAACTCGGTGTTCACGGTCGCGACGACGGTGATATTCGGTCTTTTGGTCAACAGCATGCTGGCCTACGCGCTGGCTCGCTTCCGGTTCCGCGGGCGCGACTTGCTGCTGGCGCTCATCGTCGCGCTGATCATCGTGCCCTTCGAGGCCGTGGCGGTGCCGCTGCTCCTGCTTGTGAACGAGCTACCCTGGTTGGGCGAGGGCGGCGTGGTCTGGGGCTGGCTGGACAGCTATCACGTGCAGGTGCTCCCCTTCGTGGCCAACGCGTTCTCGGTGTACCTCTTCTACCAGTTCTTCATCGCACTGCCCAAGGATCTGGAAGAGGCCGCGCTGATGGATGGCGCCTCGCGCTGGCGCATCTACTGGAGCATCGTGCTGCCGCTGTCCAAGCCGGTCATCGCGACTGTGGCGGTGCTGCAATTTCTCGCGCGGTGGGGCGATCTGCTGTGGCCTGTCATGGTCGTGCGCGGCGACCGCTACGCCACGCTGCCGCTGGCGATGCAGACGTTCTTCGGCCAGTTCCCGCGCCAGTGGGGCGACGTGATGGCCTTCGCGGCCATGGCCACGCTGCCCACCTTGCTGCTGTTCATCGTGTTCCAGCGCTGGTTCGTGAGCAGCGCGGTGTCCAGCGGCATCAAGGGATAGACCAATGCAACCGGAAACTGAAGGAGGGCCCGCATGGCCGCCGTGACCCTGCGTGGCGTTCGAAAGCGCTACGACAAGAACATCGAGGTGATCAAGGGTGTCGACCTCGAAGTGAAAGACGGCGAGTTCATGGTTTTCGTCGGGCCCTCGGGCTGCGGCAAGAGCACCATGATGCGCATGATCGCCGGGCTGGAGGACATCAGCGAGGGCGAACTCGTCATCGGCGAGCGCGTGGCCAACGACGTGCCACCTTCGCAGCGCGGCGTGGCCATGGTGTTCCAGAGCTATGCGCTCTACCCGCACATGACGGTGGCGCAGAACATGGGGTTCAGCCTGCGCATGGCGGGCCTGCCCAGGGCGCAGATCCACGAGCAGGTGGGCCGCGCGGCGGAGATCCTGCAGATCAGCCACCTCCTGGAGCGCACGCCCAAGGCCTTGTCGGGCGGCCAGCGCCAGCGCGTGGCCATCGGCCGCGCGATCGTTCGCAAGCCGGGCGTTTTTCTGTTCGACGAGCCCTTGTCCAACCTGGATGCGGGGCTGCGGGTCCAGATGCGCGTGGAGCTCACGAAGCTGCACCGCGAACTGGGCAGCACCATGATCTACGTGACACATGACCAGACCGAGGCCATGACCATGGGCGACCGCATCGCCGTGTTCAACCAGGGCGTGCTGGAGCAGGTGGGCGAGCCGATGGCGCTGTACCAGCACCCGGCCAACCGGTTCGTGGCGCAATTCCTGGGTTCGCCGCGGATGAGCGTGCTGCCTGGCGCGCTGGTGGTGCAGGGCGGCGTCACCACGGTGCGGGTGCCGGGACTGCAAGCGGTCTCGCTGGCCGGTGCGCCGAGATTCGACGCGGCGGCCTGCCGCAGTCTGGGCGTTCGTCCCGAGGCGCTGGACGTGAGCGACCCGGCGGACGACCGGTGGAACCTGCCGGTCGAACTCGTCGAGCGGCTGGGCGACACCACACTTGTCTACCTTCGCGTACCCGGCCTGCCGGACCCGGTGTGCGCCAAGCTGCCCGCAGCCATCGTGCCGTGGGCCGTCGGCGACACGGTGGGCCTGCGAACCGCCAAGGGCGCCCTCCACGCATTCGATGCCGCAGGCCAGTGCCTGGGCACGGTCTGACACTTCATGAAGAACCAAGTCCAACTCATCACCTATGTCGACCGCCTGTCGGGCGGCGGATTCGAGGATCTCCGGCGCCTGCTGCACGGGCCGCTGGACGGCGTGTTCGGCGGCGTGCACCTGTTGCCGTTCTTCCACCGCATCGACGGCGCCGATGCGGGCTTCGACCCGATCGACCACACCCGCGTCGACGAACGGCTCGGGGACTGGTCCGACGTTGCCTCGCTCGCGACCGACATCGACGTGATGGCCGACGTGATCGTCAACCACATGTCCTCAGACTCGCCGCAGTTCAAGGACTACTCGGCGCAGGGCAGGGGTTCGGCTTACGACGGCCTCTTTCTGAGCTTCGATTCGGTGTTTCCGCATGGTGCGACCGAGAAGGACCTGCTGGCCATCTACCGGCCCCGGCCGGGTCTGCCGTTCACCTGCGTCACGCTGGCCAGCGGGGAGCGAAAGATCCTGTGGACGACCTTCACGCCCAAGCAGGTAGACATCGACGTGCGGCACCCCACGGGGCGGGCGTACCTCGATTCGATCCTGGATATTCTCGCGGCGCACGGCGTGAAGATGATCCGCCTGGATGCCGTGGGCTACGCGATCAAGACGGCCGGCGACAGCTGCTTCATGGCACCGCGGACCTTTGATTTCATCGACGATTTCGCGAAGGACGCGCAGCGCTGCGGCCTGGAAGTGCTGGTCGAAGTGCATTCGCACTATCGCAAGCAGATCGAGATTGCGCGCCGTGTGGACTGGGTGTACGACTTCGCGCTGCCGCCGCTGGTGCTGCATGCCTATTTCTTCCGCACGGCGAGGTACCTGAAGGAGTGGATCGCCATCCGCCCGGTCAATGCGCTCACCGTGCTCGACACGCACGACGGCATCGGCATCATCGACATCGGACCTGAGCATGGTTCGAACGACCCGCAGTCGGGCCTGGTGCCCGACTCGGAGCTGGACGAGCTCGTCGAGACCATCCACCGCAACAGCCGGGGGCAAAGCCTCGAAGCGACCGGCGCGGCTGCGTCCAACCTCGACATCTACCAGGTGAACTGCACGTTCTACGATGCACTGGGCCGCGATGACCGTGCCTACCTTCTGGCACGCGCCATCCAATTCTTCATGCCGGGCATCCCGCAGGTCTACTACGTGGGGCTGCTCGCAGGCGGCAACGACATGGACCTGTTGAACCGCACGCGGGTCGGGCGCGACATCAACCGTCACCACTACACGCCGGGCGAAGTGGAATGCGACCTGCGACGGCCAGTGGTGCACCGCCTGCTCGAACTCATCCGCCTGCGCAACAGCCATCCGGCGTTCACCGGCGAGTTCAGACTCGAGACATCGCCCAACGGCAGCCTGGTCATGGGATGGGTGTCGCACGAAGCCTCTGCCTGGCTGCGCATCGACTTCGAGACGATGGACAACGAGCTCACCGCGGTCAGCGGCGAGCAAGTGCTGCATTGGGTGTTCTGAGCGTTTCGGGCGGCGGAGGGGCCTGAGCGCCTCGGGGCAGAAATGCGCGACAATGTATATTATGTAAACTGAACACTACGTCGCTTGTCACCATGGGTTCGACCGGCACTCTGGTGAGGCGCCCAGGACATGCGTCCGGTTGGCCTGAACCCCGCCAGCCCGACCTACCAGCAAGATCTGCTCTCGTATGTCGGCGCGTGGTCGGGGGACGTCTCATCGTTCGCAGGTCATGTTGCCAACCTGAAGATCCTGGATCTCGACCCCGACGATGGATCGCCTCAGTTGCTGATCGTCGATGACTTCCGCTTCCTGCCGACGTGGAGGCGGATTCGCCGATCTGCGCAATCGCCGCGCCGCGCGTTCAGCGCGCCCCTAGCGCTGCTCGGCCCAGAGGCCGTCCACGTTGATCAGCGCGCAGGTCGGCGTGTAGGGCTGGCGGCGAGCTTCACATGCGGCCAGCGCGCCGCGCATCGCGTCCTGCGCTGATGACATGCCCGTCTCAAAGCCCCAGCTGCCGCCGGACGACGCGGCAAACGCCTTGTGCCTCGGCGAAAGCTCGTAGTCGTTGCGGAACGCATTCACGGCGTCGGGATGAGGCAGCAGCTCGGACAGCTCGTCGGATTCGGAGAAGCTGTCGTGCTCGGACGACTCGGACTCAGTCTGTTCGACCAGCGCCATCGCGGTCCGCGCCGTCCAGGCAAACGACAGCACCAGCGCCGCCAGCGCGACCAACAGCCACAGCCAGCGACCGCGCCGCGGCAGCCCACCGAAGTCGTTGTCGCCGCGGGTACCGGGCATCAGGCTTAGCACCAGGCTGGCCAGCGTGCCGGCATACGGCACCAGCAGGAACAGGCTCCACCATCCGTGGCGATCGCAGTCGTGGCAGCGCAGCACTGCCAGCCGCATTGACAGCAGGAAGAAGAAGATACCACCGAGTCCGAGCAGCACCAGGCGCCCGCCGCTTGGCCGCTGCAGCAGGTGAACCGTCAACACAACCAGCAAGGTCACCAGCCACGTGTTGGCCGTGGCATAGGGGAGCCGGCCAAGGCGGCCCGACAGGCCGAAGCCCCAGACCGTCGGCGCGTCGGGGTCGGTTTCATGGACCTCCTCGACCTCGGCCGAGCGCCCGCGCGCCGGCCGGCGTCGCGCGTCGATCATCGCCTGTCGCGTCGCCCGTGCCTCTTGTTCGGCTTCGAGCTTCGCGGCGATGCCCATCGGCATGTTGGTGGCGCACGACCGGCACAGGATGCGCTTGGACTGCCGCTCACCGCATGTAGGGCAGACAATCTCTTCTTCGGACGGCGCGACGGTGGGGGACAGTGCCAGGGCTGTCGCGGGCAACACAACAGGCGCCGCTGCCACCGCCACAGCCGGCATCGGCTCGATGTGCACACGCGCACCCAGCTTCGACAGATGCTCGACATAGCGCTGCGCCTCGTGCGCCTGCAGCGACCGCTTGAGCACCGTGCGTGCGCCGGAGAACAGCTGCGCTAGGCGTGCCTCGTCCAGCTTCAGCAGCTGCCCGAGGCTGCGCTTGACCTCGTCGAGGTGAAAACCGGCGTGGACTTCTCCGAGGAAGACCAGTTGCACATGTGCGTCCATGGGGCGTGAGGATGTCTCGATCGGCGCGGATTATCCCGTCGCGCGCCGGCGGCTGGCATCCTCTGTTCGGGTGTCGTTTGTGGTTCACGCCACGACGAAGCGGTGCAATTTCACGCCATCGCCCCGGCGCGGGGCCGGGCATGAAAAATGGAGGTGCCGAACCGTCCTTGTCAGCGCACCAAGGGTTCGTTGGGTCTGCTCGCGTGGGGCTGCGGCATGCGCCAACCGTTCATGACGCCACGGGCAATGCGGTCAGCGAAACACCAAGATCATTCTGGCGGTCTGCGACCGTCACAGCATCCTCCGTGTTGAGGAGGTGGCCCGCTGGCCCCCTCTCAGCAGGCGAGCCGTTGCCGCTCGGTGCGGACGACCTCGCGCCCTCTTCCAATCGCATAGGACAGCGCCTGGTCTGAACGTTCCCACCGGTGGCCGCATGCGAGGGACTCGTCTCGGTATGCCTCCCGCGGAGCACGATCGGCGCCGCGAACCCGGCTGACCACCACCGCAGCGATGTAGCCATCGCCATGGCTGCTCTCGAGCGCCCCAGCATAGATGCGGTAGTCGCCTTCGTCGTGTTCGTTGAACTGCATGTCCGACTCCTGTACTGCGGAGATCGAATGATCGGCGTTGTCGCGCCGTCGCGCATCGACCGAAGGAGGGAGACACCCATTGGGGTGACCCGGCCCCGGCAGGTCGGACAAACTTGCCTCGAATCGACTTCGCGAGGCGGTCCTATCGACATTGCCAGCCGCTAGACTGACTTCATGGCACAAAGCATTCACGAGTTCCACGACGACCCGCGCAACGCCGATATCCGGATCTGGGTCAACGGCGCGCTGAAGCACCGCGACGAAGCCGTGGTCTCGGTGTTCGACAGTGGCTTCGTGCTCGGCGACGGCGTGTGGGAAGGCCTGCGCGTCGTCGACGGTCATCCGGCGTTCCTCGACGCGCACTTCGACCGGCTGTGGGAAGGCGCGAAGGCGATCGCGCTCGACATCGGCCTCACCCGCGCCGCACTCACGAAGGCGATCTACGACACGCTGGCCGCCAACGGCATGAGCGACGGCGTGCATGTGCGGCTGATGGTCACGAGAGGCGTCAAGCGCACGCCGTACCAGGACCCGCGCGTCACCGTCGGGCCGGCCACCGTCGTCATCATTCCCGAATTCAAGCTCGCCAAGCCGGAGACGCTGGCAGCGGGCCTCACGCTGTTCACCGTGCACGTGCGGCGCGGATTCCCCGACGTGCAGGACCCGAAGCTGAACAGCCATAGCAAGCTGAACTGCATCACCGCATGCATCCAGGCGTACACCGCCGGTGCCGACGAAGCGCTGATGCTCGACCCGCACGGCTTCGTGGCCACCTGCAACTCGACCCACTTTTTCCTCGTGCGCCGGGGTGAAGTCTGGACGAGCAGCGGCGACTACTGCCTCGGCGGCATCACCCGCGGCAACGTGCTGAAACTGTGCCGCGAAGCCGGCATCCCGGCGTTCGAGAAGAACTTCAGCCTGACCGAGGTCTACAGCGCCGAAGAGGCCTTCGTCACCGGCACCTTCGCCGGCGTGGCGCCGGTGCGCTCGGTGGACGGCAGGACGATCGGCGACGCGCTGCCCGGGCCCGTGGTGCAGCGGCTGCAGGGGCTGTACAAGGAACTCGTCAAGCGAGATGTCGCCGCGCGGGCCGCGTCATGAAACCGGTCCGCATCGCCGCGTGGAGCGGCCCGCGCAACATCTCGACCGCGATGATGCGCAGCTGGGAGAACCGCAGCGACTGCGCCGTCAGCGACGAGCCGCTGTATGCGCACTACCTGCAGCACACGCAGCTCGACCACCCGGGCCGCGACGACGTGATCGCTGCCGGCGACACCGACTGGCGCCGCGTCGTCGCAGCGCTCACCACCGGCCCGGCGCCCGATGGCCGGGCCGTCTGGTACCAGAAGCACATGACTCACCACCTGCTTCCCGGCATGGGGGTCGACTGGGTGCATGGTCTGGCCAACGTCTTCCTGATCCGCGACCCGACGCTGGTGGTGGCCAGCTACGTGAAGTCGCGCGCCACGGTGGCGGCCGAAGACATCGGCTTGCTGCAGCAGGCGACGCTGTTCGACATCGTCGCACAGCGGCTTGGCCATGCTCCGCCTGTCATCGACGCCGAGCGTTTCCTGCGCGACCCGCAGACGCAGCTGAAGAGCCTGTGCAAGCAGCTCGGCGTCGCATTCACCGAGCGCATGCTGCACTGGCCGGCCGGCCCACGCGCCAGCGATGGGGTCTGGGCACCGTACTGGTATGAAGCGGTCTGGAAGTCGACCGGTTTCGAGCTGCCGCGCGAGCGCCAGGTTTTATTGGAAGGCGACGCCGCGCGCGCCGCCGACGCGTGCCGGCCGGCCTACGAGATGCTGCTGCGGCATTGCAATCCTCAGTGAGCGCAGCCTCAGCACGGTGTTGACGGTGAAGCGGGCACGCCATCCGTACGGTGCGGCACTCGGAAAGAGCTTTCAGCCCTGTGGAACTGACGATCCGTTCGCCCACTGTTTCGCCCAGTTCCGCTCGACGACGGCTTCCGAGCCATACGCCGTCGGCAGCTGCCGGCCGATAGTGATAGCTTCAGGCGGCGGAAAACCCCGGGGCCGCTCGCAACCCATGGCAGCCCGGCGTTCGGCCGAGCGCGCCGTAGGCTCGCCCCATTTTTCCGTCCAGATCCATGAGGGTCACGGTGGGTGACGCCCCTTTGCTCTTCAGCCAGGTCGACAGATCGTCAGGAGACTTGTAGTCGCTGGCGTCCTTGGCGGTCGAGGCGACGGCGAGCCACACAACGCCCTTCGACGTGGCCGCCTTCTGCGTCGAGGTCTTCCAGTAGGTGTGCCAATGCGGCGCGTGCTGAATCAGCAGCCCCAGCCAGACCGGCTTGCCGGGCGTCACACCCTCCGGCGCATGTGCGACCAGTTCCGCCTGCACTTCCCTTGCCACGACGGCAAGCACCAGCGAGCCCAAGCCGATCTGCCAGCCCCACGTGAAGCCCGCCAAACCTGCTCCCCCCTTACCATCGGCGGCTTCGCCGCGAGAGAGCCCATGTCCCCGCCCCACCGCCTGCACCTGCTTCCCCTGGCCGCGGCCATGATCGTCTTCGGCACGGCGGTTCCGGTGGAGTTGCGCGCGCCGGTGGGGTGGTCGCTGGGCGTCGGGCTCGGCGACGCGCTGGTCAACGTGCTGCTGTACCTGCCGCTCGGCTTGTGCCTGTGGCGTCGCCCGCTGGCAGCGAGCATCGCGCTTGGCGCATTGCTCTCGCTGGCGATCGAAAGCCTGCAGGTCGGGTCCTTCGGGCGCCATGCCGCGCTGTCGGACGTGCTCGCCAACACGCTCGGCGTGCTGGCAGGTGCCCTGCTCGGCCGCCTGCTCGTGCGCCGCGGCCACCCCGGCCCGCACATCCTGCGGGTCGGCGGGCACTCGGCAGCGGCCGCGGCGGGAGGTGCCGTTCTGCTGCTGCTGGCGTGGACCGCGTCGACGCCGCCCAGCCACATCGGCAACTGGGATGCCGGCTTCGACACGCTGCTGGGCAACGAGACCACCGGCGATCGGCCCTGGCGCGGCAGCGTGGCGGCACTGGCGCTCGTGCCGCAGGCGCTCTCGCGCGACGAGCTGCGGTCCCTGTCGGCGTTGGAGGAGCCCGCGGTTCGCGCCGCGCTGCTCGCGCGCGGCGCCTTCGTGCTTGCCGAGCCGGTGGCGCTGCCGGGCGTTGGGGCCATGCGCCTGCCGCCCGCGGCGGTGCGCCGCTTTCACGACCTGGCGGTGTCGCGCAATGCCTTCTCGGTGATCGCCCACGTCACGCCGGCCGATGCCGAGCAGAACGGTCCGGCGCGCATCGTCAGCAACTCCGCCGATCCCTTCAACCGCAACTTCGACCTCGGGCAGGACGGACAGCGCCTCGTCTTTCGCGTGCGCACCACCATCACCGGCCTGAACGGGATGGCGCCCTACACGGCCTCCGTCCCGGTGCTCGAGGCGGCCCGGCCGGTGCGCGTGGCCGCCACCTTCGACGGCGCGGTGGCGCGCATCCACGTGGACGGGCAGGCGCGGGCGCGGCATAACCTCGCCGCCGCGGGCTGCGTGCTGCCGTCGCTTTGCGACACTGACTTGCCCATCGCCGCATCGCTGTTCGGCGCCCTGCTCGCAATCATGGCGATGGCGGTGAGCGCGCGCCGTCCGCTCTCGCCGACGCCCGCCGCTGCCCGCGCCATGGCCGCGGGCGCCGCCGGTGCCGTGCTGCTGCAATGGCTCGCCGTGGGCCGCGAGGTGCTGCCGTCCGGATGGGGAACGCCGCTGCTCGTGCTGGCCGGCGCCGCCTGCGTGGCGTTGAGCGGGGCGCGGACCTCGGCCGCGCGCGCCTGAGCCCTCGTCCTGCCGGCCGAACCCTACAGATGGCCAGCCGGCCTCCTCGGGCGCGGCGCTGCTGTAGTCGAGCTCGCCGGTGAAGGCCTGCCTGCAAACGGACCTGCCGATGTCGGCCTGCGCTGACGCCACATCGCGGCGCGCTCCTACCCTCCGACCCATGCCCCGTGCGTCATGCTTGTGACCGCGCCGGCTGAAGCGCTCTCGCCGCATCCGGATGCACTTCACACACCGAAAGGATCAAGCACCATGACAACGCTACGCACCTCGATCGCAGCCGCCTCTCTCCTCGTGCTGGGCGGCATGGCCCACGCACAGCAGGCGCCCGATGCCAGCAAGCCGAACCCCTCCGCGGCCACCAGCACGGGCACATCGACTTCCCAGTCGGAAATGAACCGGGGTGTCCCGGGCGTGAACGTGGACGTGGGCCGCAACGCGGAGAGCGGCGTGGTCAACGCTGACGTTGATCGCAAGACCGACGCCAGCAACCTGACCGACCGCGACACCAGCGGCACATCGGAGTCGACCGAAGGCATGCGCACTGCCCGCGCAGACCGCGGCTGAGCGGACTGCCTGAGTCACGCCGCGGCGGACGCGTTTGGCGCGTCCGCCGCGGCGTCGTGCCTTCACTGGTGAGAGAAAACGATGCCCTTGGGTCAGAGCCAGCGCCAGATGCGCCGGAACCACGCGGGCGCACGGTCGGGTTTCGGGCGATAGAGCTGGCGGAACGTTGGTTGCATGGTCAGACCTCCGGAGGCCTGACTGTATGCATGAACAGCGCTGTATGCAAGCACAGTTTCGGCGGGACTTCCATCGCGGCAGTCGGGTCCGGCTCGGTCAGGCGGCTCGGTTGCATGCCGTCAACTGCCAGACTAGACTTGGTCAATCCCGATATTTGTCCACCACCTCATGGAAACGGTCAACATTTACGACGCCAAGACACGCTTGTCCCAGTTGGTCGACAAGGCCGCTTCGGGGGAAGATGTGGTGGTCAGCCGCAACGGAAAGCCGCTGGTGCGCATCACGCGGCTGAAAGAGGACAGGCGCCGCATCCAGTTCGGACTGCTCAAGGGCAAGCTCAAGGTGCCTGCAGACTTCGATGCACCCTTGCCTGACGATGTGCTGGCGGGTTTCGAGGGGCGCTGATGCGGCTCCTGCTCGACACGCACATCTTCCTGTGGGCCGTCTCGGGGTCACGCCTGCTGAAACCAGCTGCCCGCCGCATCATCGAATCTGCAGACGCGGTCTATGTGTCCGCAGCCTCCATCTGGGAGGTCGCCATCAAAGTCCGGCTGGGCAAGCTCACCGCAGACCCGCAAGCGTTGGCCGATGCCATCGAAGCCAGCGGGTTCCTGGAGCTGCCGGTCAGCGCCAAGCATGCCGCCGGCGTTGCAAAGCTCGCGCTTCACCACAACGACCCCTTCGACCGGCTCCTGCTCGCCCAGGCCCTGGCCGAGCCGCTCAGGCTGCTGACGGTCGACGAGACGGTCGCCAGGTACAGCGACCTTGTCCTGCTCGCCTGAGGCCTGGGAGGCCAGCGGGCCGTAGCTCAACACCTTACGCGCCGACGCGCCAGGGAGAACGCCATGCTCAGCAAGGACTTCGAGTTCACCGGTGCACAAGGCCAGCGCCTGTCGGGCCGACTGGACCTGCCCGAAGGCCCCGCGCAGGCCCACGCCCTTTTCGCCCACTGCTTCACCTGCTCCAAGAACTCGCTCGCCGCAGTGCGCATTGCCCGCGCCCTCACGGCACGGGGATTCGGCGTGCTGCGCTTCGATTTCACCGGGCTCGGTCAGAGCGGAGGCGACTTCGCCGACAGCACCTTCAGCGGCAGCGTGCAGGACCTGCTGGCGGCCGCGCATGCGATGGAGGGGGCCGGCGTGGGGCCCAGCCTCTTGATCGGCCACAGCCTGGGCGGCGCCGCCGCCTTGGCTGCCGCGCCGGATCTGCCGACCGTGAAAGCCGTCGCGACGATCGCCGCGCCGTTCGACGTGCAGCATGTCACCCGCCTGCTCGGCGACCAGCTGCAGACATTGCTCGAGCAGGGCGAGGCCGAGGTGAAACTCGGCGGCCGACCCTTCCGCATGCGGCGCGCCTTCGTCGACGACCTTCAGGTGCACGACCAGCGTGAACGCATTGCGAATCTTCGGCGCGCCCTGCTCGTCCTGCACTCGCCGCACGACGATACCGTCAACATCGACAACGCCGCAGCGATCTTCCAGGCCGCGCGCCATCCGAAGAGCTTCGTGTCGCTGGACGATGCCGACCACCTGCTGACCCGGCCCGCGGACGCAGCTTACGCCGCCGAACTGATCGCCGCCTGGGCCCAGCGCTATCTCGATCACGCGACGCCGATGCGCAGCACGGCCGAGGGCGGCCAGGTGGTCGTCGAGGAAACAGGTGAAGGCGATTTTCAGGTCGAAGTTCGTGCCGGCGGCGCTCGCTTCCTGGCCGACGAGCCGGCCGGTGCGGGCGGACTGGGCTCGGGGCCGACGCCCTACGACCTGCTGAGCGCCGGGCTCGGCGCCTGCACGGCCATGACGCTGCGGCTCTACGCGCGGCGCAAAGGCTTGCCGCTCGAGCGGGTGCGGGTGTGCGTGGGCCACGCCCGCACGGCCGACGCGTCGCCCCCCGATGCGTTCATGCGCGACATCGTCATCGATGGCGACCTGGATGCGGCGCAGCGAGCCCGCCTGGTCGAGATCGCCGAGCGCTGCCCGGTGCATCTCACGCTCGAGCGCGGAGCCCGTGTCAGCACACGCGAAGCGACTGCGCTCGCATCGTTGCCTGGAGTGGAAGCGGCGGGCCAGCATGCGCACGACATGGAGGACGACTTGGGCTGAGCATGTGCGAGATCTCGGCGCCCTGCTCTTTTGTCCGGTTCACTGCCAATCCGGAACCGACATTGCAACCCTGCGGCATGCGATGCCGGCACCGAAAGGCGATCCGCCCTGTCAGCCCTCGGGTTCGGATGTGTCTGCGCCAAGGGAATCGAAGTCGCTCGAACGAACGACAACCATCTCTTGAGGTCTGGCCGCAAAGCGCCGTCTTATGGCCGTGTTGAGCACTTCGGCGTTTTCTTCGTATGACTTCAGCCATGCGCCAGGGTCAGGTCCCGAACGAAGGCGGTGCTCGAAGACCTCGCGCGGTATCAAGGCTCTGACCGACTTGCCGTCGATGTCGAGGAACACATCTACTGCCTGCATGGCGGTGTCAAGTCGCGTTGCCCTGGTATGCATTGCAACCCTCCTGAGTTGTCCATCTGACAGACAAGAGTGCCTCCCAAGGGCACCGGCGAAGTGCGAGCATGCGAGTGCTCCACACCATGCTGCAACTAGTGGCTCTGTGGCTTCGTGCGGGGGTGT
>DATKCI010000273.1:0-6523 GCA_035513255.1 Piscinibacter sp. | reverse complement strand
GCCACGCGCAGCGGGCCCGTAGTTGACGAGCGGGCCGCCGGTTCGATGTACCTCAGCGGTCATAAGTGGCCCGCTGGGCCGCTTAGCCACGTGCACGGCCAAATCGTATTAGGCCCTGTGCTTTGGTGACTTTCATTTGGGCCAGCAAATGAAAGTTACCCGCCCGCCGGGGCGGGACCCGGCCTGCAACACGAACAAAACAACCGACTCGGAAGCACTCCAGCAGGAGGCGCTCCACCAGTGGACCCCGGCTTTCGCCGGGGTGACGGCGTAGTGGCGCGGGGGTGACGGCGTAGTGGCGCCGGGGTGACGGCGTAGTGGCGCCGCGGTGACGGCGTAGTGGCGCCGGGGTGACGCCAGGTTGGCGCGTATGGGCGTTCGCCGGGATGACCGACTTCGTCACGCGCTCGACTGAAGTTCGTCGCTAGTCAGGAGAACAGATGGCGGCGCGACAGATCATCGAGCGGTCTGACACTGCCGCTGCTCAACGTCACGGCCTGACAGAGCCGCGGACTCAACTCTTCCATGGCCCTTCAAGAATGGTCCAGTGGCTCCTTTGGACGATGCCGCTCGGCGGCAAGAGCGGAAGACTCTGTCTCTTCCCTCAACCATGCTTCAAGGAGCTTCCCGTGATCATCCGTCTCTCCCTCCCCGTGCTCGCCGCCGCAGTATTGCTGTGCGGCAGCGCCACCTCCAGCGCCCAGGCCAGCGACATGGCCAAAGACCTCGCGGGCATCCGCCAGGCGACCCAGCGCTTCCGCGACATCAACGTTGCGTTGTCGGAGGGCTACGTGATTGCGCCGCCGGGGCACTGTGTCGACGCGCAAGCCGAGGGCGAGCCCCGGCAGCTCGGCGCGATGGGCGTTCACGTCGTCCGCCCTGATCTGCTGGGCATCACGGCCATGTCACCTCGTGTGAACGGCGTGGGCATCAACACCGACTTCACGCGACCCACGGTGCTTGTGTACGAGCCGGCGTCCAACGGCCGGTACGAGCTGGTGGCAGTGGAGAACCTGATCTTTGCCGAGGCCTGGCACGCCGCCGGCAACCCGAAGCGGCCCGAGTTCCACGGTAATGAGTACTACAAAGTCATCGACAACCCGCTGACGCCGGTTGACGAAGCGCACGGCTTCGAGCCGCACTACGAGCTGCATATCTGGCTCTACCGTGAGAACCCGGCGGGCATGTTCATGCCCTTCAATGTCCGGGTGAAGTGCCTGGGCGAGCACGACGAGCACTGAGCCGGAGCTCCTTCGCCGGCTCATCCGCCGGCATCGCGATGCGCTGCACAGGCCGGCGTCGCCCGGCATGGCCCGTCGCGGTGGCGGCCATGATTCCTTTGCGCGATGCCGGCGACCCGTCCGGGCGGCACGATGACCGCCATCGCAACTCGACCTGGAACGACATGGCTCCCTCCCGACTCCTCCGCCCCGTCGCGCCGCCGCTGCTGGCGCTGGGCCTTGTGCTGCTGGCCGGCGCCGACCCGGCCGCGGCCGACACTGCGCGCCGGCTGAAGATCGACCTCGAGGTGCGGCGCGACGGCACCGTGCAGCACGGCGCCGAGCAGGGGCGCGGCCGGCTGGTGCAGCAGCTGACGCTGACCGCGGTGCTGCACTCCGACGGCACCCCGATGCCGAACAACCCGCTGGATCCCGACGCCGGCAAGCGCCAGCTCGAACGTGCGCAGCGCAGCCAGCAGCGCATGCAAGCGGCCCAGGCGAAATACGGCAGCACGCCGGCACCCGCGCCGGACTTGGCGGCGATGCAGGCACGCGCCCAGCAGCTGATGGCCAGGTGCGGCCAGGACCGCGAGTGCCTGATGCGCGAGGCCTCGACCCTCAGCGCCGCCCAGGTCGCCGGCGGCGACCACGCGACGCAGGCCCGGCTGCAGGCCTACGGCCAAGCCACCGCGGCCTGCGAACGCCAGCCGGCGAAGGCGCGCGAGGCCTGCCAGGCCGACGCCCGGCGACGCGCCGGCGGTGGCGAGGACGAGCCCGACGAGGTGGTCGAGACGCCGTACCTGATGTTCACCGGCCGCGCCGGCTGCCGGCTGGAAACCACGGTGAAGATCGACGGCCGCGTCGAAGGCAGCTTCCAGGACGTGCAGGGCACCGTGCCCTACACCGAGACGGCGCAGGCACAGCAGACGCGCCGCGACGACTCGCTGTGCCCGCTGCTGCAGGTGGTGCTGGACCAGCGCAACGGCCGCGTATGGACCCACGTGATGGCGGTGGATTCCGCTCCCGGCGTGCAGGTGCGCAGCGAGAAGGGCCGCGCGCCGCAGCGCCACGAAGGCCCGCTGGCGCTGCGCTGGATGGAGGCTGGCCCGTGGATCCAGCAGCGGCTGGTCAAGCTCAGCGCCGGCGGCGAGGACCGCGTGCGCCTTCCGGCCGCCGGCGGCGGCCAGGCCGAGGCGGTGCTGCGCTGGCGCTTCGAGCCGGCCTGACCTCGGCCTGACCAGCGTTTGAAGGCGGTGGCTGGCGCGCTTCACACCTGGCTGCTCATCAGCGCCGTGTAGCGTCGCTGCATTTCCGCCGGCTCCACCTCTTCGATCGAGTGGCCGATCAGCCAGCTGTGGCCGAAGGGGTCGCGCAGCCGCGCCGAGCGTTCGCCGTAGAACTGGTCGGTCGGCGGCATCGTCATCGTCGCGCCCGCGGCCACGGCGCGCGCGGCCATCGTGTCGGCATCGTCCACGTGGAGGTGGATCGTGCAGCCGGTGAACTGGTCGCCTTGCGGGCCGACCATGCCGTATTCCGGGTACTCCTCCGACAGCATCAGGGTGTTCGGGCCGAGCTGCAGTTCGACGTGGCCGATGCGGCCCGACGGTTCGACGAGGCGGAAGAGTTCGGCGGTGCCGAAGGCCTTGGCGTAGAAGTCGATCGCGGCCTTGGCATCGCGAACCATCAGGTAGGCGAAGACTTCGCGGATCGTGTTGGACGGTGTGCCGTTCATGCCATCTCCTTGATTGAAGCTCAGGTGCACAAGGCTAGGCGGCGACGCCGAGCATGTATTGGAGATTTTTGTAGCACCCGGATGAAATCCGGGGTTTGTGCCTTCGCCTGGTGCCGCTCCCGGATTTCATCCGGGCTACAACAATGCGACATGGGTCGGCCGGTCTGGCTGAATCGGCACGTAGGCCGCCGGCGTCATCCCGCCCAGGCGGCGGAACTCGTGGATCAGGTGCGACTGGTCGAAGTAGCCGCTGGCCACCGCGACCTCGGCCCAGTCGCGCGGACCCTGGCGTACCAGCATTGGCAGCAAGGCGTTGAAGCGCAGCACCCGCGCATAACGTTTGGGCGTGAGGCCGACGGCCGCTTCGAAGCGGCGGATGAATTGCGCCGGCGTGCAGCCGCTCGCGCGCTGCGCCGGCTCGACCCGCGCCTGCGCCGGATCGCGCTGCCACGCGTCCAGCACCGAGGCGACCATCGGGTCCGGAACCTGGGCGCCGCGCAGGCGCCGCATCAAATGGGCCTCCAGCCGCTGCAGCCTGGCGGCCGGTGTCGGCGCGTCCTGCAGCGACTCGCGCAGGTCCCGTGCCGACAGGCCCCACAGGTCCTCGAGCAGCACGGTCAGGTTGCGCAACTCGGGCAAGGCACCACCGAACAGCGCGGCGGCGCCGCCCGGTCGGAAGTGCACGCCGACCACCGACGACGGCCCTTCGGTGCCGCGCAGGCTGAAGCGGTCGTGCGGCCCTTGAACGACGGCGCCGCGCAGGCGCCGCGCGGCCGCATCGTCTTCGTGCTCGTAGCGCAGGATGTCGTCTTGCAGCAGCGGGATCACGATGTCCGCACAGCCGGTCGGCAGGCCCCGCTCGCGTGTGTGCGTCAGTGCGCCGCGCTCGTTGAGCCACAGGCAGTCGACGAACGGCTGCAGTGGCGGAGCGGGCTGATGGCGGAACATGATGCCCAGCCTCTCAGAGGTCGGTGCGCAGCTTCCAGATCTCGGGGAACAGCACGATGTCGAGCATCTTGCGCAAATAGCCCACGCCGCTGGTCCCACCAGTGCCGCGCTTGAAGCCGATCACCCGCTCGACCGTGGTCACGTGGCGGAAGCGCCAGAGGCGGAACGCGTCTTCGAGGTCGGTCAGTTCTTCGCCGAGCTGGTACAGGTCCCAGTACTCTTTCGGGTTGCGGTAGGCGACGAGCCAGGCCTGCTCGACCGCGTCGCTGGACTGGTAGGGTTGCGTCCAGTCGCGCTCGACGTGGCTTGCCGGCACCGGCAGGCCGCGGCGTGCCAGCAGGCGCAGCGATTCGTCGTACAGCGACGGTGCGCGGTAGGCGGCCTCCACGCGGGCGAGGATCTCGGGCCGGTGCGAGTGCGGCTTCAGCATCGCCGCGTTCTTGTTGCCGAGCATGAACTCGACGCAGCGGTACTGCCAGCTCTGGAAACCGCTGCTGTTGCTGAGGTAGGGGCGGATCGCGGAATACTCCGGCGGCGTCATCGTCGCGAGCACGTCCCAGGCGTGCACCAGCTGCTCCATGATGCGGCTCACGCGCGCCAGCATCTTGAAGGCGCTGCCGAGATCGTCTCGGGCGATGTTCTGCACCGCGGCCGCGAGCTCGTGCAGCATCAGCTTCATCCACAGCTCGCTGGTCTGGTGCTGCACGATGAACAGCATCTCGTTGTGGTCGGGCGACAGCGGATGTTGCGCGTTCAGCACCTCGTCGAGGTGCAGGTAGTCCGCGTAACTCATGTCGCGGCTGAAGTCGAGCTGGGCGCCTTCGTCGGCGACGATCTCTTCGGGGTCGCTCATTGGGCATCCTCTTCCCATTCGTCATCCCGGCGAACGCCGGGATCCACTGCACCGAGAGCCGCGTTGGCCTCGGGTGTGCGGCGGCATGTCAAGGGTGGATACCGGCGTTCGCCGGTATGACGGCGATGGGGGCGCGGCGGGCAGCAGGTCGTGCTCATGTCACCGCCGCTCGCTGGTTGAAACGCGCTTCACGCCACTCGCCGCTTTGCAGCACCTGCATCAGGTGTTCGGTCGCATCCCACGCGTCGACGAACCGCGTGTACAGCGGCGTGAAACCGAAGCGCAGGATGTCGGGCGCGCGAAAGTCGCCGATCACGCCGCGCTCGATCAGCGCCTGCACGATCGCGTAGCCGCCGTCGTCGCGCGAGAAACTCACCTGGCTGCCGCGCGCGGACGCATCGCGCGGCGTCTGCAGCGTCAGCCCGTGGCCGCCGCAGCGTGCTTCGACGAGCCGGATGAACAGGTCGGTGAGTGCGACCGACTTGCGCCGCAGCGCCGCCAGGCCGCCGTGCGGTTCGGCGGCGAGCACGGTGTCCACGCCGCATTCGAGCGCCGCCATCGACAGCACCGGCGGCGTGCCGCAGATGAAACGCGCCACGCCGGCGGCGGGGCGGTAGTTCGGCGTGAACTCGAACGGCGCCGCATGGCCCAGCCAGCCCGACAGCGGCTGCCACAGCTGCTCGGCGTCCATGCGGGCCGTGTGCCGCGGGTGGGCCCATGCGAACGCCGGCGCGCCGGGGCCGCCGTTCAGGTACTTGTAGCCGCAGCCGACCGCGAAGTCCGCGGCTTCTTCCGGCGGGCCGCTGCCGAGCAGGTTCACCGGCACCGCACCGGCCGAATGCGCCAGGTCCCAGACGACGAGTGCGCCGGCCGCATGCGCGGCGCGGTTCAGTTCGTCCATGCGGTGCATGCGCCCGGTGCGGTAGTTCACGTGTGTCAGCATCAACACCGCGAGCGTGTCGTTCAGCTGGGCGGGGATCTCGTCGGCATCCACCAGCCGCAGCTCCAGCCCGCGCTCGCGGGCGAGGCTCTCGGCGATGTACAGGTCGGTCGGGAAGTTGTGGCGCTCGGAGACGATCGCGCGGCGCTGCGGCGCGTCGGCGCGCGCCAGGTTCAGCGCGGCGGTCAGCGCCTTGTACAGGTTGACCGAGGTCGAGTCGGCGACGATCAGCTCGCCGGGGCCGGCGCCGACCAGCCGGGCGATCTTGTCACCGATGCGCTGCGGCAGGTCGATCCATCCGGCCGTGTTCCAACTGCGGATCAGGTCGCGGCCCCATTCGTCGCGGATCACCTGCTGCACACGCGCCGCTGCTGCGCGCGGCAGCACGCCCAGCGAGTTGCCGTCGAGGTAGATCGTGCCGTCGGGCAGCTCGAACTGCTCGCGCAGCGCGGTCAGCGGGTCTTCGGCATCGAGAGACAGGCAGTCTTGTCGGTTCATTGGTCGATCCACGGTTCAGAGCTCCCGAATCACGGCGCGCACGGGGCTGGCGCAGGCCTGCATCAGCTTCAGCGGGAGGGCGATCAGTTCGTAGTCGCCGGCGGGCACGTCGTCGAGCACCAGGTTTTCGAGCACACGCAGGTTGTGTGCGAGCAGCCGGTGGTGGCTGTCCAGCGTCTTGCTGTCGGCCGGGTCGACCGATTGGCTGTCGATGCCGACCAGCTTGACGCCCTGGCTGGCGAGCCAGTCGATCGTCTCCGGCGCGAACGACGAGAACTCGGGCGACCAGGCGGTGGGTGCCTTGTCGCAGGTGCGCACGAGCACACGCGGCG
>DATKCI010000272.1:0-19213 GCA_035513255.1 Piscinibacter sp. | reverse complement strand
GGCGGGCGAGCGCTGGCTCGCGCCGTGCTGGCAGGCGCTGGCCGAGGCCGCCGAGCCGCTGGCGTTCGACGCCGCATGCTGTGAAGGCCACGCCGCGCCGCTGTGGCTGCGCGCCCGCCAGTGGCAACGCGCCGCCCATGCCGCCGCGGCGATCCCTTCGTGGCGCCGCATTCCGGCCCCGATGGGCTGGATGGCGCAAGCCCGGCATCGCATGCTGGGCCTGGACGCCGCTTGGCCTTTGCTGGCCGAACTCGCATGGATCGCACCGCGCCGATTCGAAGATCTCGTGCTTCAACTGGACGACCCGGTGCTGCTGCGGCTGCGCAAGCACTTCGACGCCGCCTACGAAGGTGCCGGCGGGCCGGACGACCTGGTGTGGTTCCCGGCGTGGGCGCTGATCGACGAGCCGCGGCTCGACAAGCCGCTTGGCGAGGCGCAGGTCCAGCGCGCCTGCCACCCGGAGCGCGCTCTGCGCGTGGTGGGCGAGCTGCTCAGCCTCGAGCGCCAGGGGCGGCAGCGAGATCTCGTGGCGGCCCGCAAGCAACTTCGAGATTTGAACGAGTCGCTGTTTCGCGCCTACATGGCGACGCGCTGAATCAACGCCGCCTCTCGCGCTCCGGGACGCTTCTCAAGGAAGCGCCGGGCCGCTGTCGGCAATCTTCGGCCACTGCCGCACAACCGCGCGGCTGCGCTCGATGAGTTCGTCCGAGTGATAGAACTGCACTGGACGCCCGAAGCCGTCCAAGACCGCGAAGCGATCTATGAGCACACCAGAACTACATACTGATCTATGACGTGACTGGCGATCTGGTGCGCATGCTACGTGTGCTGCATGCGGCCAGACAATGGCCGTCACGGGATCAATCACGAAGAACTGGCTAAAGCCTCGTTGGGTTTCCCCGAATGCAAACGCCCGCAACCTACATCGCCCGTACTGAAACTGCGGTTCGCAAGCTCTTCGAAGGCATCGAGTCATACGCAAAATTCAACGATAAACGTCGCTATTTGCGTACGATCAGAGTTACTCCCACTCAATCGTCGCCGGCGGCTTGGACGACACGTCGTAGGTCACCCGATTGATTCCGCGCACCTCGTTGATGATGCGGCCGGACACCCGCTTGAGCAGGCTGTAAGGCAGCTCTGCCCAGTCGGCCGTCATGAAGTCGCTGGTCTGCACCGCGCGCAGCGCGACCACGTAGTCGTAGGTGCGGCCGTCGCCCATCACGCCGACGCTCTTCACCGGCAGGAAGACGGCGAAGGCCTGGCTGGTCAGTTCGTACCAGGTCTTGCCGCTGACCGGGTCGGTCGTGTTGCGCAGCTCCTCGATGAAGATCGCGTCGGCACGCCGCAGCAGGTCGGCGTACTTGCGCTTCACCTCCCCGAGGATGCGCACGCCCAGACCCGGCCCGGGGAACGGATGGCGGTAAACCATGTCGTGCGGCAGGCCCAGCGCGACGCCGAGCTCGCGCACCTCGTCCTTGAACAGCTCGCGCAGCGGTTCGAGCAGCTTCAGGCCGAGCGTCTCGGGCAGGCCGCCGACGTTGTGGTGGCTCTTGATCGTCGTCGCCTTCTTCGTCTTCGCGCCGCCGCTCTCGATCACGTCGGGGTAGATCGTGCCTTGCGCGAGCCACTTGGCCGCCTTGAGCTTCTTCGCCTCGGCCTGAAACACCTCGACGAACTCGCGGCCGATGATCTTGCGCTTGGCTTCCGGGTCGCTCACTCCCGACAGGTGGCCGAGGAACTGCTCGCTTGCGTCCACGTGCAGCACCTTGGCGTGCAGGCGGCCGGCGAACATCTCCATCACCAGCTCGCCTTCGTTCAGCCGAAGTAGGCCATGGTCGACGAACACGCAGGTGAGCTGGTCGCCGATCGCGCGGTGGATCAGCGCCGCGGCCACGCTGGAATCGACGCCGCCGGACAGCCCGAGGATCACCTCCTCGTCGCCGACCTGCGCTCGGATGCGCGCCACCGCTTCGTCGATGTAATTGCCCATCACCCAGTCGGGTTTGGCCTTGCAGATGTCGAGCACAAAGCGGTTCAGCAGGTCACGCCCCTTCACTGTGTGCGTGACCTCCGGATGGAACTGCACCGCGTAGTAGCCGCGTGCCTCGTCGGCCATGCCGGCGATCGGGCAGCTCGGGGTCGACGCCATCAGCTTGAAGCCCGGCGGCAGCTTGGTGACCTTGTCGCCATGGCTCATCCACACCTTCAGCATCCCGTGGCCTTCGGGGGTCTTGAAGTCCTCGATCGCCCGCAACAGTTCGGTGTGGCCGTGCGCCCGGACTTCGGCATAGCCGAACTCGCGGTGCGTGCTGGCCTCGACCTCGCCGCCGAGTTGCACCGTCATGGTGAACATGCCGTAGCAGATGCCGAGCACGGGCACCTGCAGGTCCCACACGGCTTGCGGCGCGCGCAGGTCATGCTCTTCGTAGGTGCTCGCGTGGCTGCCCGACAGGATGATGCCCTTGGGATTGAACTCGCGGATGAACGCGTCGCTCACGTCGTTCGGATGGATCTCGCAGTACACATGCGCCTCGCGCACGCGGCGCGCGATGAGCTGGGTGACTTGCGAGCCGAAATCGAGGATCAGGATCTTGTCGTGCATGGAGAACGCTCAGGCAGTGATGCCCGCGGCCGAGCCGGCCGCGTGCCGTGCGCGGCGTGCGCCGCGGAAATGGATCCAGGCCAGGACCAGCCCGACCGCTTGCAGCGCGGCGCACAGGTAGAACGGCGCGCCGATGCGCCAGTCGCCGCCAGGAAAGTGCGAGACGGACGCGAGCAGCGGCGCGCCGACGGCCGGCGCCACGACGGCCATCAGGCTGTTCAGCGAGCTGACGGCGCCCATCGTCTGGCCTTGCGTGCTCGCGTCGGCTGCGCTCGAGATGATGCTCTGGATCGCCGCGGCGACGGTGAAGCCGAGCAGGTTGGCGACGATCACCACGAACATCATCCAGCCTTCGGTCGCGGCACCGTACAAGGCATAGGCGACCGTAGAAGAAATCAGGCCCAGCACCGCCAGCCGCTGCGGGCTGTAGCGCTTCAGCAGCCGGCCGAGCAGCACGCCCTGGACGATCACCGACACGACGCCGACGACGGCCAGCGACCAGCCGTTTTCCATCGGTCCCCAGCCGAACTTGAAGCTCGTGTACAGCACCCAGACCGTGTAGAGGATGAACTGCGCGAGGCCAGTGAAGGCGATCACCGCGACGAGCAGACCCACGCCCTTGAGCCGGCTCAGTTCCTTCAGCGCATTGAGCGGGCTCGCCCGTTTCCACTCGAACGCGCGGCGGCGTTCCACCGGCAGCGACTCGGGCAGCACGAAGTAGCCGTAGGCCAGGTTCAACAGCGCCAGCACGCCGGCGGCGAAGAACGGCAGCTGCAAGTGGATCGCGCCGAGCAGGCCGCCCATCACCGGTCCGAGGATGAATCCCAGGCCGAACATCGCGCCCAGCATGCCGAAGCGGCGCGCACGGTCCTCGGGCGGCGTGATGTCGGCCACGTAGGCGTTGGCCACCGCCGCGTTCGACTGCATCGCGCCGCCCACCAGCCGCACGGCGATCAGCATCCACAGCGCCGTGCTCATGGCGGTGGCGAAGAAGTTGAGCGCGAGGCCGCAGAAGCCGAGCAGCAGCACCGGCCGCCGCCCGAACCGGTCCGACAGCGCGCCGAGGATCGGCGAGCCGAAGAAGTTCGCGATGCCGAACGCAAAGGTCACGACGCCGTACCAGAAGGCCTGATCGGCGTTCGAGCCGGTGAAGCTGCCGACCAGCGCGGGCAGCACGGGAATGATCAGGCCGATCGCCATCATGTCGATCAGCACCGTCAACATGATGAAGCGCATCGCCGCCGGGCGGGGCACCGCGGCGGTGGGGGATGATTCGGACACCGGACTCACTCCAGCCGGTAGTTCGGCGCTTCCTTCGTGATCTGCACGTCGTGCACGTGGCTCTCGCGGATGCCGGCCGACGTGATCTCGACGAACTCGGCCTTGTGGCGCATCTCGTCGATCGTCGCGCAGCCGCAGTAGCCCATCGCGGCACGAAGGCCGCCGGCCATCTGGAACACGATCGTGACCATCGAGCCCTTGTACGGCACGCGGCCCTCGATGCCTTCGGGGACCAGCTTGTCGGCATTCGGATTGGCGCCGGTGTTGTCCTGGAAGTACCGGTCGGCGCTGCCCTGCTGCATCGCGCCGATGGAGCCCATGCCGCGGTAGCTCTTGTAGCTGCGGCCCTGGAACAGCACGATCTCGCCCGGCGCCTCTTCGGTGCCGGCGAACATGCCGCCCATCATCACGGTGCACGCGCCGGCCGCGATGGCCTTGGCGATGTCGCCGGAGTAGCGGATGCCGCCGTCGGCGATCAGCGGCACGCCGGTGCCTTCGAGCGCCTTGGCCACGTTGTCGATCGCGGTGATCTGCGGCACGCCCACGCCGGCGACGACGCGCGTGGTGCAGATCGAGCCGGGGCCGATGCCGACCTTCACGCCGTCGGCGCCCGCCTCGGCCAGCGCCAGCGCCGCCGCGCCGGTGGCAATGTTGCCGCCGATCACGTCGACCTGCGGGAAGTTCTTCTTGACCCAACGCACACGCTCGATCACGCCGGCGCTGTGGCCGTGGGCCGTGTCGACGACCAGCGCATCGACGCCGGCTCTGGCCAGCAGCTCGACCCGTTCCTCGGTGCCTTCGCCCACGCCGACCGCCGCACCGACGCGCAGCTTGCCGTGCGCGTCACGCGCCGCATTCGGGAAGCTCGTCTGCTTCGTGATGTCCTTCACCGTCATCAGCCCGCGCAGCTCGAACGCGCTGTTGACGACCAGCACGCGCTCCAGCTTGTGCCGGTGCATCAGCGCCTTGCCCTCCTCGAGCGTGGCGCCCTCGCCCACCGTGACGAGCCGCTCGCGCGGCGTCATGATCTCGCTGACCGGTGCGTCCAGGCGTGTCTCGAAGCGCAGATCGCGGTTGGTGACGATGCCGACGACCTTGCTTCCCTGCAGCACCGGGAACCCGGACACGCCGTGCTGGCGCGACAGCTCCATCACCTGGTGCACCGGCGTTTCGGGCGTGACGGTGATCGGGTCGCGCAGCACACCCGACTCGTAGCGCTTCACGCGGGCGACTTCGGCCGCCTGCTGCTTCGGCGTGAGGTTCTTGTGCACGATGCCCATGCCGCCCTCCTGCGCAATGGCGATGGCCAGGCGCGCTTCCGTCACCGTGTCCATGGCGGCGGACACCAGCGGCAGGTTCAGGCGGATGTTGCGGGAGAGGGAGGTCGAAAGGCTGGTGTCGCGGGGCAACACCTGGGAGAAGGCCGGCACCAACAACACGTCGTCGAAGGTGAGCGCTTTGCCGAGGAGGCGCATGATGGAAAAGCTCCAGACGCAAAAGCAGATTATACGGATGCGGAACAACCTGACCGATGCGGAACAACCGCACACTTTCCGTTCCGATCCGGCGTTGCTGCGCAGCACAAGCCGCCGCTACACTGACCGCTTCACCAGCGTCCCCTTCTTCGCCATGCCGCGTTTGAGCGTTGTCGTCGTTTCCGTCCTGCTCGGAACCCTGCTGAGCCTGCCGGCGGCCGCGCAATGGAAGTGGCGCGACAAGGGCGGACAGATGCAGTACAGCGACCTGCCGCCGCCGGCCCACGTGGCCGAACGCGACATCCTGCAGCGGCCGACCACGGCCCGTGCACCGATGGCCGTGCCTGCCGCTTCGGCGGCGTCCGCGCCGGTCCTCGCGCCGAAAACCATCGAGCCGGAACTCGAAGCCAAGCAGCGCAAGGCCGACGAAGAGCAGGCGGCGAAGAAGAAGGCCGAGGAAGAGAAGCTGGCCGCCGTGCGCGCCGAGAACTGCAATCGCGCCAAGGGCTACATGCGCACGCTGGACGACGGCATCCGGATCGCCCGCGTCAACGACAAGGGCGAGCGCGAAATCCTCGACGACAAGCAGCGCGCGGAAGAAACGAAGCGCACCCGCGACATCATCGCGTCGGACTGCAAGTAGTCAGGCCGGCTTGGCGGCCTTCGCCGCTTTCTCGCGGTGACTGCGGTAGCGCTGGCGCCGCGCCTCTTTCGGATCCACCTTCAGCGGCCGGTAGACCTCCACGCGGTCGCCGTCGCGCAGCACATGGTCCAGCGCGCGCAGCTTGCCCCACACGCCCAGCTTGTACGTGCCGAGATCGATGCCGGGGTGGCGCTCCAGCAGTCCGCTCGCCCGCAACGCGTCGTGCACCGTCGCGCCGGCGGGCAGCGTGAGGCGAGTGTGATCGACCTGCTCGGGTGCCGGGCTGTAGGCAACGACGACGGCGAGCGGCTGCGCGTCGTCACCGCGGCCCATAGACCTGCTCGGCGCGCTTGACGAACGAGTCGACGAAGGTGTTCGCCACCCGGTCGAACACCGGACTCACGACCGCTTCCAGCGCGACGCTGGAAAACGCGTAGGCCATGTCGAACTCGATCTTGCAGGCCTTGTCGCCGGCACCGAGCGGGACGAACTGCCAGGTGCCGTCGAGCCGGGAGAACGGCCCGTCGACCAGCGCAACGACGACGGTGCGGTCCTTGACATGCTCGTTGCGTGTCGTGAACGTATGGCGCACGCCTGCGTAGTGGAGGTGCATTCGTGCCGTCATGCCGCCGCCGTGCTTCTCCAGCACCTCGGTACGCTCGCACCACGGCAGGAAGGTCGGATAGTCCTTCACGGCGACGACCAGGTCGTACATCTCGCGCGGCGAGTACCAAAGCAGAACGGACTTCTTGACGTGCTTCATACAATGGTCCGATTGTATTGACCGTGTTCACCTCCCAGATTCGGCACCGGGTTCCATTCCATGTCCATCGCAGAAAACCGCCGTGCGCGGTTCGACTACCACATCGAGGAGCGCTTCGAGGCCGGCATGGTGCTGCAAGGCTGGGAGATCAAGGCCGTGCGCGCGGGCCAGGTGCAGCTGACCGACGGCTACGTGGTGATCCGCGACGGCGAGCTCTACCTGATCGGCTGCCGGATCAACGCGCTGCGCAGCGCGTCGACCCACGTCACACCGGAAGCCGACCGCACGAAGAAGTTGCTGATGCACAAGGAAGAGATCCGCCGCCTGATCGGCAAGGTCGAGCAGAAGGGCTTCACGCTCGTGCCGCTGGACCTGCACTACAAGGGCGGCCGCGTGAAGGCGGAGATCGCGCTGGCCAAGGGCAAGGCGCAGCACGACAAGCGCGACACCGAGAAGAAGAAGGACTGGGAGCGCGAGAAGGGCCGCCTGATGCGGCACAAGGTCAGCTCCAAGAGCTGATCTCGTAGCCCGGATGAAATCCGGGGGCGGCGTGTTCACGACCGCCGAACCCCGGATTTCATCCGGGCTACGAAGCCAGGGCCTGCTCGCAGTCGGCGATCAGGTCCTCGACCGCTTCCAGTCCGATCGAAAAGCGCACCAGCACGCCGCGCCAGGCCGGCGTGTCGCGGATCGCGGACAAGTCATACGGCACGACCAGGCTCATCGGCCCGGCCCACGAATAGCCGATCTTGAACAGCTTCAGCGAATCGACGAAGGCATCCACCTGCGCCGTCGTGTAGCGCTCGTCGAAGACCACCGAGAACAAGCCGGCCGCCGAGGTGCAAAGGCGTCGCCAATGTTCGTGACCCGGCGAGCCCGGCATCGCCGGATGCAGCACCTGCGTGATCTCGGGGCGTCGCGCGAACCACTCGGCCAATGCGCGCGCGGCGCGATCCTGCGCCGCGTAACGCAGCGTGAGCGACGGCAAGGCCCGCAGCAGCGTCTCCGTGTCGTTGGCGCCAACGCCCCAGCCCATGCGCATGTGGGCAAACTTGAGACGCAGGTGCAGCGCCTCGTCGCGTGTGGTCACCGCGCCCATCAGCACGTCGCCGCCGCCGGACGGGAACTTGGTCAGTGCGTGCATCGAGATGTCGACGCCCCATGGCTCTTCGCCGTCGGACGCCCTCAACTCGAACGGCTTGAACGCGATCCCGGCGCCCCAGGTGTTGTCCAGCGCCGTGACGACGCCCTTCACGCGCGCGACGCGGATCAGCGCCACGAGGTCCGGGAACTCCATCGTCACGGACCCCGGCGCCTCCAGCCACAGCAGCTTTGTGGCCGGCCCGATCGCCTCGGCCAGCGCCTCGGGCTTCATCGGATCGTAGAAGCGATGGGTGATGCCCCACCCTTTCAGTTCGTTGCGCGCCAGTTCCTTGCCCGGCCCGTAGGCGTTGCTTGGAATCAGCACCTCGTCGCCCGCCTTCAGCAGTGCCAGGTTCACGAGCGTGATCGCGGCCAGTCCGCTGGGCAACAGCAGCGTGTGCCGCCCGCCTTCGAGCGTGGCGATCCGTTCCTCCAGCGTGAAGGTCGTCGGCGTCCCGTGCAGGCCGTAGGTGTAGCCGGCCTTTTCCTTCCAGTTGCGCGCGCGCATCGCCGCCGTGTTCGGGAAGATGACCGTCGAGGCCTTGTGCACGCCGGGCTGCGGCGCCGCGAACCCGGCCGGCGGTTCGTAGGCGTGGTGGATCAGCTCGGTGCTCAGCGCGTTCGAATCCTTCATCGTGTTCCCACTCAAACCGGCACGCCGACCAGGTCGTGCCCCTGCGTCGCGACGATCCGTGCCTTCGTGAACTCGCCGACCTTCAAGGTCTTCGACGCTTTCTCCGGCGGCAGCAGCTTCACGGTGCCATCGATCTCCGGCGCATCGGCATATGAGCGCCCCACCCCGCCCTTGCGGCCGAGTGCCGGCGCCGAATCGACCAGCACCTGCATCGTCGCGCCGATGCGTTCGCGCAGCTTGGCGGCGGACACCTCTTCCGCGACCGCCATGAAACGTTGGCGTCGCTCCTCGCGCACGTCGGCGGGCAGCATGCCGGGCAGCTCGTTCGCCGTTGCGCCCTCCACCGGCGAATAGGCGAAACACCCCGCGCGGTCGATGCGCGCCTCGCGCATGAAGTCCAGCAGGTGCTCGAACTCTTGCTCGGTCTCGCCGGGAAAACCGGCGATGAAGGTGCTGCGCACGACGATCTGCGGACAGGTCTCGCGCCAGCGCTGCAGGCGGTCGAGGTTTTTCTCGCCGCTCGCGGGGCGCTTCATGCGCTTGAGCACATCGGGATGCGAATGCTGGAACGGCACGTCGAGGTAGGGCAGCACCCGTCCCTCCGCCATCAAAGGCAGGATGTCGTCGACGTGCGGATACGGGTAGACGTAGTGCAGGCGCACCCACGCGCCGTGCCGCTCGGCGAGTTCGCCCAGCTTCTCGCACAGGTCGAGCATGCGCGTCTTCACCGGCTTGCCGTCCCAGAAGCCGGTGCGGTACTTCACGTCGACACCGTAGGCGCTGGTGTCCTGGCTGATGACCAGCAGCTCCTTCACGCCCGCTTCGAACAGGCGCTGCGCCTCGCCGAGCACGTCGCCGATCGGGCGCGAGACCAGGTCACCACGCATGCTCGGGATGATGCAGAACGAGCAGCGGTGGTTGCAGCCTTCGCTGATCTTCAGGTAGGCATAGTGCTTCGGCGTGAGCTTGACGCCCTGCGCCGGCACCAGGTCGACGAAGGGGTCGTGCGGCTTGGGGCTGTGCAGGTGCACCGCGTCCATCACCTCCTGCGTCGCATGCGGACCGGTGACCGCCAGCACGCTCGGATGCATCTGGCGCACCAGGTTGCCGCCGCCGTCGCCGGCCTTCGCGCCCAGGCAGCCGGTGACGATGACCTTGCCGTTTTCGGCCAGCGCCTCGCCGATGGTGTCCAGGCTTTCCTTGACCGCGTCGTCGATGAAGCCGCAGGTGTTCACGATCACCAGGTCGGCCCCGGCGAAGGTCTTGGAAGTGTCGTAGCCCTCGGCGCGCAGCTGCGTGAGGATCAGTTCGGAGTCGGTTAGCGCCTTCGGGCAGCCCAGGGAAACGAACCCGATCTTCGGGGCGGCGAGTGTGTCTTGCGTCATCCGGGGATTTTCGCCGATCCCCGATTCGCCTTGCCGCTACCGCTTCGGCGGCGTAATTCCGGGGATGCCCGGAAACAGCGTTTCGGCCTGCTTGGCCATCTGGTCCTGCATCTGCACGAACAGCGCCTTGGACTGTTCGAGGTAGTTGCCCATCAGGCCCTGCACGACCGGCGCCTGGCCGTTGAGGAACTGGGTCCACAGCTCCGGCGACATCACCTTCGGGTCGTACAGGCCCTTGGACTGCTCGGCGAGCTTGGTCTGGATGTCGGTGAAGGTCTGCAGGTTCTTCTCGAGGTAGGAACCCATCATCCCCTGCATCGCGTGGCCGTAGAAGCGGATGATCTGGGCCAGCATCTGCGACGAGAACATCGGCACGCCGCCGGTCTCCTCTTCCAGAATGATCTGCAGCAGGATGCTGCGCGTGAGGTCGTCGCTGGTCTTCGCGTCGCGCACGACGAAGTCCTCGCCGCTCAGCACCATCTTCTTCACGTCGGCCAGCGTGATGTAGCTGCTGGTTTCGGTGTCGTAGAGCCGGCGGTTGGGGTACTTCTTGAGGATGCGCGTGCCGCCGGCTTCGGCGGCGCCCGCGTCCGCGGTCGCCTTGTTCGGCGGGGCGCGGCGGGCTTGGACCATTGAACGACTCCTCTGGGGTCTGTTGTGCAGATGCACAAAGATTCTAGAAGGCATGGAAAACCCGACTCAGGGGGGTTTACCCGGCCGAATGGCAGGCGCGTCAGGTCAGTCCGAGAGAGCGGAGGAAGCCTTCCACCACGTCGGTGTACTGCGGATCGGCACCCAAGGCCTCGTTCAGTTCGCCATGGTCCATGGCCACCGGCAGCACGGTCACCCGGCCGCCCAGCGCGTTCGCTTTCGACGCGAACTTCTCGGCCTGCGCACAAGAATTGGAACGCTGGATAGAACAGACGACCAGCATCGGCCGCGGCGCGGTGGTCAGGCGGTGTGTCGGGGAGGCGGCGCGCCAGTAGGCGGGGTCGCTCTTGAAGACACGGTCGTAGAAGCGCGGATGCGGCGACCGCATGATGTCGACGATATCGAATGCCGCGCTGTCCAGTGCCACCGTTCCAAGCCAGGGCCTCGCCCCCTGCTGCGTCCCGATCGACGGGTCGGCGGTCAGCAGCGCCACCAGATGAGCGCCTGCCGAATGCCCGAGCAAGACAACCCGCGAGGCATCGCCGCCCCAGCCGCGAGCCTGCGATTGCGTGAACGCGAGGGCCTTGGCCACGTCGTTGGCCTGTTCGAGAGGGTCGGCTTCGGGCGCCTTTCGGTGGTTCGCCGACACGACGATGTAGCCCTTGGGCACCCAGCGCGCCACCTTGTTGCCTACGAGCCGGGGTGCCGACTTGTCGCCGAGCATCCATGCGCCGCCATGGATCATGAACACGATGGGCGCGCCCTGGGCGTTCGCCGGCCGATACACGTCCAGGCGCTGGACCGGGTGCGTCCCGTACGCGAGGTCGCGTTCTATCTGGACACCCGGCGGCACGGGCACTTTCGCTCCGGGACCGGTGTCCTCTTGCATCTCGCGTTGCGCGCGCTGTTCGACCCGTTCCATCATCCTGTCTCGATTGGGTGTGGCGCAAGCCGTTGCGAGCAGCACCAAGGCGAAGGCCGGTAGGCCGCTCGGAGATGCATTCTTGCGCATGTTGCTCCAGATCTGGTCGGCCCGACCCGGGAGCCACCCCTGCAATTCCTCGCGGGCCCAGCCAGGCGAATTCCCGACTGATGTCGGTGCGATGGCCTCAGGCCGTTAGAGCGGTCTCATGGGCGCAGTTCCGTCGTGGCGGCGGCGCGCTCGTCACTCCGCCGGCACGGCAGCCATCGCCGAAATGTAGGACTGGAGATACTCGCGCACTTCGGTCTGGCCTGCGAAGGGTCCGATCTTCGTCTTCTCGCGCGTGAGGCAATACCAGGCGCCTTCGGACTGATAGATGCGATCGCTGCGGAAGTGGCTCTCCTGGTTTTCGCCCGAACGGTGCTTGGGCCGCTTGGTGAATTCGCCTCCCCAGAACATCTCGCAGGCCTGAAGAACTTCGGCGGGTCTGGATGTCGGAAAGAAGTGCCCCGCATCACGAACCCTGCGGAATTCCGCGTGCGGCCAGACGCGCAGCAATTCCTTGCCCGTCAGGCGTGCCTGCGAGTTGTCGCCGTACATTGCGAGAATCGGAAAGCGCAGCTTCTGCAGGGCCGCGAGCGACAGGCCATCGTCGCCCATCAACTCCTTGCCCGCGGCGGTATCGTCCATCAATGCCAACCATTGGCTCGCAGTCCGGTTCCCATGCTTGCCGATCAGCGGACTGACAAGTTGCTCCAGCGCGGGCGGAACCTTTTGATTTCTCAACTGGAGGTGGGCAACCTCGGTCAACAGCCGATAGCCGAAATACGGATCGCGCGTATCCAGCGCCATGCCGCTGGCGTCGAGGATCTTCTGGATCTGCGCGCCGTGCCCCCATGCGTGTTCCGAGCCGGCATGGCGCGCTGCCGAGACATGGGTGTCGGCGAGCACGAGGCTTGCGACCCGGTCGGGGTCGAAGGTCGACATGTTGAGAGTCACTACGCCGCCGAAGCTGTGCGTAAGAAAATGGGCCCGCCTGATGCCCAGGTGATCGAGCAGGCCCTGGAGATCGCGAGCCAGGTTGTACGGCGTGTAGCCGCCCGCCGGCATCTCCGAGCGTCCGTGCCCGCGCAGGTCGTACAAGGTCACCCGGTAGCGTTTGGACAGCAACGCAGCGTACTGGAAGTACCAGAACGCCATGTTGGTGGCCAACCCGTGCACCATGACCAGGTCTTCCTGCGCCGCCTCGTCAGGCGACGCCATCTGGACGTAGTTGAGCCGTACTCCGTTGACGTGGGCGCTCGGCACGGCGCTACTCCATGTAGCCCAGCATCTGCAGCTGGGCCATGATCTGGTCCTTTTCCTCCTGGCCCATCCCGGCCGCCTGGTCGTCCTTGGTGCTGCCGATGGTCGATGCGCCGATCACGATCGGATGGGTCTCGAGGTGCTCGGCGGTGAACATCGCCTGCGGCACCTTGCCCTCGAAGTCCGACGGGACGTCCAGGCCCAGGCTGTACAGGAGCGTGGCGCCAACGTCGGTGATCTGCCGGCGCGCAATCGTCGCGCCCTTCGAAACACCGGGGCCGTAGGCCAGGAAAACGCCGTCCGGGTGGTGTGTCCCGGCGATCTCGGTACGAGGCTCGACGACCGGGAGCTTGTTCTTGATCGAGACGAACCCGAAATCGCGCAGTACCAGCAGCAGATCGGGCGCGTCGTTCATCGCCTCGCCGGGAAACACATCCTCGCGCAAGTGGATCTCGGTGATGATGCGCTCGCCGGTGGCCGGGTCCTTCAGGTCCTCGAGGTCGCGGATCAGCTTGGCGCGCACCGTCTCGTACTGCTGCGGCGCAATGCCCGTTTCGCCGGGGTTGCGGGCCACGCGAATGTTGATGCCGTTGCTCGACGGGGTGCGGCAATAGGCGACCGTGTTCTGCCAGTCGAGGAAGGCGAACATGCTGCCTTCGCGGCGGCGGCCTTCTTCGGTGTCGGGCACGTCCTTCCACTTCAGGTAGCCTTTTTCGTGCAGGTAGGCATTGATGCGCACGACTTCGGTGGTGGCGGTAAAGCCATGGTCGGACGCCATGAAGACCTGCACCTCGGGCCCGGCCGCCGTGACCAGTTGCTCGATGAAACTGTCGAGCTGGCGGAAGTAGTCGAGCGACAGCTTGCGCATGCGCAGGTGGTAGTCGTTGAGCTCGCCCTTCTGCTGATTCGGGTCGACGTAGAGCCACGCCTGGTGCTGCAGCTTGTCGACCCCGTCGAACATAACGGCCATCAGGTCGGGAGCCTCCTCGCGCAGCAGGTAGTCGGCGATGCGGAACCACTGCTTTTCGCGCGGCAGGTGGTAGCGGACCCAGTTTTCCTTGTCTTCATGGGTCAACTCGTCCATGGCCTGCTTCTCTTGCTCGAAGTCCCAAGCCAGTTCCTTGGCATTGAATTCGGGAATCTCCTTCAGCCGATCGTAGAGGTCATGGGGCGCCGAATTGCGGCGCAGATGACGCCACGGCACGAAACCGGGCACCATGAAGCCGTTGAGGTCCTTAGGCGGCGGTGCAGTGAAGGGAAAGTTCAGTGCGGCGACGCGCTTGCCCTGCCGGCTCGCGATGGACCAGATCGTCTCCACGCGGCAGTCGCGCGAATCGTAGAGGGTGAAGAAGACATCGTCGCCGCGTTCTTCGGCGCGAATGAAGTCGAACACGCCATGGTGGCCCGGGCTGCGCCCGGTCATCAGCGATACCCAGGCGGGCGGTGTCAGCGGGTTGGGCGTGGAACGCAGCTTCGCGCGTGTGCCTTCTTCGAAGATGCGGGCCAGGAAAGGCATGACCGGACCTTCGCCGGCGCGGGCGGTCAGGTCATTGAGGACGGTGAAGGTGGCACCGTCCATGCCGATAAACAGAGTGCGTACGGTCATACCAGACTCCCTATTTCTATGAATTCAGTTTCGATTCGACGTGGCCCGCGACTTGTGCGAGGGACAGGTCGCCGACATAGCTGCCGTCGCGCATCAGCAGGTCATGAAAACCGAGCTTGCGCTCGTAGCTCTGCTCCAGAGCGACACACAGCTGGATGATGTCGACCGAGGCGAACTCGAGATCGGCAACTAGCATCGTGCGACCGCTGATCGGTTCCCCCAGATCCAAACCCCAGTCCTGGATCAGATCCTCCACGACTGCAATGACTGTCTTCTCGGTGGTTTCTTGCTTGAGTCTGTCCATCAATGAACCTCTATGCCGCTACGCTCGCCAGCAGCTACTGCGATGACCGAATTGCCTTCCCGAACGATGCCGACCCGCACGGTCGACTCGTCGAAGGCGACTAACGCGTTCTCGCAACTGGCGTCCACGAACCGCACCTGAAATGCCTCGGGCCGCCCCTGGAGCCCGAAACCGAGGTACTTTGCCGCTGCCTCCTTGGCGCACCACAGCCGCAGCAGGCGCTCGTCGAGCGCGGAGCCGCGCAGGTCGTCGACGGTGCGGCGTTCGGACGGCGTCAAGGTCTCGATGATCAATTCGGGTTGCTGGATTCTGCCAAGGTCTTCGAAGTCGACACCCACGCCGCATGATGGCGAGGCAACTGCCGCCAGGCAGGCGCGGGACGTGTGCGAAAGCGACACCGACGGCGCCTCGGCGAGACTGCCGCGCCACCATCCGTCGACATACGGCGCCCCATGCTCGTCGTGCAGCACGGAGATGTCGGACGGATAGAGCAGGTGGCCGGTCTGCTGTTGGATGGCCAGGCGCACGGCCTCCTTGATCGCGGCGCGGCCGAGCAGCCATTCGCGCCGGCGCCGCACGTTCCCTTCGAGCGAGTGCCACTCGTTGCGCTCGTCGAAGCTCAGCAGCGCGTGCGCCAGAATGCGCAGGAAGATACTACTGGACTGGGCGCAAAAGTCGTCCGGATAGTGGGGCACTTCCCACAGCGAAATCCCAGGAGCCGCGGCGGCGGATGGCCTGCCCAGCAACCCGTGCAAAGGGTCGCGGCGCGTTTCGTAGAAGCTGTTCGGCACTGCGAAAAAGACGTTGACGAGGGTCTCGACGCGCACCAGCGGACGGCCGGATGCGTCCATGCACTCGAATTGCCACGCTCGCGGCGCAGCGATGTCCGAAGGCGTGGAGTCCAGTGGCTGCTGCCTTGCACGCAAGACCAGGCCCGGCAAGTCCGCCGGACAGGGCGCAAAGAGCTCGATGCGCCCGATGGTCGACGGGAAGCAGTTGAAATCGGTGCCGGCGTACTGCGCCACCCAATACGCCGCCAGTTGGCCGACGGCATCCAGCAGCACCGGATTGAGCACCAGCCGCGGCGTGGCGTCGTCGGAGAAGAACCCGCGCAGGCTCACTTCGGACAGCCGTGCGTCCATGCCATGCTCGTTCCAGCCGTCGATGAAAGTCACGCTTTGGAAAATCGGGCCGTGGAACATGCCTGTCGAGTACAGCTGCGGACCATTCCATCGCGACGCCTGGGTCTGCCCGAGCGGCGGCGATGCCGACAGGCGCCACTCGGGCTTGAAACGGAAGTCGCCCGTGACGACAGTTTCCCGCCCGTTCACGAGGCGGGCGCGGAAGAGGCGGCCTGCCTGGTCGACCACTTCGGCATGGACTTCCAGCATCAACTCGCCGTCGTCGAGCGCAATCCAGTCGAACGCACGGACGTTTTCGATCACGGCCACGTCGGCGCTGCCGGCAAGCACGGCGCACGCTTCGGCCATGATCTCCAGGCTGACCATCAAAGGCACGCAGGCCAACCCGGACAACTCGGGATCCGTTTCAGACACGCGACCCGACAGTACGTGACTTTTGAGGAAGTTGTCGCTCAGGCTCAGGTGACAGCGAGCGGCGAGCCGCGCCTCGTCATGCTCGATCAGCTCGCTCAGGAACGGCATCTCGTCGGAGGGCAAATACCCTGCCGGGTCGCCGGACTGTGGCGCCTGCCACGACTCGAGGACGGCCCTTTGCTGATCGAGGAAACCGCGCATGACGTCGAAGTACTCGGCCATCACGCGCGTCTTGTCATCGGCCTGGTTCGGCGGCTCGTCGGGTGCGTCGACCGGAGGAACCGTCATCACCATCGCGGGCGTTGCGGGCGAGGCCATGCGCTGCAGGGTGCTCCGGTCGGACTCGCTGAATCGGATGATCGGCATCGTGTTGTCCAGCAAGACGCCGTAGGCCTTCGCTGGCTTGGCGTCGTGCAGGTCGATCGTCGCAATGCCGCGGCCGTCGAACAGACGTTCCAGCTTCGGACCACGGCCGTTGACATAAAGCTGCGCCAGCACCGATAGCAACTGGTCGACGCCGTTGCGGCGGCGAACGTTAGTGGCGGCCGCCACGTATTCCCGACCGGCGAGCACGTCGTTGACAAAAGCGGTGAGATTGCCGGACGGTCCCACCTCGATGAAATGGCGCACGCCATCGTCGTGCATCTTCAGCAGCGTCTCCCTGAAACGAACCTTCGTCGACCACTGGGCCGCGGCCAGCTGCCGCACCGCGACGGCCGAGTCCGGGAAAAGTTCCGCCGACGCGCACGAGTACAACGGAACCTTCGGTCGAGCGAGTTTGATGTTCTTGTAGTACCTGTGGAACGCCGTGCTGACGCCCGCGAATGCAGGCGTGTGGTAGCCGCGGTCGAAAGGCAGCGGGATGCAGATGCCGCCTGCCTCGCTGAGCGCCTTCTGGACGGCATCGATCGAGCCCCGTTCCCCGAACAGGACCAGTTGGTTCGCGCAGTTGTCCATCGCGACAACGACGTCCGGCGCCGTGGCCGCGATGTGCGCTTCGACCGTCTCGTGTGCCAGCGCGCCGACGGCCAGAAGCGCCCCGGTCGAAATCTTGCCCTCCCCGAGAACCTGCTCGTAGACGGCGTTCAACCGACGCACGAATTCGGCAAGCTGCCGCGGCCCATCGGCCGGGATCGCCCCCGACGCCGCGAGAGCCGACGATTCGCCGGAGCTGTGACCCATCATGACATCGGGCTCGACCCCCAGCGAGCGCAGCAGCGTGTGGATCGCCTGCCCCGCGACGAAAACCGCCTCGGAACCGACGTCCATGTCATGCAGTCGCGCCTCGAGCTGGTTGCGGCGCATCTCGGTCAGTTCGATCGCCGGCGGAAAGACGATGTCGGTGCGGTTGAAGCCACGCGGATCGTCATAGAGGCTGTGCCAGAAGTCCAACCATTCCTGCACCTGGCCGAAGCACATCGCCAAATCGCCCAGCATGCCGATGTACTGCGATCCCTCGCCCGGGAACAGGAACGCCAGCTTGCCGCCGATCGGGCTGCTGCTGTAGACGGTGCCTGCACGCGTGGACCACCGATCCGCCTTGTTTTCGCGCAGGCGCGCCAAGGCCTGGTCGATGTTCTTGGCCAGCGACGCGGTGTCCTTCGCGACTACCGCGAGACGATGTTGCTCACTGGCATCGGCAGCCGCGAGGGCGGCTGCGACCTGCGTCACCCGGTACTCAGGATGCTGCTTCAACGTTGCGGCGAGCTGTTCGGTCTTGGCAATCAGGACCTCCCGGCTCGGCGCCGAGAGGATGCACAGCTCCGCCGGCCAAGGTGTCGACCTCTGCGGTTTGACGGCCTCGCTCGGCGCTTCCTCGACGATGGCGTGCACGTTGATGCCGCCAAAGCCGAAGGAATTGATGCCCGCGCGCCGCACGCTTCCCAGGCGGCTGATCCACGGACTCGCTTCCGTGTTGACGTAGAGCGTCGTGTTCTCGATGCCCAGCTCGGGATTGACGGTTTCGCACAAGGTCGGAGGAAGCGTCTTGTGGTGCAGCGCCAGCGCCGTCTTGATCAAGCCGGCGATCCCGGCCGCAGGGATGCAGTGGCTGATCATCGATTTGACGGATCCGATGGCCACCGTGCCCTGCTCGCCCTGCCGCTCGCCGAAGACGTTCTTGAGCGCGGCGATTTCCGTCTTGTCGCCGAGTGGAATGCCCGTGCCGTGCGCTTCCACCAAGCCGATGGAGGCCGGATCGATGCCGGTGCCGACGTAGGCGCGGCGAATGGCCAGCGTTT
Organism: Piscinibacter sp.; assembly: GCA_035513255.1. GTDB lineage: Bacteria > Pseudomonadota > Gammaproteobacteria > Burkholderiales > Burkholderiaceae_C > Albitalea. The sequence goes on along the minus strand of DATKCI010000272.1, from coordinate 700 downwards.
CTCCGTCGACGCTTGGCGCAAGCAGTCCATGGCCACGGCCGTCGCTGGCTTGCCCAATCCCGCGCACGACTGCGTAGACGCGGTCGCCGTCGGATATCGCGTCGTCAAGCCTTTTCAGGACGACGACGCCCAAGCCCTCGCCGAGCAGCGTTCCGTCACTTCCGGCCTCGAACGGCCTGACCTTTGCACGGGTGCTCAGCGCCCCGAGCTGCGTGAAGATGACGGCCACCTCGGCCGGCAGTGACGCGTTGACACCGCCGGCCAGCATCATGCGGCTGCGTCCGCTTCGCAGCTCGTCGATCGCGGCGTTGACCGCCAGCAGTGACGACGAACAAGCGGCATCGAGCAGGTAGTTCGGGCCCTTCAGGTTCAGGCGGTTGGCGATGCGGCCGGTCATGACGTTGGGGACCAGACCGGGTGCGACGTCGGCGTTCGACTGCGGCAACTTGCTCCTCAGCAAGCCGCGGATCTGCAAGAGCTGATCAGCCTCGAGCGTCGGACACACCAGCCCGAGCAGCTCCATCGTCTGATCGAGCACCAGGGTGTTTTGCAGGATGGCGCCCTGCCCACGATGCAGATAGGTGCTGTGGCCGAGCACGATGCCGGTGTCGGCGTGGTCGTAGTCCGCGTCGAGGTACCCCGCGTCCTGCAGCGCGTCGCGCGCGACGCGCAGCGCGAGGAACTGGTCGGGTTCGCCCCC
>DATKCI010000271.1:0-19193 GCA_035513255.1 Piscinibacter sp. | reverse complement strand
AGACCACGTGTCGATGGCAACCTATGCGGCGAGGCGGCTCCATTCGATGCTCGACAACACGGCCGGCATCGTTGCGATCGAGTGGCTGTCGGCCGCGCAGGCACTGGAGTTCCATCGCCCGCTGCAGTCGTCGCCGCCGATCGAGAAGCTGCATGCAGCGCTGCGCGAGCGGGGGCCGTTCTTGCACGAGGACCGGCTCATGGCGCCGGACATCGCGGCGGCGACGGTGCTGGTGGAAGGCGGCGTGTCGCCGGGCTGACCGTAGCCCGGATGAAATCCGGGGTCCGTGCCGTCGATGTTGCGCCGCTCCCGGATTTCATCCGGGCTACGGATCACGCCGCTTGCTGCGACCTCGCGCTGTTGCGCCACTGATCCATCATCGCCGCCCACTTCGGACGCGCCGCAGCCAGGTGCCGCTCCTTCACATGCCCGTAGCCGCGGATCTCTTCCGGGATGCGCGCGATGTCGATGGCCAGCGCATGGCTGCCCGCAGTCAAGCCCCGCAGCAGCTCGTCGATGCACTGCTGGTATTCGACGATCAACGCCCGCTCCATCTTGCGTTCGGCTGTCCTGCCGAAGATGTCGAACGTCGTTCCTCGCAAGCCCTTCAGCTTCGCGAGCACCCCGAACACACGCAGCATCCACGGCCCGAATGGTTGCTTCACCAGTTCACCCTTGTCGTTCTTCTTCGCGATCAGCGGCGGCGCCATGTGGAAGTTGAGCTTGTAGTCGCCTTCGAACTGCGCGGCAATCTTCTCGTGGAAGCTGCGGTCGGTGTGCAGCCGCGCCACTTCATATTCATCCTTGTAAGCCATCAGCTTGAACAGATACCGCGCGACGGCTTCGGTCAGCTTGGTGCTGTTCAACGGCTGCTCGGCTGCGCGCACCTTCTCGACGAACTGTTTGTACTGCGCCGCATAGGCCGCATCCTGGTAGCCGGTCAGGAACTCGATCCGCTTGGCGATCAGCTCGTCGACGTTGGTCGACCTCTTGATGAAGTTGATCACCTGCGCCGGCTTCAGCAGCGCCTGCACCGCAGCGAGGTCGTGCGCCGCGCGGCGGCCCCATTCGAAGGCGGCCTTGTTGTTGTCGATCTGCACGCCGTTGAGCTCGATTGCGCGCATCAGCGCGGCATGGCTCAGCGGGATGCGGCCCTTTTGCCAGGCGTAACCGAGCATCAACGGGTTCGTGTACAGCGAGTCGCCGACGAGCTCCACCGAGATCTGGTCCGCGTCGAGCGTGCCGACGTTGCTCGCGCCCGCCGCCTGCGCGACCGCGCTTTCGCAGTTGCCGGCCGGGAACTGCCAGTTCGGGTTGCTGACGAAGGCGGCCGTCGGCGCCCCGTGCGTGTTCAGCGCGACGAAGCTGCGGCCCTCGCGGATCGTCGACAGCGTGCTCTTGTTTGCCGCGACGATCGGGTCGCAGCCGATCACGACGTCGGCCTCCGCGGTGCCGACCTTCGTCGTGTGGATTGCGTCCATGCGGTTGGCGATCTGGATGTGGCTCCAGGTGGCGCCGCCCTTTTGCGCGAGGCCCGCCGCGTCTTGCGTGACGATGCCCTTGCCCTCGATGTGCGCGGCCATCCCGAGCAGCTGGCCGATGGTGATGACGCCGGTGCCGCCGACGCCGGCGACGACGATGCCCCAGGCCGTCTCTGCCAGCGGCAGCGACGGTTCCGGGATCGGCGGCAGCGCGAACGGGTTCGGGCGGGTCTTCTCGTTCTTCTTCGCGCTCTTCATCTGCCCGCCTTCGACGGTGACGAAGCTCGGACAGAAGCCGTTGACGCAGGAGTAGTCCTTGTTGCAGCTGTTCTGGTTGATGCGGCGCTTGCGGCCGAACTCGGTCTCGACGGGTTCGACCGACAGGCAGTTGCTCTTCACCGAGCAGTCGCCGCAACCTTCACAGACCAGCTCGTTGATGACGACGCGCTTGTTCGGCTCGACCATCTTGCCGCGCTTGCGGCGGCGGCGCTTCTCGGTCGCACAGGTCTGGTCGTAGATGATCGCCGTCGTGCCCTTCAGCTCCCGGAACTCGCGCTGGATGCGGTCGAGCTCGTCGCGGTGGTGCACGGTCACGCCGGCCAGCAGGTCCGCGCCCTGGTACTTCTTCGGCTCGTCGGTGACGATGACGAGCTTGGCGACCCCTTCGGCTTTCAGGCTTTGCATGATCTGCAGCACCGAATGCCCTTCCGGCCGCTCACCGACCTGCTGCCCGCCGGTCATTGCGACCGCATCGTTGTAGAGGATCTTGTAGGTAATGTTCACGCCGGCGGCGATGGACTGGCGGATCGCCAGCAGCCCGCTGTGGAAGTAGGTGCCGTCGCCGAGGTTCGCGAAGACGTGCGTGTCGGTCGTGAACGGGGCCTGGCCCACCCACGGCACGCCTTCGCCGCCCATCTGCGTGAACGTGCTGGTGCTGCGGTCCATCCACACCGTCATGTAGTGGCAGCCGATGCCGGCCATCGCGCGCGAGCCTTCCGGCACCTTGGTGCTGGTGTTGTGCGGGCAGCCGCTGCAGAACCACGGCGTGCGGTCGCCGCCGGAGACGGTCATGACCTGCAGGCTGCGCTCTTTCGCTTCGATGATCGCGATGTGGGCGTCCATGCGCGCGGCGATGTCGCTGTCCACGCCGAGCTTCTTCAGCCGCTTCACGATCGCCTTCGAGATCAGCGCCGGTGTCAGGTCGGCCTGGGCGCGCAGCAGCCAGTTCTGGCTCGGGTTCGCATGCGACCACTCGCCGCCGCTGCCGTCGCCTTCGCTGTCGTCGAACTTGCCGAGCACGGTCGGGCGCACGTCGGGGCGCCAGTTGTAGAGCTCTTCCTTCACCTGGTACTCGATGACCTGGCGCTTTTCCTCGACGACGAGGATCTCCTGCAGGCCTTGCGCGAAGTCGCGCGTGATCGTCGCCTCCAGCGGCCACACGACGTTCACCTTGTGAAGCCGGATGCCGATGCGCCGGCAGGTGTCTTCGTCCAGGCCGAGGTCGTGCAGCGCTTGGCGGGTGTCGTTGTAGGCCTTGCCGCTTGCGATCAGGCCAAAGCGGTCGTTCGGGCCCGCGATGACGTTGTGGTTCAGCTTGTTCGCCCGGATGTAGGCGAGCGCGGCGTACCACTTGTGGTCCATCAGCCGCGCTTCCTGCTCGAGCGGTGGATCAGGCCAGCGGATGTGCAGGCCGCCTTCGGGCACCGCGAAGTCCTCGGGCATCACGATGTCGACCCGATCCGGATCGACGAACACGCTGCTCGACGATTCGACGATCTCCTGGATCGTCTTCATGCCCGACCACACGCCGGCGAAGCGGCTCAGCGCGAAGGCATGCAACCCCATGTCGAGGATGTCCTGCACCGACGACGGAAAGAACACCGGCAGCCCGCAGGCCTTGAAAATGTGGTCGCTCTGGTGCGCCGCGGTGGAGCTCTTCGCGATGTGGTCGTCGCCGGCAATCGCGATGACGCCGCCATGTTTCGCGGTGCCGGCCATGTTGGCGTGCTTGAACACATCCGAGCAGCGGTCCACGCCCGGGCCCTTGCCGTACCAGATGCCGAACACGCCGTCGAACTTCTTGCTCTGCGGATAGAGGTCGAGCTGCTGCGTTCCCCAGATGGCGGTCGCGCCGAGCTCCTCGTTGACGCCCGGCTGGAACACGATGTTCTGTGCCGCGAGGTGTTTTTTCGCGGCCCACAGCGCCTGGTCGTAGGTCCCGAGCGGCGAGCCGCGGTAGCCGCTGATGAAGCCGGCGGTGTTGAGGCCGGCGAACGCGTCGCGCTTGCGCTGCAGCATCGGCAGCCGCACCAGCGCCTGAACGCCGCTCATGAACGCACGCCCGTTTTCCAGGCTGTACTTGTCGTCGAGGGAGACGCTTTCCAGCGCCTTGCGAATCGACTCGGGAAGGGGTGCGTTCATCGGCCGGGACTCCTGCAGATCGGGCGGTGGAGGGTGCACAGTTTAGAGTTTTGTGCCTTGGAAGTCTTTTCTTTCTATGCCGCGAATGACGTAGTCAGAGCAATAATCTTGCTGACAGAACCTCGATACGATGGATATGAAGCCAAAACAGCCGGCTCCAGGGAAAACCCCGGACACACCCGAAAGTGCCGAGGCCCACGGCGCCTCGCTCGACCGCTACGACATCGCGATCCTGCGCGAACTCCAGCAAGACGCCCGCCTGACCAACACCGAGCTGGCCGCGCGCATCGGCCTGTCGGCGGCGCCGACCTGGCGCCGCGTCAAGTGGCTCGAAGAGCAGCGTTACATCACCGGCTACCGCGCCGAACTCGACCGCCGCAAGATCGGCCTCGGGGTACTGGCATTCGTGCGGGTCGACGCCGAGCGCAACACCGCGGCCGCCACGCGCGGACTGGAGGATGCAATTCGGCAAATCCCCGAGGTGATCTCCGCCCACTACATTTCGGGCTCGGGCACCTTCGAGCTGCAGGTGATGGCGACCGACCTCGATGCGTTCTCGCGCCTGTGCCTGGAGACGCTTCTGACCCTGCCCAATGTGAAAGATTTGCACACCAGTTTCTCGCTGGGTGAAGTCAAGGCGGGGGCGGCACTGCCGCTCACGCATCTGAAGCCGGGCGGTTGAGTCGGCCGATGGGGCCATTCCCGTTGCGAAGTTCCGGGTGACCGACCCCGCTGTTCGGTTCCGAGCGGCGCCGGCTGCGCGTTCAGAAATACCGGGGCATGCGCTTCGTCGGCGGCTATCACGACTTCCGCATCGAACGCGGGGGCCTCCAGGTGTTCCCGCGGCTGGTGGCGGCGGCGCATCGTGGCTCGGCACCGGATGGTTCTCTCGGCAGTGGCGTTGCGGCGCTCGACGCGCTGCTCGGCGGCGGCATCGAGCGCGGCACCAGCACCTTGCTGACCGGCGCGCCCGGCACCTGCAAATCGACGATCGCGGCGCAGTTCGCCGTCATGGCCGCGCGCCGCGGCGAGCGCGCGGCGATGTTTCCGATGCCGGAGGACAAGCTGCTGAGCGTGCAGCTGCACGAGCTGCTGACCTTTCTCGGCCGATGCGGCACCGCCACCTTGCTCGTCAGCGTGCAGCGCGGGCTGATCGGCACGCACATGGACAGCCCGGTCGACGCGAGCTACCTCGCCGACACGGTGGTCTTGCTGCGCTACTTCGAAGCGCAGGGCAGCGTGCGCAGCGCGATCTCGGTGCTGAAGAAGCGCAGCGGGCAGCATGAGCGAGCGATCCGCGAGTTCGAGATCGCAAGGACGCCTTCCTGGCGACGCTCGCGCACGAGCTGCGCAACCCGCTCGCGCCGCTGTCGAACGCGCTGCACCTGATTCGCCGCGACGATGCGAACGAGTCGACCCGCGGCTGGTCGCTCGACGTGATGCAGCGCCAGCTGCTCCAGCTCACGCGGCTGGTCGACGACCTGCTGGACGTCGCGCGTGTCACGCAGGGCAAGGTCGCGCTGCAAAGACGCACCGTCGACGTGCGCGAGATCATCCGCAACGCCGTCGAGATCAGCCAGCCGCTGATCGATGCGATGCGTCACACGCTGCTGCTCGATCTGCCGCAGCAGCCGGTGCCGGTGAGCGCCGATCCGGTGCGCCTCGCGCAGTGCATCTCCAACCTGCTGAACAACGCCGCGAAGTACACGCCCGAAGGCGGCCGCATCGAGCTGTCGGCCGAAAGCGCGGCGGCGAGCTGGTGCTGAGCGTGAAGGACAGCGGCGTGGGCATTCCGCCAGCGGCGATGCGGCGGCTGTTCGAGATCTTCTCGCAGGTCGACCGCTCGCGGGCAGCAGGCGCAGGGCGGCCTTGGCATCGGCCCGTCGATCGTCAAGGCCTTCATCGAGATGCACGGCGGCACGGTGCAGGCGCACAGCGACGGCGAAGGCCGGGGCTGCCCACCACCTCGTGAAGCCCGCCGATCCGGCGGCCGTGCTCGAGCTGATTCAGAACGCGGTTCGGGAGACCAGCGCCGGCTGAATCAGCGCTGCCGCGCGTGGCACGGCGATTGCGTTCGGGACCGGATCCCTGGTCCCGGTCCACGCAGATGCCGTTGGAACTCGCAACCCCTGTTCAGCGCCCGCCCGCCGGCTTGTCGACAGGCGGCACAGCCGCCTGGACCGATCGCCTCAAACTGCTGCTCGAAAGCACCGGCGAGGGGATTTTCGGCATCGACATGGACGGATGTTGCACCTTCATCAACCGTGCCGGCGCCCAAATGCTCGGTTGGCGCACCGAAGAGGTGCTCGGGCGCAACATGCATCGGCTGATCCACCACAGCCGCGGCGACGGCGACCACTACCCCGAGGCCGATTGCCCGATTTTCAACGCGTTCCGGCAGGGCCTGCCGTGTCGCATCGACAGCGAGGTGCTGTGGCGCGCCGACGGGTCGGCGTTCTCGGCCGAGTACTCGTCGCACCCTATCCTCGACGGCGGCGAGGTGCAGGGCGCCGTCGTCACCTTCGTCGACATCACCGAGCGCAAACACGCCGAGGAGCTGCTGCGCCAGGCGCGCGACGAGCTCGAGCAGCGCGTGGCCGCCCGCACAGCGGAGCTGTCCAGCGCGATGCAGCAGCTGCGCGACCTGTCGGCGCACGTGGAGACCGTGCGCGAGGACGAGCGCACGCGCATTGCGCGCGACATCCACGACGAGCTCGGCTCGCTGCTGGTCGCGCTGAAGATGGACGTGAACTGGCTCGAAAAGCGCGTCGGCGACCGGCCGGAGCTGCAGTGCAAGTGCCACGGCATGGGGCGGCTGATCGACACCGCGGTCGACAACGTCGGGCGCATCATCACCGACCTGCGTCCCAGCATCCTCGACCACCAGGGCCTGTGGGCTGCGCTCGAATGGCAGGCGCAGGAGTTCATCGAGACCACCGAGCTGCGTCACGAGCTGCAGGTGCACGTGGCCGCCGGCGTCGCGCCGCCGGGCGGCGTGGCCGGCGAGCGCTGGGCGATCGCGGTGTTCCGCATCTTCCAGGAGATGCTGAGCAACGTGGCCCGGCACGCGAAGGCGCGCTCGGTCGGCATCCGGCTCTACGTGGACGGGCCGCCCGACCCGGTGCTGCACCTCGAGGTGCGCGACGACGGCGTCGGTGCGCCGCGCGCCGCGCTCGACGACCCGCGCAGCTACGGCGTGATGGGCATGCGCGAACGCGCGGGCCACTTCGGCGGCCGCGTGAGCGTGCAAAGCGAACCAGGGCAGGGCACCTGCGTGCGGCTGACGATGCCGCTGCCGCAGCAGAAGAGCGAAGGAGCGACGCCATGATCCGCGTGCTGGTCTGCGACGACCACTTGATTGTTCGCCAGGGCATCAAGCAGATCCTGGCCGACGCCGACGACATCACGCTCGCCGGCGAAGCCGACTGCGGTCCCGAGGCCGTGCGGCAGGTGCGGGCCGCGGCCGAGGCCGGAGAAGCGATCCACGTCGTGCTGATGGACATCGCGATGCCGTACCGCGACGGGCTGGACGTGCTGCGCCAGCTCAAGAGCGAGTTCCCGAAGACGCCGGTGCTGATGCTCAGCACCTACCCGGACAAGCAGTACGCGGTGCGCAGCCTGAAGCTGGGTGCGGCCGGCTACCTGAACAAGAGCGCCGATTCCGAGCAGATGACCGGCGCGATCCGCAAGGTCGCCGCCGGTGGCCTGTTCATCACGCCCACCGTCGCCGAACACCTCGCGGCCACGGTCGCCCCCGGCCCGGCCCGGGCCGAGGACAAACCCTTGCACGAGCACCTGTCGCATCGCGAGTACCAGGTGTTCCGGCTGCTCGCGACCGGTCGCAGCGTCGGCGAGATCGCACAACAGCTGTCGCTGTCGTCGAACACCGTCAGCACCTACCGCGCGCGCATCCTGGAAAAAACCGGGGCGCGCAACGATGTCGAGCTCGCGCTGTACGCCGTTCGGGCCGACCTGCTGCCGGCTTGAGCGACGGCGCGTGTAGTGCCAGCCCTACACGCGAACGCCCGCGATGGCGATGGCGCGCGGCGGCGGCGATCCCTACTCTCACATCCATCGAGGAGGATTCCGATGAGCACCGACCGTTTCGATCCCTACGACGCCGATCGCCCGCTGCTGATGAAGTGCGGCTGCGGCCGCGACCACACGGTGGCCGAGCACAACGCGGACGCCGCCGCAGCGACCGCGCAGCTGCGCACGCGGGCCGACGCGATGGACACTGAAGCCCATTCGCGCGACTTCCTCGAAGCGACGCTCGTGAAGGCGCTGTTCCCGCACGAGCCGATGCGCCGCAACTTCATGCGCGCGGTCGGCCGCTCGACCGCGATGGCCGCGATCGCCAGCGTGCTGCCGATCGCGCCGCTGCAGGCGATGGCGCAGGACAAGGCCGCGCCGGAAAAGCGCGACCTGAAGATCGGCTTCATCCCGATCACCTGCGCGACGCCGCTGATCATGGCGCACCCGCTGGGCTTCTACAGCAAGCAGGGGCTGGACGTGCAGGTCGTCAAGACGGCGGGCTGGGCGCTGATCCGCGACAAGATGATCAACAAGGAATACGACGCGACGCACTTCCTGTCGCCGATGCCGCTGGCGATCTCGATGGGTGTCGGATCGAACCCGGTGCCGATGCACGTGGCGACGATCCAGAACACCAACGGCCAGGCGATCACGCTGCACGTGAAGCACAAGGACAAGCGCGATCCGAAGCAGTGGAAGGGCTTCAAGTTCGCGGTGCCGTTCGAGTTCTCGATGCACAACTTCCTGCTGCGCTACTACGTGGCGGAGCACGGCCTGGACCCGGATCGCGACATCCAGATCCGCGTCGTGCCGCCGCCCGAGATGGTGGCCAACCTGCGCGCCGGCAACATCGACGGCTACCTCGGCCCCGACCCGTTCAACCAGCGCGCGGTCTACGAGGAGGTCGGCTTCCTGCACCTGCTGACGAAGACGCTGTGGGAGGGCCACCCCTGCTGCGCGTTCGGCACCTCGGCCGAGTTCATCCAGAAGAACCCCAACACCTTCGCCGCGATGTACCGCGCGGTGCTGAACGCGTCGGCGATGGCGCGCGAGGCGAAGAACCGCGAGCTGATCGCGAAGGTCATCTCGCCGCAGGCCTACCTGAACCAGCCCGAGACGGTCGTGGCCCAGGTGCTGACCGGGCGTTTCGCCGACGGGCTGGGCGGCATCCAGACGGTGCCCGACCGCGCCGACTTCGATCCGATCCCGTGGCAGTCGATGGCCGTGTGGATGCTCACGCAGATGAAGCGCTGGGGCTACGTGAAGGGCGACGTGAACTACAAGCAGATCGCCGAGCGCGTGTTCCTGCTGACCGACGCGAAGAAGACGATGAAGCAGCTGGGCATGCCGGTGCCCGAGGGAAGCTACCCGAAGTTCACGATCATGGGCAAGGTGTTCGATCCGGCCAAGCCGGAGGACTACCTGAAGAGCTTCGCCGTCAGCAAGCAGGCCTGACGGAGTGACGCGATGAAGGCCATCAACGCCGAACGCCGGCTTACGCTGCAGGCGACGCTGCTGTCGGCGATGCTGCTCGGCCTGTTCCTGGCCGTGTGGCATCTCGCCACGCTGCCGTCCGCCGGCGGCGCGGCAGCGGCGATGACGCCGGAGCAGATCGAGTACGCAAAGATGCTCGGCAAGGACCCGGGCGGCGCAGCGAAAGAGGGCGGTTTCCCGACGCTCGCGCAGATGGGGCAGACGGTGCTCAGGCATTTGTCCGACCCGTTCTACGACAACGGGCCGAACGACAAGGGCGTCGCGGTGCAGCTCGGCCATTCGCTGCTGCGCGTGGCCATGGGTTTCGGCCTCGCGGCATTGGTGGCCGTGCCGCTCGGATTCCTGATCGGCATGAGCCGCATGGTCTACCGCGCGCTCGACCCGTTCATCCAGGTCCTGAAGCCGATCTCGCCGCTCGCGTGGATGCCGCTCGCGCTGTACACGATCAAGGACTCCAACATCTCGGGCGTCTTCGTGATCTTCATCTGCTCGGTGTGGCCGATGCTGATCAACACCGCGTTCGGCGTCGCAAACGTGCGGCGCGAGTGGCTCAACGTCGCGAAGACGCTGGAGGTCACGCCGCTTCGCCGCGCGTTCGAGGTGATCCTGCCGGCCGCCGCACCGACCATCCTCACCGGCATGCGCATCAGCATGGGCATCGCCTGGCTCGTCATCGTCGCGGCCGAGATGCTGGTGGGCGGCACCGGCATCGGCTACTTCGTCTGGAACGAGTGGAACAACCTGTCGCTGACCAACGTGATCTTCGCGATCCTCGTCATCGGCATTGTCGGCATGGTGCTCGATCTGCTTTTCGCGCGGCTGCAGAAGGCGGTGACCTATGTCGAGTGAGGCCTTCCTGAAGGTCGAGGGGCTGGCCAAGACCTACCCCGGCAGCGCCGAGCCGGTGTTCGACGGCGTCAACTTCGGCATCGCGAGAGGCGAGTTCGTCTGCATCATCGGCCACAGCGGCTGCGGCAAGACGACCATCCTCAATGCGCTGGCGGGCCTGGAGTCGGCGAGCGCCGGCCACGTGTTCATGGACCAGCGCGAGGTGGCCGGCCCGAGCCTGGAGCGCGGCGTCGTGTTCCAGGGCCATGCGCTGATGCCGTGGCTCAGCGTGCGCAAGAACATCGCGTTCGCGGTGCGCAGCAGGTGGAAGGACTGGAGCGCCGCGCAGGTCGATGCGCAGGTCGAGAAGTACGTCGAGATGGTCCACCTGGGCGCGGCGATCGACAAGAAGCCGTCGGCGTTGTCGGGGGGCATGAAGCAGCGTGTGGGCATCGCGCGGGCGTTCGCGATCGAGCCGAAGATGCTGCTGCTCGACGAGCCCTTCGGCGCGCTGGACGCGCTCACGCGCGGCACGATCCAGGACGAGCTCTTGCGCATCTGCGCCGAGACGCACCAGACGGTGTTCATGATCACGCACGACGTCGATGAGGCCATCCTGCTCGCCGACAAGATCCTGCTGATGAGCAACGGCCCGCAGGCGCGCGTGGCCGAGATCGTCGTCAACACGATGCCGCGCCAGCGCGAGCGCGCGACGCTGCACCACGACCCGCAGTACTACCGCATCCGCAACCACCTCGTCGACTTCCTCGTCGCGCGCTCCAAGGACCTGTCGCACGGCAGGGCGCCCGAGCATCCGCCGGAAGTCAGGCCAGGCTTGGCGAACGATTCGGCAGCCGATTCCCCCGTCCGCGCGCCGCTGCAGCGCGTCGTCTGAACCGCCTAACGAGGAGAGAACCATGGGCCGTCTGGAAGTCACCGAGAAAATCATCACCACCAAGGTCGCCAAGGGCATCAAGTGGACCGATGTGGCCGCCAAGGTCGGCTTGAGCAAAGAGTGGACGACGGCCGCCTGCCTCGGCCAGATGACGCTCACCGCCGAGCAGGCGGGCGTGGTCGGCGAGATCTTCGGCCTGAGCGATGCCGAGCAGAAGTGGCTGATGGTGGTGCCGTACAAAGGGTCGCTGCCGACCAGCGTGCCGACCGACCCGCTGATCTATCGGTTCTACGAACTGGTCAACGTGTACGGCACGACCTTCAAGGAACTGATCCACGAGGAGTTCGGCGACGGCATCATGAGCGCGATCGATTTCAAGATGGACCTGAAACGCGAGCCGAACGCCGCGGGCGATCGCGTCAACATCATGATGAGCGGCAAGTTCCTTCCGTACAGAACGTATTAGTCCGGGCACGCTGCGCGTGCCGTACCAATTCGCCTCGTTCGAGCGGCCACCGCGCGGCGCGCGCGGTTCCGCTCAACTCGTCGGGTGTGGGAGGTGGCTTTGAGTGAAGTGAGTGGGATGAAACTTCCGGTTCCGCCGTTCACGGCGGAGTCGGCCCGAGTCAAGGTTCGGCTGGCGGAGGACGCGTGGAACACGCGCGATCCCGATCGGGTGGTGCTTGTCTACACCGAGGACACGCGTTGGCGCAACCGCGCGGAGTTCCCGGTCGGGCGTGCGCAAGTGCGGGAGTTTTTGCAGCGCAAGTGGGCCCGCGAGCTGGACTACCGGCTGATCAAGGAGTTGTGGGCCTTCGACGGCGCGCGCATCGCGGTGCGCTTCGCCTACGAATGGCACGACGATTCGAGGCAGTGGTTCCGCAGCTACGGCAACGAAAATTGGGAGTTCGACGAGCGAGGGTTCATGATGCGCCGCTTCGCGAGCATCAACGACCTGCCGATCGCCGAGGCCGACCGCAAGTTGCTATGGCCGCTGGGCCGGCGCCCGGACGATCACCCGGGCCTGAGCGACCTGAACCTGTAGCCCGGATGCCAATCCGGGGTTGCGGCCTCGGCGCGCACCGCCGCTCCCGGATTGCATCCGGGCCACGAATTCGCCGTCACGACTTCGGCCACAAGACCCACATGCGCAGCGGCTGTTTCATGCGCCCCGCTTGCTGCTCGGCCGCGTCTCCCCAGCCCCAGAAAAAGTCGGCGCGCACCGCGCCGACGATCGCGCTGCCGGTGTCCTGCGCCATCACGAGGCGGCGCAGCGGCGTGTTCGACAGCGGCTCGGTCGTGTCCAGCCACACCGGCGTGCCGTAGGGAACGCTTTGTGCATCGACCGCGATCGAGCGCTGTGGCGTCAGCGGGACACCCTGTGCCCCGCGCGGGCCCACGGCGGGGTCAGGCAACGGCTCCTCGCGGAAGAAGACCACGCGCGGATTGCTCCACAGCAGCTCGTTCATGCGCTTCGGATTCGCCTGCGCCCACTGCTTGATCGCCGGCCACGACGCCTGCTCAGCCTTCAGCTCGCCGCGCTCGATCAGCCAGCGGCCAACCGACTTGTAGGGATGGTCGTTGTGGCCGGCGAAGGCCGCGCGAACGAGCTTGCGGCTGTCGTCGGCTTCCATCAGGTCCAGCCGCCCGGAGCCCTGGATCTGCAAAATCAGCGCGTCCAGCGGATCGGCGACGAACGCGAGCTCGCGCCCGCGCAGCTGCGCCTTGGCCGCGGACGAGGTGTCGACCTGCCGGCGCGTCCAATAGGGCTTGCGCGATTCGATGTCGGCGGGCAGCGTGTGCAACGGCACGCGGAACGCGCCGCGTGCGACGCGGCTCGCCTCGATCAGCGGCTCGAAGTAGCCGGTGATCATGCCGTCGGCACTGCCTTCGAGCGACTCGACGCGGTACGGCTGCAGCCGCTGCTGAAGCCACGCCCGCGCTGCCTCGTCGCCGGCCGGCGCGGCCGTGCGCGCTTCGCTGCAGACACGGGCCCACGACGGTGGCGGCCGCTCGCAGCCGCGCAGCAGCGCCGGCCACAGCTCGGCGGCGCGGTCATGCTCCCAGCCGGGAAGTTCGGCCCAATCCGCGGGAATCCAGCGCGAACGTGCGCGAACGATGGGAACGGCAGCAGCGTCCGCCGGGGCCGTAGGCGCCGGCGCTGCTGCAGGTGGCACCGCCCGGTCTTTGGCGGGGACGGGCGCCTCGGGCGCCGTCGTGCACGCGGCCAGCACGCCTAGAATGGCCGCCGGCCACCACGGCCGGCCGGCGCTTCGGGACAATGTCGACATGTGGGTGATTTTGCTGGAAGCCTTGGGCGCCCTCGCGCTGCTGGTGCTGATCGTCTGGTGGACGATGTTCTCGGGCCGCAAGAAGGGCGAACGCCGTGGGCCGGACGAACGATAGGGCGGCGTCAGTGCAAGGTCGACGCGACCGTCAGCCCGAACTCGGGGATGGGTGCTTCGAACGGCCGGGCGTCTTCGGTCATGCAGAAAAACGTGCCGCGCATCGTGCCATTGGAGGTGCCGATGCGCGTCCAGCTCGTGTACTCGAACAGTTCGCCGGGCTTGAGCAGCGGCTGATGGCCGACGACGGCCAGCCCGCGCACTTCTTCGGTGTGGCCGTCGGCATCGGTGATGATCCAGTGTCGCGCGACGAGTTGCGCCGCCACGTCGCCGCTGTTTTGTATCGTCACCGTGTAGGCGAAAGCGTACTGCCCCGCGTCGGGCTGCGTTTGCTCCGCAAGCGGCCGAACGACGACGCTGCAGGTGAACTGGGGTTTGGCCATCGCGCATTCTAGGCAGCCTCCTAGAATCCCCGCATGACTGCCACCTATCGCATCGCGCCCAGCATCCTTTCCGCCGACTTCGCCCGCCTCGGGGAGGAAGTGCGCAGCGTCATCGACGCCGGCGCCGACTGGATTCACTTCGACGTGATGGACAACCACTACGTGCCGAACCTGACCTTCGGTCCGATGGTGTGCGAGGCGCTGCGAAAGCACGCGGTAAAGAGCGACGGCGGCAAGGTGCCGATCGACGTGCATCTGATGGTGCAGCCGGTCGATGCGCTCGCGCAGGCGTTCTGCAAGGCGGGCGCGGATCTCGTGAGCTTTCACCCCGATGCCTCGACGCACGTCGACCGCACGCTGCAGCTGATCCAGGGCGAGGGCTGCAAAGCCGGGCTGGTGTTCAACCCGGCCACACCGCTGGACGTGCTGGAGTGGGTGATCGACAAGGTCGACCTCGTGCTGATCATGAGCGTGAACCCCGGCTTCGGCGGCCAGAGCTTCATTCCGGCTGCGCTGAAGAAGATCGAGAAGGCGCGCCGGCTCATCGAGGCGAGCGGGCGCGACATCCGGCTCGAGGTCGACGGCGGGATCAAGGTCGACAACATCCGGCAGGTGGCGGATGCGGGGGCGGATACGTTCGTGGCGGGGAGTGCGATTTTTGGGAAGCCGGACTACAAGGGCGTCATCGACTCGATGCGCGAGGCGCTGAACCGCGCATGAACCTGGGGCGCCCGCACGCGGCGATCGTCGACCTGGACGGCACGATGGTCGACACGCTCGGCGACTTCGTCGTGGTGCTGAACATCGTGCTCGGCGAGCTGAAGCTGCCCGCCGTCGATCGGGCGTTCGTCGCACGCACGGTCGGCAAGGGCTCCGAGCACCTGATTCGCCGCACGCTGGAAGCAGTGGGTGCCGGAGCGTCGACATACGACGACGCGTGGGCGCGCTACCAGCAACACTACAGCCGCATCAATGGCGCGCACGCCATCGTCTTTGCAGGCGTTGTCGGCGGGCTCGAAGCACTGCGACGCCGTGGCCTTCCGCTCGCGTGCGTCACCAACAAGCCGACGGGTCACGCTGTCGACCTCTTGCGCGGCAAGAGCCTGGACCGCTACTTCGCCGTCGTCTTCGGCGGCGACGCCTTCGAGCGCAAGAAGCCCGACCCGCTGCCGCTGCTGAAGTGCTGCGAGGCGCTGGGGACCGAACCGCGCGACACGCTGATGATCGGCGACTCCAGCAACGACGCCCAGGCCGCCCGCGCGGCCGGCTGCCCGGTGGTGCTGGTGACCTACGGCTACAACCATGGCGAGCCGATCCGCGACGTCGATGCCGACGGGTTCATCGACCGGCTGGACGAATTGCAGCTCGCCTGAATCGACAGAGGCACCGGATCGCGGTGCCTCGGGGCCGGCCGGAGCGGGAAGTCAGTTGCCGAACGGGTCCTTCGTCGGCGCCGCCTTGCCCAGCAGCTTGTCCTTCAACTGCGCGTCGGCGGGCGCCTTGCCGAGCCAGATCTTCATCAGCGCGTTGAAGAACTCCGGCTCCTTGATCGGATCGGCGGCGGGCTTGCCGTTGACGACGATCGTCGAGCCGACGCCCGGCACGTAGTCGATCGAAAAGTAGTCGCCGGCGGCGAGCCGCTTGCGCTGCGAGAAGATCTCGCCCATCTTGATCACGCCCGGGATCACCTTCGAGAACTCGGCGCGCGAAGCATTCTGTTCCATGCCCTTCGTGAACAAGCGGCCGAGCTCGTTGGCGTCGATTTCGCGCAGCATCACGATGTGCAGGCGGCGCGGGCCGGCGGCGTTCAGCACCTCGTCGGGTGTCGATGCCTTGGCCGTCAGGTACAGCCCGGCGGCGTAAACCTTGAAGATGGCCTTGTAGCGCATGCCGGCGCCATTGAGTTGCATTTTGGCGTTGCCCAGCTCGGCGGTGTCGGCGAACTTCACGCCGCCGACGTCGATCTCGGCACGAGCGGCAAGGGGCAGCGCCAGGCTGGCGCCGGTGAGGGCGATGAGTATCAAGCGTCGGATCACGGCGCATCTCCTGTCTGTGACTGCCAAGGCCGGTGGGGCTCGGCAAAGTCCGGAAGTGTGACTTCGCACGGTCGTGCGTGTCGAGTCATAAATTCACGGATGGCGCAATTGACGAGCGCCGTGCGAGGGCCCTGCTACACTTTTGGCATGTTCACACCGCGCAAGCAAACCAAAGGGTCGCACGACCGGGGAGCATGGCCCTGGCGGGGCCAGCCCGCACGCGCCTGAGCGCAGGTTTGTTTCGCCGCGGGCGGCGGCTCACTCGATGAGCGCACCCTCCGGCTCCAGCGGCAATCCACCCATTGCCGAACGTTCCGACATTGCATCACCATGCGGGCGCCTCATGCGCCCGCCGGGCTGTGGAGGGCCCAGCACGTGATCACCGAACTCGAATTCAAGAGCCTGGCCGGCCAAGGCTTCAACCGCATTCCGCTGATCGCGGAAGCCTTCGCCGACCTCGAAACCCCGTTGTCGCTCTATCTGAAGCTCGCCTACAGCTCGGGCGGCGGCAGGCACAGCTTCCTGCTCGAATCCGTCGTCGGCGGCGAGCGTTTCGGCCGCTATTCGTTCATCGGCCTGCCGGCCCACACGCTGTTGCGTGCGACCGGCTTCAAGACCGAGGTCGTCACCGACGGCGCCGTCGTCGAAACGCACGACGGCAACCCACTGGACTTCATCGCGCAGTACCAGAAACGCTTCAAGGTCGCGCTGCGGCCGGGGCTGCCGCGTTTCTGCGGCGGCCTCGCGGGTTACTTCGGCTACGACGCGGTGCGCTTCATCGAGCCCAAGCTCGCCAAGACCGAGAAGGACGGCGGTCTCGCCACGCCCGACATCCTGCTGCTGCAATGCGAGGAGCTGGCGGTCATCGACAACCTGTCGGGGCGGCTCTACCTGATCGTCTACGCCGACCCGGGGCAGCCCGAAGCCTTCCACAAGGCCAAGCGCCGCCTCGCCGAGCTGGCCGACAAGCTCAAGTACAGCGTGACCGCGCCGGCGGTCAAGCGCGTCGCGGCGCACGGCGTGGAGCGCGAGTTCGCGAAGGACGACTACATCGCTGCGGTGCTCAAGGGCAAGGAGTACATCGCGGCCGGCGACATGATGCAGGTGCAGATCGGCCAGCGGCTGCGCAAGCGCTACACCGAGTCGCCGCTGTCGCTGTACCGCGCGCTGCGCTCGCTGAACCCGTCGCCGTACATGTACTTCTACGACATGGGTGACTTCCAGATCGTCGGCGCGTCGCCGGAGATCCTGGTGCGCCAGGAGCACACGCCGGAAGGCGACAAGGTGACGATCCGCCCGCTTGCCGGCACCCGGCCGCGCGGCGCGACGCCGGAGCAGGACAAGGCGCTCGAGGCCGAACTGTCCAGCGATCCGAAGGAGCGCGCCGAGCACCTGATGCTGATCGACCTGGCGCGCAACGATATCGGCCGCATCGCGAAGACCGGCAGCGTGCAGGTGACCGAGGCCTTCGTCGTCGAGCGCTACTCGCATGTAATGCACATCGTCAGTAACGTCGAAGGGCTGCTGCAGGACGGCATGACCAGCCTGGACGTGCTGAGGGCCACCTTCCCGGCCGGTACGCTGACCGGCGCGCCAAAAATCCGCGCGATGGAGATCATCGACGAGCTGGAGCCGGTCAAGCGCGGCATCTACGGCGGCGCCTGCGGCTACCTGAGTTTCGCTGGCGACATGGACGTGGCGATCGCGATCCGCACCGGCATCGTCCAGGACCAGACCTTGTACGTGCAGGCGGCGGCCGGCATCGTCGCCGATTCGGTGCCCGAGCTCGAATGGAAGGAGACCGAGGCGAAGGCCCGCGCCCTCATCCGTGCCGCCGAACTCGTCGAGGAGGGGTTCTAGCATGCTGCTGATGATCGACAACTACGACAGCTTCACCTTTAACCTGGTGCAGTACTTCGGCGAGCTCGGTGAAGACGTGCGAGTGTTCCGCAACGACGAGATCACGGTGGAAGGCATTGCCGAGCTGCGGCCCGACCGGCTCGTGCTGTCGCCGGGGCCTTGTTCTCCGGCGGAGGCGGGCATCTGCGTCGACACGATCAAGGCCTTCACCGGCAAGCTGCCCATCCTCGGCGTGTGCCTCGGCCACCAGGCCATCGGCGCGGCTCTCGGCGGCAAGGTGGTCCGCGCGCAGAAGCAGATGCACGGCAAGGCGAGCGTCATCACGACCGACGAGCGCGGCGTGTATGCGTCGCTGCCGCGTCGATTCAGCGTGATCCGCTACCACTCGCTGGCGATCGAACGCGAGACGATGCCCTCGCTGCTCGAGGTCACGTCGACCTCGGAAGACGGCGAGATCATGGGCGTTCGGCACACCGCGCTGGCTGGCACGAAAACGCCGCTGGAAGGCGTGCAGTTCCATCCCGAGTCCATCCTCAGCGAGCATGGTCATGCGATGCTGAGGAACTTCCTGAGCATGAGCCAATGAAAATCGTCGACCTTCGCAGCGACACCGTCACCCGGCCGACGCCGGCCATGCGCGACGCGATGCTGCGCGCGGACGTCGGCGACGACGTGTTCGGCGACGACCCGAGTGTGAACGCGCTGCAGGAGCACGTGGCCGGGCTGTTCGGCAAGGAAGCGGCGCTGTTCGTGCCGAGCGGCACGCAGAGCAACCTCTGCGCGATCATGAGCCACTGCCAGCGCGGCGACGAATACATCGTCGGCCAGATGGCCCACACCTACCGCTGGGAAGGCGGCGGCGCGGCCGTGCTCGGCAGCGTGCAGCCGCAGCCGCTGGACCATCAGCCGGACGGCACGCTCGCGCTCGCCGACGTCGAGGCCGCGATCAAGCCCGATGACGCGCATTTCGCGCGCACGCGGCTGCTCGCGCTGGAGAACACCTGGGGCGGGAAGGCGCTGCCGATGGCGTACATCGCCGACGCGACCGCGCTGGCCCGCCGACGCGGCCTGGCGACCCACCTCGACGGCGCGCGCCTGTTCAACGCCGCCGTCAAGCTCGGCGTGCCGGTGCGCGAGATCGCGCGGCACTTCGACACCGTCTCGGTGTGTTTTTCCAAGGGACTCGGCGCCCCGGTCGGCTCGGCACTGGTCGGCCCGCGCGACCTCGTCCTTCAGGCCCGCCGCTGGCGCAAGATGCTGGGCGGCGGCATGCGCCAGGCCGGAATATTGGCCGCAGCCGGCATTCACGCGCTCGAGCATCATGTGCAGCGCCTGGCCGAGGATCACGGCAACGC
>DATKCI010000270.1:0-4735 GCA_035513255.1 Piscinibacter sp. | reverse complement strand
GTCACGTCCGCGCTCGCCCCCTCGGGGGCTGAGCCCGGACACAAACAGTCCGGGGGACTGTTTGTGCCTGGCGAAGGGCTGGGCCCCATGGCCCAGCGCGGCCTGCAAGGCCGGCCGATGTACTCATCGGACGAGGGGCTGTCATGAGCGACGATCGCACGCTCATCCGGGGTGAGGAGCCGACGATCCTGATGCCTGCGCCCGGCGGGCAGGCGACCGTGGCCATGAAGCGACCGGCCGCGACGAGCGCGCGCACGCCGAGCGAGGCCGGCCTCGAACTGCAGCGCCTCGTGGCCGGCATCAATCCGCTGCTGGGCGCGGCGGGGACGCTGCTCGGTCTCGTGGCGCAATTGCGCACCACCACTTCGCATGACGACCCGGCCGCCTTGCGGGCGCAACTGCTGGAGCGCATCAGCGACTTCGAGGCGCAGTGCGCGGCCAACGGCGTGCCGCGCCCCAAGATCACGGCGGCGCGCTACCTGCTGTGTTCCTTCATCGACGAGGTGATCGAGCAGACGCCGTGGAGCGCGGGCGGTGTCTGGGCCGAGCGCAACCTGCTGCAGGAATTCCACGAGGAACGCTCCGGCGCCGAGAAGGCCTTTCAGTTGCTGGAGCGGCTGGGCCAGGAACCCGCCACCAACGCCGATCTGCTGGAGCTCTTCTACGTGTGCCTGCAGCTCGGCTTCGAAGGGCGCTATCGCGGCAAGCCCGATGGACGCGCGCAGCTTGAGGCGATTGCCGCCGGCGTGCTCGACGTCATCCGGCCGGCGACGAGCGGCGCGTCGGCGCGAACGCTCGCAGTGCAGTGGCAGGGCGTGCCCACGCAGGGGCACCGCGACGTGTCGACCCTGCCGCTGTGGGCGCTGCTCGCCGTGGCAGGCGGGTTGCTCGTGGGCATCTTCCTGGTGTTCAACAACCGGCTCGACGCGCTTGCGCAACCGGTCTTCCGGACCATCCAGGCCGTGCCCGCGGCGCTGCGGCTCGATCGGGCCACCGCCGCCGCGAAGCCCCGCCTTGCGCCGCTGCTGCAGGCGGACATCGCCCGCGGCGCGCTGCAAGTGCGCGACGAGGCGATGCGCTCGGTGGTGACGCTGCCCGCCGACACGCTCTTTGTGCCCGGCAGTGCGCAAGTCGAGGCGCAGCAGGCCGAGCTGCTCGGCCGCATCGCACGCGCCGTCAAGGACATCCCCGGCCAAGTGGCGGTGATCGGCCACACCGACGACGTGCCGGTGAGCTCGCCGCAGTTCCCGTCGAACTGGCATCTCTCGCGTGCACGCGCCCAGGCCGTGCAAGCGGCGCTGATCGAGCGCGGCGCGCGCGCCGATCGTCTGCGTGCCGAGGGCCGTGCCGACGCCGAGCCGCTGGTGCCTCCCACCGCCACGGCCGAGCGCGCGCGCAACCGGCGCATCGAGATCGAGCTGCGGCTGCTGCGGCCGGATGCATGACGAGAGGCTGAAGTCCATGGGCAGCCCCGCGCTCTCCCTGATGCGGCTCCTGGCGACGATGCTGGGCGTGCTGGCCGCGGCCGCGCTGATCTGGTTCGTGGGGCCCCTGGTGGCGATTGCCGGCGTGGTGCCGCTGGCCGGCGAAACGGCGCGCGGGGCGACGATCGCAGGGCTCCTCGTGCTCGCGATCGCGCATGCGCTGTGGCGTGCGGCGCAAGGCGCCCGTCGCAACCGGCGCCTGATGGAAGGCCTGGTGGCCGCCGATGGCGCGGCGCCTGCGCCCGGCGCCAAGGAAGTGGCCGTCATCACCCGGCGCTTCGAGCAAGCGGTCGGGCTGCTGCGGCGCTCGCGCATCGGCGGCAAGCGCCGCTGGCTGGGTGCGCTGACGGGCCGCCCTTATGTCTACGAGCTGCCCTGGTACGTGATCATCGGCGCGCCGGGGGCCGGCAAGACGACGGCGCTCGTCAACTCCGGTCTCGAATTTCCGCTCGCCGACGCGGTGGGCGAGAAGTTCATTCGCGGCATCGGCGGCACGCGCAATTGCGACTGGTGGTTCGCCAACGAAGCGGTGCTCATCGACACCGCCGGGCGCTACACCACCCACGACAGCGACCGCGCCGCCGACCGTGCCGCCTGGCTCGGCTTCCTCGCGCTGCTGCGTCGCTACCGGCCGCGGCGGCCCATCAACGGCGTGCTGCTCACCATCAGCGCGAGCGACCTGTTGAACGTGAGCCGCGAGAAGCGGCTGGCGCATGCCGGCGAGCTGCGCGAGCGCATCGAGGAGCTGCACACGCAGCTCGGCATCGCGTTTCCGGTCTATGTGCTGATCACCAAGACCGACCTACTGGCCGGCTTCATGGAGTTCTTCGCCGACTTCGACAAGGACGAGCGCGCGCAGGTCTGGGGCGTGACCTTCCCGCACGGCGCGGACTCCACGCGCGACGGTCCGCTCGTGCGCATGGCGAGCGACTTCGCCGCGCTGGAAAAGCGCCTCAACGATTGCCTGATCGACCGCCTGCAAGGCGAGCGTGACCGCGAGCGGCGCTCCGCCGTCTATGCCTTCCCGCAGCAGTGGCGCTTGCTGCGGCAGACGCTGTTCGAGTTCCTGCAGGTGATGTTCGCCGGCATGCGCGCCGAACTGCGGCCCTTCGTGCGCGGTGTCTACTTCACCAGCGCCACGCAGGAAGGCACGCCGATGGACCGTGCGCTCGGCGGCCTGGCGCGTGCGCTGGGCCTCGCGAACCGCATGCTTCCGCCGTCGCGGCCCAGCGGCAAGACCTTCTTCGTGACCCGACTGCTGCGCGACGTGGTGTTTGCCGAAGCGGGTCTGGCCGGCACCAACCTGCGCTGGCGCCGCCGCCGTGCGGTGGTGGAGTGGGGCGTGGTGGGACTGACGGCGTTCACGGTGATGGCTGCCGTGGCGCTGTCGTGGCGCGCTTATGCGCACAACCGTGACCACGTGGACACGCTCGCGACTCGGTTGCCCGCGCTGGAGCGCGACGTGGCGGTCGGCCGGCAGGCCGCCTCCACCGATCTCGTCGCCTTGCTGCCGGCGCTCGATTCGCTCGAGCGCTTCGCCGGCAGCGGCGAAGCGCCGGCCGTCGCCTCGCCGGTGGCCTTCGACATGGGCCTGGACCGCAGCGAGATGCTGACCACCGCATCCCGCGATGTCTACGAGCGTGTGCTGCGCGAGGCCTTCCTGCCGCGCATCGCAGCCCGGCTCGAGACCAAGCTGCGCACCGGTGAGCGCGACCACGTGGAGCTCATCTACGAAACGCTCAAGGTCTACCTGATGCTCTTCGGCGGCCGCAACTACGACGCCGCCGCCTTGCGGGCCTACCTGGGCGCTGACTGGGAGGCGACGTTGCCGGTCGCGGTGACACCGGCGCAGCGCGAGGCGTTGCGCCGCCATCTCGATCGCCTGCTCGCGAGCGGCGAGGTCGGTGCGCCGTCGAATGCCGACCCGCAGCTCGTGGCGTCGGCGCGCCGGCTGGTCGGCAGCGTGCCGCTCGCGCAGCGCGCGTACCTGCGGCTCAAGCAGCTCGACCTCGGCGCCGAGGCCGCGCCGTTCACGGTGGAGTCCGCGGGCGGCGCGGCGGCGAGCAAGGTCTTCGTGCGCGCCAGCGGCCAGCCGCTGAACACCGGCGTGCCGGCCTTGTACTCGCGCGCGGTGCTGAGGCAATCGCTGCAGCCACGCACGAACGAAGTGTTGCGCCAGTTTGCGCGCGAAGAGACCTGGGTGATGGGCACGGCCACACCTGGCGCGGCTGACGCGACGGCGCAGGCCGCGTTGCTCGATGGGGTGCAGCGCCTGTACCTCGCCGACTACCGCGCGCAGTGGCAGCAGTTCGTGGCCGACCTGCGGCTCGCACCGGCAGCGAATCTCGCGGCCAGCGCCGAGCTCGCCAACCTGCTGTCGCGCGCGGACTCGCCGCTGGTGGCGCTGCTGCGCGCGCTGGTTAGCGAAGTGACATTGGGATCCGCGTCCGTGCAGGCATCGGGCACGGAGGCCGCGGCGGAGCCGCCGCTGGATGCGAGCTTCGAGCCCTTGCTGCGCTACGTCAGCGGGCAGCCGGCGCCCATCGAAGAGATGCAGGCGGTGCTCGGCAAGCTGTCGGCACACCTTGCGGCCGTCGATGATGCGACGCGGCGCAAGGCGCTGCCGCCCGCGAGCGACGCGACCCGCGAACTCGCCGCTGCGGCCGAGCGTGCGCCCGAGCCCGTGCGCGGCATGCTGATTCAACTGTCGGCAGCCACCGGTGCCCAGGAGTTCAGGGCCGTGCGCGATCCGCTGGCACGCCAGATCGCCAGCGACCTGGCGCCGCAGTGCAGCCTCGCCGTCGCCGGCCGCTATCCGCTGGTGCGCACGAGCCGCGAAGAGATGTCGCGCGAGACTTTCACGAAGACCTTCGCGGCCGGCGGCCTGATCGACGGCTTCTTCCAACGGAATCTGCAGCCTTACGTGGACACCTCATCGCGTCCGTGGGCGTTCCACGGCGCGGGAGCGGGCAGCGAAGCGCTGCAGAGTTTCCAGCGCGCGCAGGCGATCCGCGACGCCTTCTTCCGCGACGGCGGCCGGCGCATGAACCTGCGCCTCGACCTGCGGCTGATCGAGCTCGACCCGGGCGTGAGCGAGTTCACGCTCGACGTCGACGGCCAGGTGCTGCGTTTCCGACCCGGCACGCAGGCTTCGCAAAGCCTGCAATGGCCGGGACCCAACGATGCGGGGCGGGTGCACCTGCAGGTGGTCCCGAGGGGCGGCTCCGCGGGGCCGGGCTACGTCTTCCAGG
>DATKCI010000269.1:0-4437 GCA_035513255.1 Piscinibacter sp. | reverse complement strand
TCACTACGCCCAACGTCAAGCAGCGCCAAGCGCTCGAACTGATCCAGCAAATCCGGCTGTAGGCAGAAAACGGAACCCCGAACTCATCCCAAGTGCTTGTCGCACAAGGGCAAACTCGCTCCGGCGCTGCAGGAACTTCGGACTAATTGACGAGGGGCTTGCCAGTGCCATTGGCGCCGCCCCTTTCGATGTGCGGCAGCGACGCCTCGCTGTCCTCGTCCATATCCGCCTTGCGTCCTTTCGAAGCCAGCAGCTTGACGCCCGATGCGATGAGGCTCCCGTCGGCATCGACGACACGATAGTCCACCTGGATCTCGCCCGATATGTCGAGCCGGTCCGACCACCACCACCGCTTCTTCAGCACCTGCACCGACTGCGCGGTCGCCATCGCCTCGATGCGCCCCTTGCCCGCGAGCTGCCGGTGCTTGGCCTGGTCCAGCGCCTGCGACCAGAACGCGTCCGGAGCAGTGTCGGGGTCCAGCGCGGCGAGCTGCCCGCTCACGCCGGCCAGCGCTTCCTTCAGCGTGGCCAAGGCTTCAGGCGTTGGCAGGTGAGGCCGAACCGCGTCGGCGGGAAGCCGCGCGGCGTCGTCCGCAAGGCGCTGCACCTGGGCAAGGTGCTCCAAGGCTTGGCCGCGCAGCTGCCGCAGCGTTTCCAGGGACCGCAGCAGGTCGCGCGCCGACTTAAGGATGTAGCGGTGCGCGTCCTCGACGCGAGACACTTGGCCACTGCTGTGCGCCTCCATGAACAGGTGCAGCGCGCTGGTGGCCTCGTCGCCGGCGCCGTAGACGCTCATCGTCTGATCCACGCGGAACAGCTTGCCCACGTTGTTGAGCACGTCCAGCGTGACCGGCAAGGCCTGCACCGCGGCAAGTGCCGCGGGCAGCATCGCGGGCGGAGCCGACGTCTGCCGGCGCGTCTTGACGAGTGCGGCCTCCAGGCGCGCCTGATGCAGTGCGATGCGCTCCAGAACTATCTCGCTGCGGAGCGCGGCCTCCACGTCGGACCGCGTCGCGAGCACGAATTCGCACGAGGCCGACTTCAGCTCGCCCAAGATGCGCCCGGCGGCCTCGTCCAGCTTCGTCAGCATCGCTTGCTTGAACCGCAGCATCAACGCGCCGTCCGAACCCTTCTGGATCGTGATCGTGCCTTCCTTGCCGGGGACGGCGAGGTCGGCGAGCCCCTTGCGGATGCCCTGCAGCCCCGCGAACGCGCCTTGGGCTTCGGCCTCGACGAGCGACGACCTGGAGACGGCCAGCTCTTTCAACTTGTCGTTGACGCCCTTCGCGACGATCGCGTCGCGGCTCTGCTGCGCGACTTGCAGCGAGAGCTGCGCGGTGAGGAGCTGCTGCAGCAGCGCCAGCTGGGCCTGCAGCTCCTTCAATGACTCATCCTTCGCCTTCTCGTCTTTCCCTCTGTCGTCGGGCGGGACAGCCGCGGCACGGATCAGCGCTGCCGGCGGCCGCACGCCCTCGCGGCGGCGCAGCGCCTCCATCACTGCCGCCTCCGCATCGATGAACGCGCCCACCGGCTTGCCCGGGTCTTCAACGATCGTCGAGCCGGTGCGACGCAGGATCTCGTGCACCTCTTCGTGTGACAGCTGGGGGTTCACGGACAACATCAAGGCGGCGGTACCGGCGACCTTGGGTGTCGCGCCGGAGGTGCCGCCGAACCGGTTGCGATAGGCGCTGTCCGTATCCGGACCGCAGCACACGTCGTGGTCGGGATCGCCAGGCGCGCATACCGTGACGTTGCGGCCGTGGTTGCTGAAATCCGCGCGGCGGTTCTCGTGAGGACCAAAGACGGTCGCCCCAACGAGGATAGAGCCCGTCGGCGCGAACGGGATGCCATCGTCGGCGTGGTCTGCGGGAAGGTCGCCGTTGCCCGCGGCGACGCACACCACGCACCCGTCTGCAATGGCGGCGCGCACGGCGCGGTGCACCGATGGCACCTGCTCGTAGTTGCCGCCCCTCTCGGTCTGCACCTCGAGGATGACCACCTTGCGACGGCCTCCTGCATCCTTGCGTGCCACATGGTCCAGTGCATCTGCCCACGGATCCGAGGTGACGAACGGCCCCGGGCCGTCGCCCTGGATCGCCCAGAGCGATGCTTCTGGCGCGAACCCCTGCACGCCTTGTCCATCTCGCCTGGCACCGGCGAGGCCAAGCACTGATGTCCCATGGCCCACTTCGTCTCCCTGCGTCACGTCGGACCCGCCGTTCGCGGCGTTGTGGGTGTGCTCGATGGCCGCCTGCAGTTCCTGGTGGCTTGTGCGGCAACCCCAGTCAATGTCCGCGATGACCACGCCCGCACCCTGCGCCAGCCGCCACGCTTGCGGGACGCGCATGCGATGCAGGTACCACTGCGATTCCAGCCGCGTCGCAGGATCCTCGCTGAGCGTGTCGTCGCCCACCAGCGGATCTGCGTCGTCGTCGAACTGCGGGAGCGCGGCCGGCGGCACCGCGCGGGGAACGACGACAGCCTGGTCCACGCTTGGCAGGCTGCGCAGTGCAGCTGTGACTTCCGCCGCGGAGGTGCCCGCGGGGAAGCGCACGCGCGCGTAGCTGTCGAGCGGCGGCAGGACGGGCTCGCGCGTGGCGCCGATGCTCGGCGGCGTGGCGTGGCGCATGCCGCTGCGCGCGCGTTCGGCAGCGACACGGTCCGGTGGGTAGTTCGGCGTGACCTCCAGCGCGCCGAAACGCTTCAGCACGGCGCCGAGCGAACCATCGACGCTCGAATCGAGCGCCGCGGCCACCGATTCGCCGCTGAGGACTCTGCGTCGGAGCGCCGATGCCTCCGCGGGGGACGCCAGTACCACCTCCACGACGAGCTCGCCCTCATCACTGCCCCCGCGCGGCCGGATGCGGGGCAAGCCACCGGTGGGGTTTGGGTCAGGCAGCGATCCAGCCGGGTCGTTACTGGCTTGCGAATCTTCGGGCATGTCGTTCCTCCATGACGGCGCTCGGGACGCGCCTGGCAAGGGGGCCGACTCTAGGGAGGGAGCGGGCGCACGTCATCGTACGTCTTGAGGACACCGCGGCACGTCTGTCCATCAGCTTGAGGATGACCCCGAAGCGTCGGGCTGCCGATGATGCGTGCCCGATCATCGTGGAGGCCCCCATGAAGCAGCCGTCCCTTTTTCTCTGCTTGGCCGTCATGCCGCTCCTGCTCCACGGCTGCGGCGTGACGCTCGAAAGCCGGCACGTGGCAAACAGCAAGCCCTCGACGCTCGTCGCGGGCGAAGGCATCGTGTATGCCTTGCCGAAGACGGAGTTTCAGGTCGTGCAGCCGATAAAGCTCTCGGTGTCCACATCCGGTTTCCTACAAGGCGTGTTCGAGAGCTGCAGCCAGGCGTGTGATGCCGGCACCACGACCGCCTGCTCCTACTCGAATAAGCCGTCGGTGGGGTTCGCCGTGCCGCAGTTGCGGACCGTCGCTGTGGCCGACATGTCGCGCCTGTACCAGATCGCAGCTGGTGCAGACTTGTTCCAGACGCTGGACTTCAAGTTCGATATTGGCCAGGATGGCGTGCTACAGAGCGCAGATGGCTCGGCCACCAACGAGGGCTATGAGGTGCTTGCGTCCGTCGCCAAGGGCGTTCTCAAGATCGGGGCGTCAGCGCCCTCAGCGCCCTCAGTGACCCCGCCTGCCACGGCACCACGCGTCACCGCCGATTCGTGCCACGACGCCTCCAGGGGCGTGGCCGAGTTGGCGAGGGAGCAGAAGAACCCGCTGCAGTGCTCGCTGGTCGGCAGGATGAAGGCGTGCCTGGCGCAGCGCGATCAGCATGTCGACGAGGAGCAGGCCAAGCTCCACACCCTGTACGAGCAGGCTGCGAAGCAGAAGACGCCGATCAAGCTTCTCGCGGCGCTGTCCGGGCATCAGCGCGAAAGGATCGCAGCCGCCAAGGCGCGCCGCGATCTGGAGATCGAGAATCTCGGCCTGACTGACAGTCCCCCGGTGCATGCCACCTACGATGTCGTGCTGCCGATGCAGGCACCACCGGAATTCGACAAGCATGAGTTCGCCCTCACACTGGGTGAGGCGGTGAAGGACGGAAGCGCTCGGATTCTGGGAACCTCAGATAACGCTCAGTTGTTGCTGCCCCGTCTCACGGAGGCACTCGTGGACGATCCGCGCCACTTCCACATCGCCAGCACGATGCCCGACTCCGTCACCAAGTCGAGCGCGAAGGAGGCTGACGTCGTCGGCAAGGGGTATCGCTACCGCGTGCCCATGCTGTCGCCCACCACGCTCACGGTGTACGCCAACAAGGACAAGAAGGAAACCGTCGTCGGGCCGATGATCGACCACAAGATCATCGCGCAATACGGCCCGATCGCCTCATTGCCTTCACACTTCAAGGGCAAGAAAGGACGCGTCCATGTGAAGCACTGGCCCGACACCGGCGGCATTCAGCACGTGGAGATCGGCGCC
>DATKCI010000268.1:0-14270 GCA_035513255.1 Piscinibacter sp. | reverse complement strand
GGCGTGGTACTCGCCATAGAAGGTGTGGAAGGCCGCGTGCGGCAGCCATGCCTCGTCGAAGTGCAGCGTGTCGATGTAGCCGTCCAGCGAGTGCTTGATCGTCTCCGTGTTGTAGAGCACACCGTCGTAGGTGCTCTGCGTCAGTGTCAGGATGCGCGGCTTGACCGTGTTCGGATCGACGTCCTTCAGCAGCGGATTCGCCGCAATCTTGCGGCGGATCGCCTCGGGCGAGAACTCGCTTTGCGGGATCGGGCCGATGATGCCGTAGTGGTTGCGCGTGGGCGGCAGGAACACCGGCACCGCCCCGGTCATGATGATGGAGTGCAGGATGGACTTGTGGCAGTTGCGGTCCACGACGACCACGTCGCCGGGCGCCACCGAGTGGTGCCAGACCATCTTGTTCGACGTGCTGGTCCCGTTGGTGACGAAGAAGCAGTGGTCGGCGTTGTAGATGCGTGCCGCGTTGCGTTCGCTCGCCGCGACCGGGCCGGTGTGGTCGAGCAACTGCCCCAGCTCTTCCACCGCATTGCACACGTCCGCGCGCAGCATGTTCTCGCCGAAGAACTGGTGGAACATCTGGCCCACCGGGCTCTTCAGGAAGGCCACGCCGCCCGAATGCCCCGGGCAATGCCACGAATAGGAGCCGTCCTGCGCGTAGTCCATCAGCGCGCGGAAAAATGGCGGCGCCAGCGAATCGAGGTAGCTCTTGACCTCGCGGATGATGTGGCGCGCGACGAACTCCGGCGTGTCCTCGAACATGTGAATGAAGCCGTGCAGCTCGCGCAGGATGTCGTTCGGGATGTGTTGCGAGGTGCGTGTTTCGCCGTAGAGGTAAATCGGGATCTCGGCGTTCTTGAAGCGGATCTCCCGGATGAACTTGCGCAGGTTCAGCACTGCGGCGTCGGGGTCGGGGCCGGGCGTGAACTCCTCGTCGTCGATCGAAAGGATGAACGCGCCGGCGCGGCTTTGCTGCTGGCCGAGCTGCGACAGGTCGCCGTAGCTCGTCACGCCGAGCACCTCGAAGCCCTCCTTGACGATCGCGTCGGCGAGCGCGCGGATGCCCAGGCCGGAGGTGTTCTCCGAGCGGAAATCCTCGTCGATGATGACGATGGGGAACCTGAAACGCAGCATGGGAACTCTCGCGGGGGCACAGTGAGAAAGCGCGAAGTGTAGGGCCGATCCGGAACACCCGGCGGCGGCCTCGTCGCCGCCATGGCGAGCCGCGGCGCGCCCGACCGTCAAGCCTCGACCCGTAGGCTAAAATCGCGCGCTCCGGAGAGATGGATGAGCGGTTTAAGTCGCACGCCTGGAAAGCGTGTGGGGGTTAATAGCCCCCCGCGGGTTCGAATCCCGCTCTCTCCGCCAGGAACTGAAAACGCCACCCTCGGGTGGCGTTTGTCCTTGGGCGGTGGCCGCCCTCAGTTTTGCAGGTAGCGCGCCAACCCGAGCACCGCGGCGCCGCCCGCGCCCAGCATCAACAGGAACGGCAGCGCGAACCGCAGATAGCCCGAGCGGCGCTGGCGCCGGCGCGAACGCCGCACGGCCTTGGCCTCGTGCTCGCCGATGATCGTGGAAAAGCCGGTCGTCGCCCATTCGCTTGCACCGTCTCTGCGCTGCTCACGTCCCCATGTATGTCGCTGTTGCTGCATGGTCGAATTCTGCGCATCGTTCGGCGCAACCGCCAGCCCTCGAACTGGGGGTGCATGCAAGACACCCAAGCAAAAACGCCCCGCAGCGCGGGGCGTTCTCTGGCCTGCTACGTCCGGTCAGGCGGTGGCCGGCTCGGCCTTCGGCTTGTCGCTCTTGCGCGCCGGCTGGATGTCGAGCAACGGCTTGTCGTCCGCGTCGAGATCCACGGTCAGCCGACCGCCATCGACCAGGCGGCCGAACAGCAGCTCGTCGGCCAGCGCCCGCCGAATCGTGTCCTGGATCAGGCGCTGCATCGGGCGCGCGCCCATCAGCGGATCGAAGCCCTTCTTCGCCAGGTGCTTGCGCAAGGCGTCGGTGAAGGTCACCTCCACCTTCTTCTCGGCGAGCTGGCTTTCGAGCTGCAACAGGAACTTGTCGACCACGCGCAGGATGATCTCTTCGTCGAGCGCACGGAAGCTGACGACCGCGTCGAGCCGATTGCGGAATTCGGGCGTGAACAGGCGCTTGATGTCGGCCATCTCGTCGCCCTGTTCGCGGTGCGTCGTGAAGCCGATGGTCGACTTGTTCATCGTCTCGGCGCCCGCATTGGTGGTCATCACGATGATCACGTTGCGGAAGTCGGCCTTGCGCCCGTTGTTGTCGGTCAGCGTGCCGTGGTCCATGACCTGCAGCAGCACGTTGAAGACGTCGGGGTGGGCCTTCTCGATTTCGTCGAGCAGCAGCACCGCGTGCGGCTTCTTCGTGATCGCCTCGGTCAGCAGGCCGCCCTGGTCGAATCCGACGTAGCCGGGGGGCGCGCCGATCAGGCGGCTCACCGCATGGCGCTCCATGTACTCCGACATGTCGAAGCGGATCAGCTCGATGCCGAGGACAAACGCCAGCTGGCGCGCGACCTCGGTCTTGCCGACGCCGGTCGGACCCGAGAACAGGAACGAGCCCACCGGCTTGTCCGGCTTGCCGAGGCCCGAGCGTGCCATCTTGATGGCCGACGACAAGGCCTCGACCGCGGGCTCCTGCCCGAACACCACGCTGTTCAGGTCACGATCCAGCGTCTTCAGCTTCGAGCGATCGTCGCTCGATACCGATGCCGGCGGGATGCGCGCGATCTTCGCGACGATCTCTTCGACCTCACTGCGGGTGATCGTCTTTTTCTGCTTGTTCTTCGGCAGGATGCGCTGTGCGGCGCCGGCTTCGTCGATGACGTCGATCGCCTTGTCGGGCAGATGCCGGTCGTTGATGAACTTGGCTGACAGTTCCGCGGCGGCCTGCAGGGCGCCCAGCGCGTATTTGACGCTGTGGTGCTCCTCGAAGCGCGACTTCAGGCCTTTCAGGATCTCGATGGTCTGCTCCACCGACGGCTCGACCACGTCGATTTTCTGGAACCGGCGCGACAGCGCGGCGTCCTTTTCGAAGATGCCGCGGTACTCGCTAAAGGTCGTGGCGCCGATGCACTTCATCGTGCCGGAGCTCAGCGCGGGCTTGAGCAGGTTGCTCGCGTCCAGCGTGCCGCCGGATGCCGCACCCGCGCCAATCAGCGTGTGGATTTCGTCGATGAACAGCACGGAGTTCGGCTGGTCCTTCAGGTACTTGAGCACCCCCTTCAACCGCTGCTCGAAATCGCCGCGGTACTTGGTGCCGGCAAGCAGTGCCCCCATGTCGAGCGCGTAGACGGTGGCGTTGCCCAGCACCTCGGGCACCTCGCCTTGCGTTATGCGCCAAGCCAGGCCCTCGGCAATCGCGGTCTTGCCGACGCCGGCTTCGCCGACCAGCAGCGGGTTGTTCTTGCGCCGGCGGCACAGGATCTGGATCACCCGCTCGACCTCGAGCTCGCGGCCGATCAGCGGGTCGATCTTGCCGTCGCGGGCGAGCTGGTTCAGGTTCTGGGTGAACTGGTCCAGCGGCGAGCCCTTGCCCTCGCCTTCTTCCTTCTCCCCTTCGGCGCCCGAGCCGTCCGGCGACTTGGCCGGCTCCGGCGGGTCCGACTTCTTGATGCCGTGGGCGATGAAGTTGACGACGTCCAGCCGGGTTACGCCCTGCTGGTGCAGGTAGTAGACGGCGTGCGAATCCTTCTCGCCGAAGATGGCGACCAGCACGTTGGCGCCGGTCACTTCCTTCTTGCCGCTGCCGGTGGACTGCACGTGCATGATCGCGCGCTGGATCACGCGCTGGAAACCCAGCGTGGGCTGGGTGTCGACCTCATCGGAGCCGCCAACGGTGGGCGTGTTCTCCTTGATGAACTGCACCAAGCTCTTGCGCAGGTCGTCGATGTTGGCCGAGCAGGCGCGAAGCACCTCGGCGGCGGACGGGTTGTCGAGCAGCGCCATCAGCAGGTGCTCGACGGTGATGAATTCATGTCGCTGCTGGCGCGCTTCGACGAACGCCATGTGCAAGCTGACTTCTAACTCTTGCGCAATCATGCGGCCTCCATAATGCATTGCAACGGGTGGCCACCGCGCCGTGCGGCGGCCAGCACCAGCTCAACCTTGGTGGCGGCGACATCCTTCGAGTAGACGCCGCACACACCCCGACCCTCATGGTGAATCTTCAACATGATCTGGGTCGCGGTTTCGAGGTCGCGTTTGAAATACTCCTGCAACACCATCACGACGAACTCCATCGGCGTGTAGTCGTCGTTGAGCATGACCACCTGGTACATGGGGGGCGGCACCGTCTTGGCCGGCTGCCGTTCGACAACGACGGCCCCTTGCCCGTCGTCGGGTCGAGGCGCTTCCCCTGGCGGGGTTGCGGGCGGATCGGGGCGCTCCACAGGCATGGATTCATTCTATCGAGTTGACGGACTGCAGTCGCAAGCTTGGCATATTGCGCTCAGGGTCCCAAGCACAAGGGCGGAAATGCGTCACGCCGCCCTTGTTATTCCAAACTGGACAATCCCTTGATCGGGGGTTTCTGGATTCAGTTCCTGCAAGCCGCCGGCTGTCTGCCCAGTTCTTGACAGTGTCCGGCGCACCCGCCCAGAATGCGCGCTCAAAACAACAGGAGGTGGGGTATGGCCCTCGGGACAGTCAAGTGGTTCAACGACGCCAAAGGCTTCGGATTCATCGAACCCGAGGGAGGCGGCGAAGACGTCTTCGCGCATTTCTCGGCAATTCAGATGGAAGGTTTTCGCACGCTCAAACAAGGCGGCAAGGTCAGCTACGACCTGGTCCAGGGTCCGAAGGGCCAGCTGGCGCAGAACATCTGCCCGGTCGAGGCCGGTGCCCCGGCGCCGAGACCTCAGGCCCCGGTCGGCGCACAAGCCGTCGCCGGCTGAGGCCGCAAAGGCCCCAAGAGCAAAGCCCGCCGATCGGCGGGCTTTTGGTGTTTGCGGTGCCGCGGGCCGCGGTCTGCCCTCACATGTTCTCGATCATCACCTGGCCGAAACCGGAGCACGAGACCTGCGTCGCACCGTCCATCAGGCGGGCGAAGTCGTAGGTCACCTTCTTCGACAGGATCGATTTTTCCATCGAACTGATGATGAGGTCGGCCGCCTGCGTCCAGCCCATGTGGCGCAGCATCATTTCCGCCGACAGGATCTCGGAGCCGGGATTGACGTAATCCTTGCCGGCATACTTCGGCGCCGTGCCGTGGGTGGCTTCGAACATCGCCACCGAGTCGGACAGGTTGGCGCCCGGCGCGATGCCGATGCCGCCGACCTGGGCCGCCAGAGCGTCCGAGACGTAGTCGCCGTTCAGATTCAGCGTGGCGATCACCGAGTACTCAGCCGGGCGCAGCAGGATCTGCTGCAGGAAGGCGTCGGCGATCGAATCCTTGACGACGATGTCGCGGCCGGTCTTCGGATTCTTGAACTTGACCCACGGGCCACCGTCGATCGGCTGCGCGCCGAACTCGGCTTGCGCAAGCGCATAGCCCCAGTCGCGGAAGCCACCCTCGGTGAACTTCATGATGTTGCCCTTGTGCACCAGCGTGACAGAGGGCTTGTCGTTGTCGACCGCGTACTGGATGGCCTTGCGCACCAGGCGCTCGGTGCCCTCCTTCGACACCGGCTTCACGCCGATCGCCGAGGTGTCGGGGAAGCGGATCTTATTGACGCCGAAGTCGTCCTGCAGGATCTTGATCAGCTTCTTGGCCTTCTCCGACTGCGCTTCGAACTCGATGCCGGCGTAGATGTCTTCCGAGTTCTCGCGGAAGATCACCATGTTCGTCTTGTGGGGCTCCTTCACCGGCGACGGCACGCCGTCGAAGTACTGGATCGGGCGCAGGCAGACGTAAAGGTCGAGCTCCTGGCGCAGCGCGACGTTCAACGAGCGGATGCCGCCGCCCACCGGCGTGGTCAGCGGGCCCTTGATCGAGACGACATAGTCGCGCAGAACCTTCAAGGTTTCCTCGGGCAGCCACACGTCGGGGCCGTAGACCTTGGTCGACTTCTCGCCGGCGAAGACCTCCATCCAGTGGATCTTCTTCTTGCCGGCATAGGCGCGCTCGACGGCGGCGTCGACCACCTTGATCATCACCGGCGTGATGTCGAAGCCGGTGCCGTCACCCTCGATGTACGGAATGATCGGCTGGTCGGGCACGTTGAGCGAGAAGTCGGCGTTGACGGTGATCTTCTGCCCGCCTTCGGGCACCTTGATGTGCTGGTACATGAGGAAATGCTCCGGAATGATCGCGTGGGGCTCGTACTGAGCCGAGGATTCTATGCCAGTCAACCATGTCAACCGCGTCGTCGACGCCTGCGTTGCCGGGCGTGTCGGCCGCCGATAATCGACGTTCCACTGCCCAAGTGCCCATGGTCTCGAACGCCCTGCGAATCCTCTCCGGCCTGCTCCTCCTGTCCTTCACGCTGCTCGGCCGCGCCGAGGACGGTCAGCCCAAGCTGCCGACCACGCGGCTGAACGCCGGCATCCACAACATCGCCGCCGAAGTGGCGCGCACGCCCGACCAACGGGCCAGCGGGCTGATGCTGCGCAAGACGATGGGAGCCAACGAAGGCATGCTTTTCATGTTCGAGGACGCCGGTGTGCAGTGCTTCTGGATGAAGAACACGCTGCTGCCGCTGTCGATCGCGTTCATCGCCGACGACGGCACGATCGCCAACATCGCCGACATGAAGCCGCAGGCGCTGGATTCGCACTGCTCGGCGAAGCCGGTGCGCTATGCGCTGGAGATGAATCAGGGGTGGTTCGCCAAGCGCGGCATCAAAGCCGGCGCGAGGCTTCAGGGCGCCCCGTTTCGGCCGTGACGGCCGAAGGCGGGCCGCACGCCGAAGCGCGCAGCCCAAGCGGGTTCAGCCAAAATTCTTTTCGGCGAAGTCCCAGTTCACGAGCGAAGTGAGGAAGGTCTCGACGAACTTGGGGCGCAGGTTGCGGTGGTCGATGTAGTACGCGTGCTCCCACACGTCGATCGTCATCAGCGGCGTGTCGCCGGTGGTCAGCGGCGTGCCGGCCGCTCCCATGTTGACAATGTCGACCGACCCATCGGACTTCTTCACGAGCCAGGTCCAGCCTGAGCCGAAGTTGCCCACGGCGCTCTTCGTGAACGCCTCCTTGAACGCAGCGTAGCTGCCCCACTTGGCCGCAATCGCGGCGCCCAGCGCGCCCTTGGGCTCACCGCCGCCTTGCGGCTTCATGCAGTTCCAGAAGAACGTGTGGTTCCAGACTTGCGCGGCGTTGTTGTAGGTGCCGCCGGACGACTTCTTGACGATGTCCTCCAGGCCCATGTTCTCGAACTCGGTGCCCTTTTGCAGGTTGTTCAGGTTCACGACGTAGGCGTTGTGGTGCTTGTCGTGGTGGTACTCCATGGTTTCGCGGCTCATGTGCGGCTGGAGCGCGTCGTGCGGGTACGGCAGCGGCGGAAGGGTGTGTTCCATGGTCGTCCTTTCGGTGGTTGTTGTCGGATGCGGCGAGGCGAGGAAGCGGATTGTAGGCAGATGAGAAGGCCACGTTCGGCGCAGATGCATGACGCGGGCCAGGTGCCTTCAGTCCGACGTCGTCAGTCGGGCAACGAAGGCGCCACGCCGATGACTTCCACCGTCGCCGAACCGTCGGCGAGCACCGCACCCAGCGACTGCCCAAGCGACATTTGCGCCACCGATTGCACCGGCCGGCCCGCGTCGTCGGCGAGCCAGGCGTAGCCGCGCTTGAGCACCCGCTTCGGGTCCAGCGCGGTCAGGCGGTCTTCCAGCGCATCGACGCGCTGCGCATGGCGCGACAGCAGCACCGCTGCGGCACGCCGCAGGCGGTCCTGCTGCTGGTCGACGCGAACGAGGCGCAGCGGTGCGGCTTGGCCGGCGCTGGTGCGCAGCCGGTGCGCCAGCAGGGCCAGTGCATCGGCCTGGCGGCGCACGGCCTGTCCGGGCCGCGCCAGCCGCTGCGCCGCCGCGTCGAGCCGCTGCGCGTGCGAATCGAGCAGATGGCGCGAACGGCGTCTCATCTGCGCCGCCAGCGCCTGCAGCGTGGCCAGGCAGGCATCGGCGGCCGGCGCGACAAGCTCTGCCGCGGCCGTCGGCGTCGGCGCGCGCAGGTCGGCCGCGAAATCGGCCAGCGTCACGTCGGTCTCGTGGCCGACGCCGCAGACCACCGGGATCGGCGAGGCAGCGATCGCTCGCACGACGCGCTCGTCGTTGAACGCCCACAGGTCCTCCAGCGACCCACCGCCGCGGCAGACGATCAGCACATCGACCTCGGCGCGCCGTGCCGCCAGTTGGATCGCCTGCACCAGAGCGGCCGGCGCCTCGGTGCCCTGCACCGGACTCGGATAGAGGATCGCGCCGACGTGCGGCGCACGCCGTGCGAGCGCGCTCGCCACATCGCGCAGCGCGGCGGCGCCGAGGGAGGTCACCACGCCGACACGGCGCGGGAACGCAGGCAGCTCACGCTTGCGGGCCGCCTCGAACAAGCCTTCCGCTTGGAGCTTGGCCTTCAGGCGCATGAACTGCTCGAACAGCGCCCCCGCGCCGGCCCGCTGCATCGCCTCGACAACGAACTGCAGCTCCCCTCGCGGTTCGTAGACCGTCAGGCGGCCGCGCAGCTCGACCAGTTGCCCGTCGGTCGGGCTGAAATCGAGCATTCCGGCGGTGCGGCGAAACATCGCGCAGCGAATCAGCGCCGCGTCCCCGTCGCCATCCTTCAGACAGAAATAGCAATGGCCACTCGCCGCGCGCGAAAACGCAGACAGCTCGCCGCGCACGGTGCAGGCGGCGAAGCGGCTGGCCAGCGCATCGGCCACCGCGTGAACCAATCCCGCGACGGTCCAAACGACACGCGGCAGGGCAGGCGAATTCGGCTCAACCACGTGCAAACCAAGCAACGGCGCGGGTCGAGAACTCCACAACCGCGCCAATCAACGCTCCGCGCCCTGTCATCGCTGTCACAGGGCTTTCACAATCACGCAAGTCGTTGATTTTCAAAGAGTTCTTTCTGCTTAAGTTTTGAGCAATCCGTTGCAAGCCCATAGTTTTCGTGGCTTTCCGCGGCGCGGCGGCAGGTTGCCCACAAAGTTATCCACACGTGCGGTGGATTGGGCGGTCGCACTTGTCGCCGCAATCGCAACTGGTGGATTTTCGCCATCGCCGATGCACCCTGGCGGGGCCATAATCGCCCGTCCAAAAAACCGCTCGTTCGACGAAAGGACCGGATTGTTTTCGATCATACAAGCCGCCGGATGGCCCATTTGGCCCCTGCTGATTTGCTCCGTTGCCGCGATGGCGCTGGTCATCGAACGGTTCTCCAGTCTGCGATCGTCGCGGGTCGCGCCGCCCAAGCTCGTCGACGAAGTGATGACCGTGACGCGGGCCAGCCTGCCGCCAGCCGACGTCGTCAACAAACTCGAACAGAACTCGGTGCTCGGCACCGTGCTGGCCACCGGCCTGCGCGCTGTCATCGCCGAGCCCCGCATCACGGACGAGTCCTTGCGTGAAGCCTTCGAGGCCGCCGGGCGGGCCGCCGTGCACCGTCTCGAGCGCTACCTCAACACGCTGGGCACGATCGCTACAGCCGCGCCGCTGCTGGGGCTGCTCGGGACGGTCATCGGCATGATCGAGATTTTCGGGTCGCAGTCGCCCACCGGCGGCAGCAACCCGGTGCTGCTGGCTCACGGCATCTCGATCGCGCTGTACAACACGGCCTTCGGCCTGATCGTCGCGATTCCCTCGCTGATGTTCTACCGCTATTTCCGCGGGCTGGTCGACACCTACACGCTCGAGATGGAGCAGGCGGCCCACCGCATGCTGCCGCACCTGATGCGCTTCGCGGTCCCTCGCCTGCCGGTCCACGCGGCGACCGCCTGATGAACTTCCACAAGCCTCGCCCCGACGAGCCGGAGATCAACCTGATCCCGTTCATCGACGTGCTGCTGGTCGTCCTGATCTTCCTGATGCTATCGACCACCTACTCGAAGTTCACCGAACTGCAGGTCACGCTGCCGGTGGCCGATGCCGAGAAGGCCCGCGACCGGCCGAAGGAAATCATCGTTTCGGTCGCGGCCGACGGACGCTACGCGGTCAACCGCAAGCCGGTCGAAGGCCGCAGCGTCGAGGTGCTGACCGCTGAGCTGTCGGCCGCCGCCGGCGGCATCGACGATCCACTCGTCATCGTGTCGGCCGACGCGACGGCCGCCCATCAGGCGGTCATCAACGTGCTCGATGCCGCGCGCCGCGCCGGACTTGCACGGCTCACGTTCGCCGCGCAAACGTCGGCGCAGGGTGGCACACGCTGACGCGGTGATCCCGCCGGCGCAGCGGCTTCCGGCGCTGGAGCGGGCATGGCTCTCGCGCGGGCCGCTGGCCATCGCACTGCTGCCGCTGGCTGCGCTGTTCGGCGCGCTTGGCGGGCTGCGGCGGGCGCTGTACCGCCTCGGCTGGTTACGCACGCAGGCCCTGCCCGTTCCCGTCGTCGTCGTGGGCAATCTGATCGCCGGCGGCGCCGGCAAGACGCCTGCGGTGATGGCCGTCGTTGCCGCGCTGCGCGCACGCGGATTTCGTCCTGGGGTGGTCTCGCGCGGCTACGGACGACGCGAGAGTCGCCTCGTCGACGTGACGGCCGACACCCCCGCCGCACACAGCGGCGACGAGCCCCTGCTGCTCCACATCCGCCTTCGCGTGCCGGTCGTCGTCGGGAGTGACCGCGTCGCGGCGGTGCGTGAGCTGCTGCGCCTGCATCCTGCCGTGGACGTGGTGGTCAGCGACGACGGCCTGCAACACCTGCGCTTGCCGCGCGCGGCGCAGGTGCTCGTGTTCGACGAACGTGGTGCCGGCAACGGCTGGCTGCTGCCGGCCGGACCGCTGCGCGAGCCGATGCCCTCACGTATGCCGCCGCGCACGGTGGTGCTGTACAACGCCGGCCGGCCGTCGACCGCCCTGCCCGGCGGCATCGCGCAACGCGAGCTTGCCGGGGTCGTCGAACTGCACGACTGGTGGAGCGGCCGGCCGGCGTCGCGAGAAGCGCTGCAGAACCTGGTCGGCCGGCCTCTTGTCGCTGCCGCCGGCACCGCACGGCCGGGCCGCTTTTTCGAGATGCTCGAATCGGCGGGCCTGACGGTGCAGCCCTTGCCGCTGCCGGACCACCATGGCTACGCGACCTTGCCGTGGCCGCCCGGTACACCCGACGTGGTCGTCACCGAAAAAGACGCGGTCAAGCTGGCGCCGGATCGGGCCGGTTCGACACGGGTCTGGGTCGCGCCGCTAGACTTCCGCATGGATGCCGCCCTCGAGCAAGCGCTGTTCGACCTGCTGCCTCCCCGCCCCGCACCGGCCGCGGGGACGGCCCACCCGCCTCCTCAGGCAACCTGACAGGATGATTCCGATGGACACCCGACTGCTCGAACTGCTGGTGTGCCCGATCTGCAAGGGCCCGCTGGACTACCAGCGTCCGCCGCAGCATGAGCGCACCGAACTGGTCTGCGCCGCCGATCGCCTCGCCTTTCCGGTGCGCGATGGCATTCCGGTGATGCTCGAGAGCGAAGCGCGCTCGCTGGACGACAACGCCGCGATCGACACGCCGAAGTGAGCTTCAGCGTCCTGATTCCGGCGCGGCTCGCGTCGACGCGGTTGCCGCGCAAGCCGCTGGCCGACATCGCCGGCCTGCCGATGGTCGTGCGCGTGGCCCAGCGCGCCGCCGCCTCTGCGGCACGGCGGATCGTCGTGGCGGCCGATCACGGGGAGATCGTCGCGGCCTGCAGGGCCCACGGCATCGAGGCCGTGCTGACCCGCAGCGATCACGCCACCGGCAGCGACCGGCTCGCCGAGGCTTGTACGCTGCTGGGCCTGGCGGACAGCGACGTCGTCGTCAACGTTCAAGGCGACGAACCCTTGATAGAACCGTCGCTGATCGACGCCTGCGCCGCGCAGCTCGCCGGCCACCCCGACTGCGTCGCGGCCACCGCCGCACACACGATCGACGAGCCGGCCGAGTTCCTCAATCCGAACGTCGTGAAGCTGGTCTGCGATGCCGCGGGACGGGCCCTGTACTTCTCGCGCGCCCCCATCCCGTGGTGGCGCGACGGTTATGGGCAAGGCATCCCCAAGGTCAGCACGCCGCGCCCGCTGCGCCACGTCGGCATCTACGCCTACCAGGTCGGCTTCCTGAAGCGCTTCCCGACCTTGGCGGCCAGTCCGCTCGAAGCCGTGGAGTCGCTCGAGCAGCTGCGTGTGCTGTGGCATGGCGAGCGGATCGCGGTGCACGTCAGCGACAGCCGCCCCGGCCCGGGCGTGGACACCCCCGAAGACCTCGAACGGGTTCGCGCTCTGTTCGCATGCGCCCCGCGCTGAGCGTCAGCTTGGCGCAGGGGGTGCATGCTATTCTGGGCAAAAGCGCTCGGCCCGGCCTCTCACCGGGACCACGCGAGAGACGATCCGATAACGAGGACCACCGATGAGATTGATTCTGTTGGGCGCACCCGGCGCCGGCAAAGGCACGCAGGCGGCGTTCATCTGCCGGAAGTTCGGCATTCCGCAGATCTCCACCGGCGACATGCTTCGCGCCGCGGTGAAAGCCGGCACGCCGCTGGGCCTGGCCGCGAAGAAGGTGATGGACTCCGGCGCGCTGGTCAGCGACGACATCATCATCGGGCTCGTGAAAGAACGCATCGCGCAGCCCGACTGCGCCAACGGCTTTCTCTTCGACGGATTCCCGCGCACGATCCCGCAGGCCGATGCGATGAAGGCCGCTGGCGTGAAGCTGGACTACGTGCTCGAGATCGACGTGCCCGATGAAGCCATCATCGAACGCATGAGCGGCCGCCGTTCGCACGCGGCCTCCGGCCGCACCTACCACGTGAAGTTCAACCCGCCGAAGGTGCCGGGCCGCGACGACGTGACCGGCGAGGAGCTGGTGCAGCGCGAAGACGACCGCGAAGACACCGTGCGCAAGCGGCTGGAGGTCTACAAGGCGCAGACGCGCCCGCTGGTGGCCTACTACGCCGACTGGGCCGGCACCGGCGACCCGACCGCACCGACGTACCGCAAGATCGACGGCACCGGCGGCGTCGACGAAATCACCGCACGCGCGCTGGCCGCGCTGAGCTGACGGCCTCGGTCCCCAGCTGTTCGCGATGCCGCTCGCATGAGCGGCATTTTTCTGGGCGACAATTGACGTATACGTAAATCCCTCCTTCCCTTCTATCACCCCTTTCGGAGCACTTCACATGGACATCGCAGGCAAGGTCTTCATCGTCACCGGCGGCGCGTCGGGCTTGGGCGAAGGCACGGCGCGCATGCTCGCCGCGCACGGAGGAAAGGTGGTCATCGCCGATCTGCAGGCCGACAAGGGCGAGGCGCTGGTCCAGGCGCTCGGCAACGCCAACGCGGCCTTCGTCAAGTGCGACGTCAGCCAGGAAGCGGACGGCCAGGCGGTCGTCGCCCGCGCGACCGCGATGGGCAAGCTGATGGGCCTCGTCAACTGCGCCGGCATCGCGCCGGCGGCCAAGACGGTCGGCAAGGAGGGCGCGCACCCGCTCGCGCAGTTCTCCAAGGTGGTCACGGTCAACCTGATCGGCAGCTTCAACATGATTCGCCTGGCCGCCGAAGCGATGGCGAAGAACGAGCCCGAAGCCACCGGCGAGCGCGGCGTGCTGATCTCCACCGCCAGCGTGGCCGCCTTCGACGGCCAGATCGGCCAGGCGGCGTACTCAGCCTCCAAGGGCGGCGTTGTCGGGATGACGCTTCCCATCGCGCGCGACCTCGCGCGCAGCGGCATCCGCAACATGACGATCGCGCCCGGCATCTTCGGCACGCCGATGCTGTTCTCGATGCCCCAGGACGTGCAGGACGCCCTCGCCGCCGGCGTGCCCTTCCCGAGCCGCCTGGGCACGCCGGACGACTACGCGAAGCTGGTGCACCAGATCATCACGAACGACATGCTCAACGGCGAAGTGATCCGGCTGGACGGCGCAATTCGGCTGGCGCCGAAGTAAGCGGTTCGCCGCAGCACGAGGGCCAGCAACTGCGCGGCTTTCGTAGCCCGGATGCAATCCGGGAGCGGCGGTGGAGGCAGGCGCACCACCCCGGATTTCATCCGGGCTGCGAGGGACTCAGCCCTTGCGCCTCGCATACAGCACCCACAGCCGGGCGAGGTCGGCGGTGCCGTCCTTGCCGGCGACGCTTCTGAGCGTGGCCAGCGCCTTGCCGTTCTGCCCGGCCATCACCTGCGCGATGCCGTAGTGCAGCT
>DATKCI010000267.1:0-9319 GCA_035513255.1 Piscinibacter sp. | reverse complement strand
AAATCGCAATTCACTTCACATATCGAGGCTAACTGATTATCGTTATTGGACTTTCTTCATCCATTGCCGTTGACGCGGAATATGTGCTGCCCTATTCTGCGCGCGATGCTGAAGCTCCGGTCTCCGGTCCGACCCGTCACCGCCGCCCTGTTGGCGCTGGCGCTGGCGGCGTGCGCCACCGGGCCCGCCGCCATCCCGGCGCCCGAAGGAGGCTACGACAAGGCCAGCGACATCGTGCTGACGGCGATCAACTTCCTCGGCGTGCGCTACGCCCGGGGCGGTGCCGACGCCAGTGCCGGCTTCGACTGCAGCGGCTTCACCCGCCACGTCGTGCAGGCCAGCCTCGGACTCCTGCTGCCCCGCAGCGCCGACGAGCAAGCGCATGCGCCAGGCCTCGTCAGCGTGGAACCCGATCGACTCGAACCCGGCGATCTGGTCTTCTTCAACACCTTGAAACGCAGGTTCTCGCACGTGGGCATCTACGTCGGCGACGGCAAGTTCATCCACGCGCCGCGGCCCGGTGGCGCGGTGCGCATGGAAGACATGCGCTTCGCCTACTGGAAGACGCGGTTCACCGGCGCGCGCCGCGCCGCCGAAACGACGCGGACCGCGCCGGACGCCTTTCCCGAATCGGCGATGTTCTGATCGCCTTGCCCCGCCTGCGGCACGGCGCGCCCCGCGAGGGCAAAATGCAGACATGACGGACAGAGTCATCCCGCTCGCCGACCATCGCTACGCCGCGACCGTGCCGGCCATTCCGACCGGCGCCTTGCCGGCGAACGGCCTGCTGAGCGACCGCCTCGGCCGGCCGCTGCGCGACCTGCGCATCTCGGTGACCGACCGCTGCAACTTCCGCTGCGGCTACTGCATGCCGAAAGAGGTGTTCGACAAGAACTACCAGTTCCTACCGCATGCGTCGCTGCTGAGCTTCGAGGAGCTCGCACGTGTCGCCAAGGTGTTCGTCGCCCACGGCGTTCACAAGATCCGCCTGA
This sequence comes from Piscinibacter sp., assembly GCA_035513255.1. Classification (GTDB taxonomy): domain Bacteria; phylum Pseudomonadota; class Gammaproteobacteria; order Burkholderiales; family Burkholderiaceae_C; genus Albitalea. The sequence goes on along the minus strand of DATKCI010000267.1, from coordinate 8,327 downwards.
CCGGCGGCGAGCCGCTGCTGCGCAAGAACCTCGAGGTGCTCGTCGGCATGTTGAGCGCGCTGAGCACGCCGGAGGGCGAAGCGCTCGACCTCACGCTGACCACCAACGGGTCGGTGTTGGCAAAGAAGGCGCAGGCATTGAAAGACGCCGGACTGCAACGGGTGACGGTCAGCCTCGACGCGCTCGATGATGCGATCTTCCGCCGCATGAACGACGCGGACTTCCCGGTCGCCGACGTGCTGGGCGGCATCGAAGCGGCCGAGCGTGTCGGCCTCGGTCCGATCAAGGTCAACATGGTCGTCAAGCGCGGCATCAACGACCAGGAGATCGTCGCGATGGCGCGCCACTTCAAGGGCACGCCCATCGTGCTTCGCTTCATCGAATTCATGGACGTCGGCGCCACCAACGGCTGGCGCATGGACGAGGTGATGCCGTCCGCCGAGGTCGTGCGCCGCATCGATGCGGTGTTCCCGGTGGAAGCGATCGAACCCAACTGCACCGGCGAAACGGCCGAACGCTGGCGCTACCGCGACGGCGGCGGCGAAATCGGCGTGATCTCCAGCGTCACGCAGGCGTTCTGCCGCGACTGCAACCGGGCAAGGCTGTCGACCGAAGGCAAGCTGTTCCTCTGCCTGTTCGCGACGCACGGCCACGATCTTCGTGCGCTGCTGCGCGGCGACTACAGCGACGAACAGATCGCGGCGGCCATCGGGCACATCTGGGCCGGCCGCGACGATCGGTATTCCGAGCTGCGCAGCGCGATGAAGGCCGATGCCGGCTCCGGCGAACGGCGCGTCGAGATGCACTACATAGGCGGGTGAACGTGATTGCGAAAGACGACATCACCGGCCTCATCCTCGCCGGCGGCCGCGGCAGCCGCATGGGCGGCGTCGACAAGGGCCTGCAAAACCACCGCGGCATGCCGCTCGCGATGCATGCGCTGATGCGCCTCGCGCCGCAGGTCGGCCATGTGATGATCAATGCCAACCGCAACCTGGGCGCCTACGAAGCCTTCGGCGTACCGGTCTGGCCCGACGCGCTGCCCGACTACCCGGGGCCGCTGGCAGGCTTTCTCTCCGGGCTCGAGCAGTGCGAGACCGGGCACCTCGTCACGGTGCCCTGCGACACGCCCGATTTCCCCGAAGACCTCGTCGACCGCCTGGCCGCGGCGCTGGTCGCCGAGGACGCCGAGATCGCGATGGCGGCGACGCGCAGCGAAAGCGGCATCCAGGTTCAGCCGGTGTTCTGCCTGATGAAAGCCGCCGTGATGGAAAGCCTGGTTCGTTTCACGCAGTCGGGCCAGCGCAAGATCGACCGCTGGACCGCGCAGCACCGCTGCGTCGAGGTGCTGTTCGATGATGAACAGGCCTTCTTCAACGCCAACACGCCGGACGAGCTGCGGCAGCTGCAGCGATGACGACCCTCGCCGACATCGCCTCCTGCGTCAGCGGGTACGACCCCAACGCCTTGCCGGTCGCCCAGGCGCAGGATTTCATCTCGCGTCTCGTGCCGCAGGTCGACGCAGCCGAAAGCCTGCCGATCCGCTCGGCGCTCGGCCGCGTGCTGGCGCACGACGTCGTCTCGGCGATCGACGTACCGGCACACGACAACTCGGCGATGGACGGTTATGCGCTGCGCGGAAGCGACCTGCTGGTCGACGCACCGACCGCGCTGGACGTCGTCGGCACGGGTTTCGCTGGCGACAGCGCCGTCGGCGAGGTGCTGGCGGGCCAGTGCCTTCGGATCATGACCGGCGCGGTGATGCCGGCCGGCCTGGACACCGTCGTGCCGCAGGAGTTCGTCGAGGCGAACGACGGCAAGGTCGTCATCCCATCGGGCATCGTGCGCCCGGGCGACAACCGCCGCCGGGCCGGCGAGGACCTCGCGGCCGGCGAGGCCGTGCTGCACGCGGGCCGCGTGCTGCGCCCGGCCGACATCGGCATGTTGGCGTCGCTCGGCCAGGCCGAGGTGCGCGTGCGGCGCCGCTTGCGCGTGGCGTTTTTCTCCACCGGCAACGAGCTGCGGTCCGTCGGCGAGACGCTGCCGCCGGGCTGCGTCTACGACAGCAACCGCTACACCCTGTGGGCGATGCTGCAGCGGCTCAACGTCGACCTGCTCGACATGGGCGTGGTGCGCGACGATCCGCCGGCGCTCGAAGCGGCCTTCCGCCACGCTGCCGAAAACGCCGATGCGGTGATCACCTCGGGCGGCGTCAGCGTCGGCGAAGCCGACCACACGAAGCAGGTGATGGCCGAGCTCGGCGACGTGCTGTTCTGGCGCATCGCGATGCGGCCCGGCCGGCCGATGGCGATCGGGCGGATCGAAAGCGGCGGCCACGCGGCCATCCTGTTCGGCCTGCCCGGCAATCCGGTTGCGGTCATGGTGACCTTCTACGCGTTCGTGCGGGAGGCGTTGCTGAAGATGGGCGGCGCGGTGCCGCAGCCGCTGCCGATGCTGCGCGCCGCCAGCGTGAAGGCGATGCGCAAGAAGCCCGGGCGAACCGAATACCAGCGCGGCGTCGTGAGCCGTGCGACCGACGGTTCCTGGCAGGTGGAGATCACCGGTTCACAGGGGTCAGGGATCCTGCGCAGCATGAGCGAGGCGAACGGGCTCGTGGTGTTGCACCACGAGCAGGGCAGCGTCGAGGCCGGTGAGCTGGTCGATGTGCTGCCGTTCGACGGACTGGTCTGACACCCACACTCGTCATCCCGGCGGAAGCCGGGATCCACTCGTCGCGCTCAGCGAGCCGCAGCCAGTGGACCCCGGCGCGGGCGAAGCCCGGCCTGTCCTGAGCTTGTCGAAGGGCCGGGGTGACGGCTGTCGTTTGGGCTATCGCTTCGCCAGCCGCTGCCAGGTCTCGACCACCGTGTCGGGATTCAGCGAGATCGACACGATGCCTTCCTGTGCCAGCCAGTCGGCGAAATCCGGATGGTCGCTCGGCCCCTGGCCGCAGATGCCGATGTACTTGCCCACCGCGCGGCAGGCCGTGATCGCGCGCGAAATCAACGCCTTCACCGCCGGGTCGCGCTCGTCGAAATCGCAGGCCAGCAATTCGAGGCCCGAGTCCCGGTCCAGACCCAGTGTCAATTGCGTCAGGTCGTTCGAGCCGATCGACATGCCGTCGAAATGCTCGAGGAACTGCTCGGCGAGGATCGCGTTGCTCGGCACCTCGCACATCATGATCACGCGCAGTCCGTCCTGCCCGCCGGCCGCCGCCCGCTTCAGCCCCTTTTCGGCCAGCATCTCGACGACCCGCTGCGCCTGCGCCAGCGTGCGCACGAACGGCACCATGATCTCGACGTTGCTCAGGCCCATCTCGGCGCGCACCCGCTTCAACGCCTCGCATTCCATCGCGAACGCCTCGCCGAAGGCCTCGCTGATGTAGCGCGATGCACCGCGAAAACCGAGCATCGGGTTTTCTTCTTCCGGCTCGTAGCGCGAACCGCCGATCAGCTTGCGGTATTCGTTGCTTTTGAAGTCGGAGAGGCGAACGATGACCGGCTTGGGCCAGAAGGCCGCCGCGATCGTCGCGATGCCTTCGGCCAGCTTGTCGACGTAGAACGCGCGCGGCGATGCATGCCCGCGCGCCACCGACTCCACCGCCTTCTTCAGATCCAGGTCGATGTTCGGATAGTCGAGGATCGCCTTCGGATGCACGCCGATGTTGTTGTTGATGATGAACTCGAGGCGGGCGAGACCGACGCCGGAGTTGGGCATCTGCGCGAAGTCGAACGCGAGCTGCGGGTTGCCGACGTTCATCATGATCTTCACCGGGCAGTACGGCAGTTCGCCGCGCTGCACGTCGCTGATTTCGGTTTCCAGCAGACCGTCGTAGATGTAGCCGGTGTCGCCTTCGGAGCAGGCCACGGTGACCAGCGCGCCGTCCTTCAGCGCGTGGGTCGCGTCGCCGCAGCCGACGACCGCCGGGATGCCCAGCTCGCGCGCGATGATCGCCGCGTGGCAGGTGCGCCCGCCGCGGTTGGTGACGATGGCCGACGCGCGCTTCATCACCGGTTCCCAGTTCGGGTCGGTCATGTCGGTGACGAGCACGTCGCCGGGCTGCACGAGGTCCATGTCGGCGATGCTGTGGACGATGCGCACCGGGCCGGTCCCGATCTTCTGGCCGATCGCACGGCCCTCGACCAGCACGGTGCCGGTGCCCTTGAGCTTGTAGCGTTGCTCGGCCTTGCCCTCGCTCTGGCTCTTCACCGTTTCGGGGCGCGCCTGCAGGATGTACAGCTTGCCGTCGGCGCCGTCCTTGCCCCACTCGATGTCCATCGGGCGGCCGTAGTGCTGCTCGATGATCACCGCGTAGCGGGCGAGCTCGACCACGTCGGCGTCGGAGAGCGAATAGCGGTTGCGAAGCTCGGGCACCGTGTCGACGGTCTTCACGAGCTTGCCGGCGGCCGCTTTCTCGGCGGGCGTGGCGAACTCCATCTTGATCAGCTTGGAGCCGAGGTTGCGGCGGATGATCGGCAGGTCGCCGCGCGCGAGCGCCGGCTTGTGCACATAGAACTCGTCGGGGTTCACGGCGCCTTGCACGACGGTTTCGCCCAAGCCGTAGCTCGACGTGATGAACACGACTTCCTTGAAGCCGCTTTCGGTGTCGATCGTGAACATCACGCCGGCGGCGCCGAGGTCGGAGCGCACCATGCGCTGCACGCCGGCGGACAACGCCACGTCACTGTGCGCGAAGCCCTTGTGCACCCGGTAGCTGATCGCGCGGTCGTTGTAGAGGCTCGCGAACACCTCCTTCATCTTGCGCAGCACCTCGTCGATGCCGACCACGTTGAGGAAGGTCTCCTGCTGCCCGGCGAAGCTCGCGTCGGGCAGGTCTTCTGCGGTTGCCGACGAGCGCACCGCGAACGACGCGCCCGGGTTGCCGGCCGTCAGCTTCTCGAACTCGGATGCGATCGCCTGCCGCAGGTTGTCGGGAAACGGCGTTTCCTCGACCCACTTGCGGATCTGCGCCCCGGCTTCGGCCAGTGCGCGCACGTCGTCGGTGTTCAGCGTCTCGAGCCGCGCGTTGATGCGCTCGGCCAGGCTGTCGTGCTTGAGAAATTCTCGGAACGCGTGCGCCGTGGTGGCAAAGCCGCCCGGCACGCGCACGCCGGAGGCGGCCAGTTGGCTGATCATTTCGCCGAGCGAGGCGTTTTTACCGCCGACCGACTCGACGTCGGTCATTCTCAGCTGCTCGAATGGAACGACCAGGGCGGTCGCCTCAACGCGGGATGAAGACATGGGAAAGCTCCGAGAGGTTGAAAAACCGGGGCTCCCGCGTCAGACCGGCCCGGCGCAGCTGCTGGCACGGCATCGTCGTGCAAGGCGCGAACGGCGGCCCATCCCGATGTTCTGGATTCTTCTGAGGGGATGGGGCGGCGCATGGGCAAGGGAAATCGCGAGGCGTTGGGCGGATTCTAGGGCCTCGCGCCTACCGGCCTATGATCGCCGGCATGGACACCGCCCACCCCCGCGTCATGCCCCATCGCACCGTGTTTTTCGTCTCGGACGGCACCGGCATCACGGCCGAGACCTTCGGCAACTCGATCCTCAACCAGTTCGCGACGAAACCGCGTCATGTGCGGCGGCCCTTCATCGATACCGCCGACAAGGCGCACCAGGTCGTCCGCGAGATCAACCACACGGCCGACGTCGAGGGAAAAAAGCCCATCGTCTTCATCACGCTGGTCGACCGCGAGGTGCTCGTCATCGTCAAGGACCACTCCAAGGCCTTGGTGCTGGACTTGTTCAACACCTTCATCGAACCGCTGGAAGCGGAGTTCGGCATCACGTCCAACCACCGGGTGGGCCGTTTCTCGGACGTGTCGAAGAGCCAGGAGTACACCGACCGCATTGAAGCGATCAACTTCTCGCTCGCGCACGACGACGGCCAGTCGGCGAAGAACCTCGAGTCGGCCGACGTGATCCTCGTCGGCGTGAGCCGCAGCGGCAAGACGCCGACCTCGCTGTACCTGGCGATGCAGCACGGCATCAAGGCGGCGAACTACCCGCTGATCCCGGAGGATTTCGAACGCGGCAAGCTGCCGTCGTCGCTGCTGCCGCACAAGGCCAAGTGTTTCGGCCTGACGATCGATCCGGCACGGCTGAACCACATCCGCAACGAGCGCCGCCCGGGCAGCAAGTACGCGGCGCTGGAAAACTGCCGCTACGAGGTGCACGAAGCGGAAGCGATGATGCGGCGCGAAGGCATCGCATGGCTGTCGTCGACGCACAAGTCCATCGAAGAGATCGCGACGACGATCCTGCGTGACATCCGGCCGGATCGGCTGATGTACTGAAGCCGGCCACGTGAACGAGGGAGGACGCCGCCCTCCGTTTCTGGTACACCCCGCACTGGACACATTCCGTAACGCGCGGGTTTTGGGGGAGTCGCACCAATGCCAGAGATCAGGACGGCCGGGCCTGCACCGTGGCAAGCCCCTGGATCCGCGCAACGTCGCCTCGTCGGCGCGCAGCTGGCGTTTCTGCGCTTCGCCGCCGGCATGCGCGCCCTGTTCGCGCTGCTGGGTGCGATCGTCCTCTTCACGAGCGGCGCCTACGGCATCGCGCCGCTGCCGTGGATCGTGCTGGTTTACCTGCTGCTCGCCGCCGTCCTGCTCGTCCGCACGCTGGCCGGTCGGCCCGGCGCCGCGTCGACCTGGTGGTTTTGGATCGACGCTGCCGCGCTCAGCGTCGTGTGCCACGTCCTCGCGCAGCAAGCGCCATGGCTGGGCATCATCACGGTGCTGCCGGTCGTGGCGATGTCGCTGCTCGCCGGACCGGTGCACGCGATCGCCCTGGCGGTCGCCAGCGCCGCATCGCTGCTGTTCGGCGGAGGGTGGCACTGGAGCGAGGGGCAATTGCCGTGGAGCGTGCCGGTCCTGGTACTGGGATTCGCGCCCGCGGCGGCGCTGCTCGCATGGCCGCGCCGTGAACAGCGCGAGCGCCTGCAACTGCTCGACGCCTTCAACCAACAGTCCGATCCCCGTCAGGGCCTCGGCCATCATGTCGCGGTGCTGCTGGCGCTGCTGCATCGACAGTTCCGACTGCGCTCGGCGGTCATCAGCCTTCAAGGCCCCGAGCCGCGCATCTTCCAATACACCGGCGAAGACGGTACGCACCTGCTCGATGAGCCGGTGGCCGGGCTGTGGCGAGCGCGCCGCGTCGCGCTGCCCGACGACCTGGGCTGCATCTGCCAGGGCGACACGGCCTTCGGCGTGCGGCTCGAGCCGTTCAATGGAGCCCGCGTGCCCGTCGGCGAATCGGCGCACGCCGCCTTGCTCGACATCGGGCCCGAAAGCATCGCACTGCCGCTGATGAGCTACGGCAAGCCGCTCGGGCACCTGTGCATCACGCGCAGCGAGCCGCCCTTCGGCGTCGCGGACCTGCAGTGGCTGCACGACCTGATGCGCGAATCGATGCCGCTGCTCGAGCGCAGCGACCTGCTCGAGCAGCTGCAGCGCGAAACCGCGGCACGCGAGCGCGAACGCATCGGCCGCGATCTTCACGACAGCGCGGTGCAGCCCTACCTCGGCCTCAAGTACGGCCTGGAGGCGCTGGCGCGCCGGGCAGCCGCCGACAACCCGTTGAGTCCGTCGATCCACCAACTCGTCCAGCTGACGACACAGGAGCTGCAGACCCTGCGCGACGTGGTGAGCGGCCTTCGCAAGGGCCAGGATCCGATGCAGTCGACCACCTTCCTGGCGGCGCTGCACCGGCAGGTCGAGCGCTTCGAGGCGCTGTACGGATTGAAAGTGCATATCTTCGCGCCCGACGCGCTGCAGCTTCGCGGCTCCGCCGCCAAGGCGGTGCTTCACATGGTCAACGAAGCGCTGACCAACGTGCGCCGCCACACCGAGGCGACCGCCGTGACGGTGCTGCTCGACGTCGGACACGACAACGTCGTCGTACGCCTGCGCAACGACCATGGCGCAGGTGGGCGCGACCCGGTTGCAGACGTCGACGCCTTCGTCCCACGGTCGCTGAACGAGCGCGCCCTCGAATTCGGGGGTGACGTAATCGTCTCGCGCGAATCAAACTTCACCGAGATCAAGATCACCTTGCCGGTGTTGGGAGCCCTCGCATGACCCTAGGCCACACTTCGATCCGGCCTGACGCCGCCGCCCGACCGCAGCAGCCCATCCGCGTGCTGTTGGCCGACGATCACGCGATCACGCTGTGGGGCCTGCAGCAACTGGTCGACAGCGTGCGCCCGCGCATGACGGTGTCGGGCACGGCGGGCTCCTGCAGCGAACTGCTCAACCATCCGGCGCTCGCCGACACCGACGTCGTGCTGCTCGACCTCGGCCTGAGCGACGCGAACTCGC
>DATKCI010000266.1:0-13631 GCA_035513255.1 Piscinibacter sp. | reverse complement strand
ACGCGAGAAGCTCGACAACCTGATCTTCGTCATCAACTGCAACCTGCAGCGCCTGGACGGCCCGGTGCGCGGCAACGGCAAGATCATCCAGGAACTCGAAGGCGAGTTCCGCGGCGCCGGCTGGAACGTCCTCAAGCTGCTGTGGGGCAGCTACTGGGATCCGCTGCTCGCGCGCGACAAGGAAGGCATCCTGCGCAAGATCATGATGGACACCGTCGACGGCGACTACCAGGCGATGAAGGCCAACGACGGCGCCTTCGTGCGCAAGAATTTCTTCGGCCGCCATCCGAAGGGACTCGAGATGGTGGCCAAGATGAGCGACGACGACGTCTGGCGCCTGCAGCGCGGCGGCCACGACCCGCAGAAGGTCTATGCGGCCTACCACCGCGCGGTCCATCACAAGGGCCAGCCGACGGTGCTGCTGATCAAGACCGTCAAGGGCTTCGGCATGGGCAAGAGCGGCGAGGGCAAGAACACCGCGCACCAGACGAAGAAGCTCACCGACGACGACATCAAGAGCTTCCGCGACCGCTTCAACATTCCGGTCAACGACGAGCAGATCGCCGCCGGCATCCCGTTCTACAAGCCGGCCGACGACACGGTCGAGATGCGCTACCTGCACGAGCGGCGCAAGGCGCTCGGCGGCTACTTGCCGAAGCGGCGAACGAAGGCCGACGAGCAGTTGAAGGTGCCCGACATCGAGACCTTCAAGGCGGTGCTCGAGCCGACTGCCGAAGGCCGAGAGATCTCGACGACCCAGGCGTTTGTGCGCTTCCTGACGCAGCTGCTGCGCGACAAGGACCTGGGCCCGCGCGCGGTGCCCATCCTCGTCGACGAGGCGCGCACCTTCGGCATGGAGGGCCTGTTCCGCCAGATCGGCATCTACAACCCCGAGGGGCAGAAGTACACGCCGGTCGACAAGGACCAGGTCATGTACTACAAGGAGGACAAGGCCGGCCAGATCCTGCAGGAAGGCATCAACGAGGCCGGCGGCATGAGCAGCTGGATCGCAGCGGCGACGTCGTACTCGACGAACAACCGCATCATGGTGCCGTTCTACGTGTACTACTCGATGTTTGGCTTCCAGCGCATCGGCGACCTGGCCTGGGCGGCCGGCGACATGCAGGCGCGCGGCTTCCTGCTCGGCGGCACCTCGGGGCGGACCACGCTGAACGGCGAGGGCCTGCAGCACGAAGACGGCCACAGCCACATCCTCGCCGGCACGATCCCGAACTGCATCAGCTACGACCCGACCTTCGCGCACGAGGTCGGCGTGATCCTGCACCATGGTTTGAAGCGCATGGTGGAGAAGCAGGACAACGTGTACTTCTACCTGACGCTGCTCAACGAGAACTACGCGATGCCGGGGCTGAAGCCGGGCACCGAGGAGCAGATCATCAAGGGCATGTATTTGCTGCAGGAAGGCGCGGCGAAGACGCCTCACGTGAACCTGCTGGGCTCGGGCACGATCCTGCGCGAGAGCATCGCGGCCAAGGAACTGCTGGAGAACGAGTGGGGCGTGGCCGCCAACGTGTGGAGCTGCCCGAGCTTCAACGAGCTCGCACGCGACGGTCAGAACGCCGAGCGCTGGAACCTGCTGCACCCGACCGAACGGCCGCGCGTGCCGTTCGTCGCGCAGCAGCTCGAACCGTACGTCGGGCCGGTGATCGCTTCCACCGACTACATGAAGAACTACGCCGAGCAGATCCGCGCCTTCATCCCGGCCGGCCGCGTCTACAAGGTGCTCGGCACCGACGGTTTCGGCCGCAGCGACTTCCGCAGCAAGCTGCGCGAGCACTTCGAGGTGAATCGCCACTACATTGTGGTGGCGGCGCTGAAGGCGCTGGCCGACGAAGGCTCGCTGCCCGTCGCGAAGGTGGCGGAAGCCATCACGAAGTACAACATCAACGTGGACAAGATCAACCCCTTGTACGCCTGACCTGCGCAAGAAGAAACGCTGGAGACTAAGAACATGGCATTGGTGGAAGTGAAAGTCCCCGACATCGGCGACTTCAAGGACGTCGAGATCATCGAACTGCTGGTCAAGCCGGGCGACACGGTGAAGGCGGAGCAGAGTCTGCTGACCGTGGAGAGCGACAAGGCGTCGATGGAGATTCCGTCGACGCATGCCGGCGTCGTGAAGGAGCTGAAGGTCAAGATCGGCGACAAGGTGAGCGAGGGGTCGGCGGTGTTGGTGCTGGAGAGTGAAGAAGGTGCGGGCACGGATGCCGCGCCCGCCTCGCCCCCTGCGGCTGCGGCAACCAATCCCCCTCCCGTTCGCCCTGAGCCTGTACTTCCGACTGTCCTGAGCTTGTCGAAGGAAGCCCCCGCACCATCCGCCACCGGCCCTTCGACAGGCTCAGGGCGAACGGAGGGTGGGGCGGCACAGAGCATCGACGTCGTCGTCCCCGACATCGGCGATTTCGACGAAGTCGCCGTGATCGAGGTCCTCGTCAAGCCCGGCGACACGGTCCAGGCCGAGCAAAGCCTCGTCACCGTCGAAAGCGACAAGGCCTCGATGGAGATTCCGTCGTCGCATGGCGGCGTCGTGAAGGAGGTGAAGGTCAAGGTCGGCGACAAGGTGAGCAAGGGCACGGCGCTGGCGGTGGTGGAAGTGGCCGGCGGTGGTGAGCGCGCGCAAGCCACGCCCTCACCCCAGCCCTCTCCCAAGGGGAGAGGGGGTGAAGCGGTGGCGCCTGCGCCGGAGCGGACGGTGCCGACGGCCGCCTTGCCGCCGCACGAACCATCCGCTCCCAAGGGCCAACTGCCTCACGCCTCGCCGACCATCCGCAAGCTGGCCCGCGAACTCGGCGTGCCGCTCGAAGAAGTGAAGGGCAGCGGACCCAAGGGTCGCATCACCCAGGAAGACGTGCAAGGCTTCGTCAAGGGCGTGATGGCCGGCAGCGTGCAGACCAAGGCGCAGGCCGCCAAGGCGCCTGCCGCGGCGGCCGGCGGCGCCTTCCCCGGCCTGTTGGCGTGGCCGCAGGTCGACTTCGCGAAGTTCGGTCCCGTCGAGCGCAAGGACCTGTCGCGCATCAAGAAGATCAGCGGCGCCAACCTGCACCGCAACTGGGTCGTGATCCCGCACGTCACCAACCACGACGATGCCGACATCACGGACCTCGAGGCCTTCCGCGTTCAGCTGAACAAGGAGAACGAGAAGTCCGGCGTCAAGGTCACGATGCTCGCGTTTCTGATCAAGGCCTGCGTTGCGGCGCTGAAGAAGTTCCCGGACTTCAACGCGTCGCTCGACGGCGAGCAGATCGTGCTGAAGCAGTACTTCCACATCGGCTTCGCTGCCGACACGCCGAACGGCCTCGTCGTGCCGGTGATCAAGGACGCCGACAAGAAGGGCGTGCTGCAGATCTCGCAGGAGATGAGCGAGCTGGCGAAGAAGGCCCGCGACGGCAAGCTCGGGCCGGCCGACATGAGCGGCGGCTGCTTCTCGATCTCGTCGCTCGGCGGCATCGGCGGGCGTTACTTCACGCCGATCATCAACGCCCCCGAGGTCGCCATCCTCGGCGTCTGCAAGTCCGGCATCGAACCGAAGTGGGATGGAAAAGCCTTCCAGCCGCGTCTGATGCTGCCTTTGTCGCTAAGCTGGGATCACCGCGTGATCGACGGTGCGGCGGCGGCGCGCTTCAATGCATACCTGGGTCAAATCCTGGCTGACTTCCGTCGCGTCCTTCTATAACAAGAAAGGAAAGCGAATGACGACAGTGGTGGTGGCCCGCAAAAGCGGTCAGGTGGCCATCGCGGGCGACAGCCTGGTGACCTTCGGCGACACGCGGCTGGCCCACGGCTACGAACAGAACGAGAAACTGTTCAAGGTCGGCGAGTCGTGGTTCGGCATGTCGGGCACGACGGCGCACTTTCCGGTGCTGCGCCGCGCGCTGAACGGCCTGCCTCCCGACGAACTGCGGCTGAGCACGCGCGAGGAAGTGTTCGACACCTTCCTGAGGCTGCACCCGAAGCTGAAGGACACGTTCTTCCTCAACACCAAGGAAGAAGACTCCGACCCCTACGAGAGCTCGCAGTTCACCGTGCTGATCGCCAACCCCTGGGGCATCTTCGGCGTGTATTCGTACCGCGAGGTGTTCGAGTTCGACCGCTTCTGGGGCATAGGCACCGGCCGCGCGTTCGCACTCGGCGCGATGTACACGGCGTTCGACAAGTCCAAGTCGGTGAAGGAACTCGCCGAGCTCGGCGTGCGCGCCGGATGTGAATTCGACAAGAACTCGAGTGGGCCGGTGCGTGTCCACACGATCAAACTCAAAGACCCGAAAGAGTAGACATGGCCCTCATCGACATCAAGGTTCCGGACATCGGCGACTTCAAGGACGTGGCCATCATCGAGGTGCTGGTCAAACCCGGCGACACGGTGAAGGCCGAGCAGTCGCTGATCACGGTGGAGAGCGACAAGGCGTCGATGGAGATCCCGTCGTCGCATGCGGGGGTCGTGAAGGACGTGAAGGTCGGCGTGGGAGACAAGGTCAATGAGGGGACGGTGATCTTGTCGGTGGAGGGCGAGGGCGCCGGCGCCGAGACACCCGCCTCCTCCGTTCCGGCTGAGCGTGTCGAAGCCCCCGCGCCGACGTCCGCGGCGCCGCAGCCCTCACCCCAGCCCTCTCCCGGAGGGAGAGGGAGTGAGGCCGCGGCAGCGCCGGCGGCGGCGAGTTATTCCGGCGGGGCGGACATCGAATGCGAGATGCTGGTGCTCGGTGCCGGCCCGGGCGGCTACTCCGCGGCCTTCAGGGCGGCCGACCTTGGCATGAAGACCGTGCTGGTGGAGCGTTTCCCGACGCTCGGCGGCGTGTGCCTGAACGTCGGCTGCATCCCGTCGAAGGCGATGCTGCACGTGGCCGCGGTGATGGACGAAGTGAAGCACTTCGATGCCTACGGCATCAGCTTCGCGCCGCCCGAGATCGACCTCGACAAGCTGCGCGCCCACAAGGGCAAGGTCGTCGGCAAGCTGACCGGCGGTCTCGCCGCGATGGCCAAGATGCGCAAGGTGACCGTGGTGCAGGGCACCGGCGAATTCGCCGATCCGTTCCACCTGAAGGTCGCGATGGCCGACGGCAAGACGCAGACCATCAAGTTCAAGAACGCCGTCATCGCCGCCGGCTCCGAAGCGGTGAAGCTGCCCTTTCTGCCGAAGGACGATCCGCGCATCGTCACCTCCACCGGCGCGCTCGAGCTGCGCCAGCGGCCGAAGCGCATGCTGGTCATCGGCGGCGGCATCATCGGCCTCGAGATGGGCACGGTGTATTCGACGCTCGGCGCCCGGCTCGACGTCGTTGAAATGCTCGACAACCTGATGCTAGGCGCCGACCGCGACCTCGTGAAGGTGTGGCAGAAGATGAACGCGCCGCGCTTCGACAACGTGATGCTGAAGACCAAGACGGTCGGCGGCGAAGCCACGGCCGACGGCATCCTCGTGCGCTTCGAAGGCGAGGCCGCGCCCAAGGAGCCGCAGCTCTACGACATGGTGCTGCAGGCGGTGGGCCGCATGCCCAACGGCAAGCGCATCGGTGCGGAGAAGGCCGGCGTGATCGTCGGCGAGCGCGGCTTCATCCCGGTGGACGTGCAGATGCGCACCAACGTGCCGCACATCTTCGCGATCGGCGACATCGTCGGCCAGCCGATGCTCGCGCACAAGGCGGTGCACGAGGCGCACGTCGCGGCCGAGGTGGCCGCCGGCCACAAGGCCGCGTTCGATGCCCGCGTGATCCCGAACGTGGCCTACACCGACCCCGAAGTGGCGTGGGTCGGCGTGACCGAAGACGAGGCGAAAGCCCGCGGCATCAAGGTGCGCAAGGGCCTTTTCCCATGGAACGCCTCGGGCCGCGCAATCGCCAACGGCCGCGACGAAGGCTTCACGAAGCTGCTCTTCGACGAAGAGACGCACGTGATCGTCGGCGGCGGCATCGTCGGCACGCATGCCGGCGACATGATCGGCGAACTGGCGCTTGCGATCGAGATGGGCGCCGACTCGGTGGACATCGGCAAGACGATCCACCCGCACCCCACGCTCGGGGAGACGATGGGCCTGGCGGCCGAAGCATTCGAAGGCGAGTGCACCGACCTGCCGCCGGTCAAGCGGTAGTTCCGAAGCCCGGATGAAATCCGGGGTTCAGCGCATCGATGGAGCGCCGCCCCGGATTGCATCCGGGCTACTTGTCCGAGATGCGTCTGGCGCGTTCGTCGAGCGCCGCGCGGTCGGTGCTCGTTACCACGGAGCTGACAACCGGGCAGCGCCCCGGCGCATCGTCGCCCGCCGTCCAGCCGGTCGCGTCGGCCGCAGCGGCCGGATGCGCGATGCCCAGCTGCTCGGTGAGCTGGTTCATCGCCGCATGCGTGCGGGCGTAGGCGATGCCGAGATCGTATTCGGCGTTCGCATAGGCGCGCTTGGCGGTGTAGACCTCGTTTTCCGCGTTCAGCAGGTCCAGCAGGCTGCGCTGGCCGATGTCGAACTGCTGGCGGTAGGCGTCGCGCGCCTTTTCGATCGAGATCGTGTTGCGGTCCAGCAGCTCCAGCTGCTCGGCGAGCTTGCGCGTGTCGTTGTAGGCGATGGCGCTTTGTTGTCGGGCGTCGCGGCAGGCCTTGTCGCGCAGGTCGGCCGCCTGGCTCACGACGTTGACCTGCTGGCGCACGCGGGCCTGGTCGGCGCCGCCGTTGTACAGGTTCCAGTTCAGCACGATCTCGGCGGCGTTGTCGCGCTTCTGGTCCTGGATGCCGTCGAAATTCTTGCCGCCGCCGGTGCGCACGCGCGCCTCGACGCGCGGCTGGTAGGCCGCCCGATGCACGCTTGCCGACGCGCGCGCCGCGCGCAGGCCCTCGATGCTCGCGCTCACCGCGGCGCTGCGGCGGATCGCCGCGGTCATCGCATCCTCGGTGCTGGCGGGCGTGCCGCGCGCCAGCGGCGCGAGTGCCGGCAACTGCGCCGGCGGCGCTTCGCCGATGATGCGCTGGTAGCGCGCCGTCACGTCGTGCAGGTTGGCGATCTCGGTGCTGAGGTTGGACTCGGCCAGCGCCTGCCGCGCATTCGCCTGCTCCAGGTCGACCCCGCGGCCGACGCCGGCCTTGAAGCGCGACTGGATCTGCAGCGCCGCGTACTTGTGCTGCACGTAGTTGTCCTCGGCCAGTTCCACGAGCCGGCGAAAGCGCTGCACGTCGTAGTAGGCCTGGGCGGCTTCGAGCGCGGTCTGCTCGGTCACTTCGATCAGCTCGAAGTAGCGCGCGAGCTTGTCGTGCCCGAAGCGCTCGACCTCGCGCTGCGTGCCGAGGCCGTCCCACAGCAGCTGCGTGAGGCTCAGGCCGACGCCGTGGCGGCTCAGCGACTGGGACTGCGGGCTGCGCGAGCTGATGTTGTCCTGATCCCGGCCGACGCTCGCGCTCAGGTCCAGCCGCGGGCGGTAGGCCGCGCGTGCGATGTCCACCGCGTCGAGCGACGCGCGGTACGCATGAAAGCGCGCGGACACGTCGGGATTCGTCAAGACCGCCCTTTCGACCGCCGTGCGCAGTGGGTCAGCGTTCTGTGCCGACGCCTGGGCGGCGCACAACAGCATGGCGATGGCGGTGGCAATGGCCGAGGTCTTGGATCGCATGGGTCTCGTTTTCCGGAACCGGTGCACCGCACGACGTGTTCGTCGTTTTCGGTGCCTCAACGGTGTGCCTTTTTCAAGGCACGGGCGCGAGTGTATGCGTGCTTCGCTGGCGCGAAACCCTGTGTTTGCAAGGCGTGGCGCGTCATTCGGCAGCAGCGTGCGCCAGTTCACGGACTTGAAACAAACGTTTCAACGGGCCGACACTCCAACCCGGCGGTGCACGTGACGCAGGTCACACCCGCCGTGCAACGAAAGCTGTTCAAGTTGGCGCCCGGAACGACGACAACAACAAGGCGTTACCCCTTCAAGCCGTGCCAGACGCTGCCCTGTCCCTGCCGACGATGCCCTGTGCCGCGCGCTGGTGCGCGGCGCCGCGCCTGCGCGCGTACGTTCGATCGGCCTGGCAGCCGTGGCTGCAGCGGCTGATCATCCTTTGCTTCGTCGTCGCGGCATTCCATCCGCGAGCCTGGGATGCCGAGCGCATGCTCGCCGCGGCGCAAAAACAGGGACCGCGTGCGCTCGCCGGCGCGAAGGCGCTGCAGGCGGAGATGCAAAGCGCGCAGCACCTCGACGACGTCGCAAAGCTGCAGGCGCTGAACCGGTTCTTCAACCGCCGGGTCCAGTCGCGCGAGGACATCGAACTGTGGGGCCAGGTGGACTATTGGGCGAGCCCGCTCGAGATGCTCGACAAGGGCGCCGGCGACTGCGAGGACTTCGCGATCGCGAAGTACTTCAGCCTGCTCGCGCTCGGCATGCCGGTGGACAAGCTGCGCCTGGTCTACGTGCGTGCGCTGCTCGGGGGACCCGGCGGCGTGGTGCAGGCGCACATGGTGCTCGCCTACTATGCGTCGCCGGGCGCGGAGCCGCTGATCCTCGACAACCTGATCACCGACGTGCGCCCGGCCTCGCGCCGGCCGGACTTGTCGCCGGTGTTCAGCTTCAACAGCGAGGGCCTGTGGCAAGGTGTCGGCGCGCAGGCGGCCGGCGACCCGACGGCACGGCTTTCGCGCTGGCGTGAGATGCTCGCCAAGGCGCGTGTGGAAGGATTCCAATGACGTTGATTCGCCAGATCTGGCTGCTGTTGATCGGCTCGCTGCTGCTGGCCGTGGTCGGCAGCGTCAGCGTGGTCATCGGCTCGGCCCGCGACACGCTGCAGACGCAGCTGCGCATCAAGAACAACGACAACGCCGCGTCGCTGGCGCTGGCGCTGTCCCAGCAAGGCGGCGAGCCGCGGCTGATGGAGTTGCTGATGGCCGCCCAGTTCGACACCGGCTTCTACCGCGCCATCCGTTTCACCGGCAACGACGGCCAGGGGGCCTTCGTTCGCGAAGCCGAGCCGCAGCCATCGCAAGCTCCTGGCTGGTTCGTCGCCTTGCTGCCGATCGAGTCGGCGCCGGGCGTGGCGCAGGTGTCCGACGGCTGGCGTGCGCTGGGTTCGGTGCAGGTGGTGAGCCACACCGCGTTCGCGCACGACGACCTCTGGCACGGCGGCCTGCGCTCCGCACTCGCGCTGGCCCTGGTCGCCACCGCGGCGGCATTGCTGGCGCGTGTGGTGGTCGGCCGCATCCGCCGCCCGCTCGACCAGGCGGTGCGGCAGGCGCAGTCGCTGGTGGACGGCGAATTCGTCACCGTGCCCGAGCCGGCGGTGCCGGAGCTGCAGCGCCTGACCCGCGCGATGAACACGATGGTGGCCCGTCTCAAGCTGATCCTCGACGCGCAGGCCGCGCAGGTGGAAAGCCTGCGTCGCGACGCACATGCCGACCCCGTCACCGGGCTGTCCAATCGCAAGCACTTCATGGGGCAGCTCGCCGCGTCGCTGCAGGGCGAGGACGGCCCCGCCGAGGGCGGCCTGGTGCTGCTGCGCATGCTCGATCTTGCCGGCATGAACCGCAGCCTCGGCCGTGTGTCCACCGATCGAATGATCGTCGCGGTGGCGCAGGCGCTGCAGGCCTACACGCAGCGTGTGCCGGGCTGCCTGGTGGGCCGGCTCAACGGCTCCGATTTCGCGCTGTGCCTGCCGAGGGGGAGCGTGGCCCTGGAAACGGCACAAGCGGTCGCGCAGGCGCTTGCCGCCGTGCTGCCGTCCTTTGGTCCGGGGGCGGTGGCGGCGGGGGCGGTCGAACTGCGGCACGGCATGCCGATGGGGCAGGTGATGAGCGCCGCCGATGCGGCACTCGCGCGAGCCGAGAGCCGCGGCGCGTTCTCGGTCGAACTCGCCGCGCCGGAAGGTGCGGGCGCCCGCGACCCGGTGATGCTGGGCGAGGACGCCTGGCGCCAGCACATCGGCGACGCGCTGGCGAACGGGCGGGTGCGCCTGGTCGGCTTTCCGCTGATCGATGCGCAGCGCCAATTGATCCACCTCGAATGCCCGCTTCGCATGCAGCTCGAGCCGCAGGGTGGCTTCGAGAGCGCCGCGCGCTGGCTGCCGCTGGCGCTGCGCGGTCGGCTCACCGCGGCCATCGACCAGCGCGCGGTCGAACTGGCGCTGGACGAGATCGGGCGCGACGGTCGGCCGCGCTGCGTGAACCTGTCGAACGCGTCTCTGGCGGACAGCGCCTTCGTCTCACGCTTGCGCGCGCTGCTGCTCGATGCGCCCCAGCCGGCGCGCGGCCTGTGGCTCGACGTGCACGAGACGGCGGCGGTCGAGCAGTTCGCGACGCTGCAGGAGCTGGCGCGCCAGCTGCGGCCGACCGGCGCGCGAGTGGGGCTCGAACACGCCGGCGAGCGGCTGAGCCGGATCGAGCGGCTGTTCGAAGCCGGCCTGGACTACGCGAAGCTCGATGCCGCGACCGTGCAGGGCGTGGCCGGCGACGTGGGCCGGGCCAGCTACCTGAAGAGCGTGGTCGCGATGCTGCATGGGCTCTCGCTGACCGTGTACGCCGAGGGCGTGGTCGATCCGAGCGACGCACGGGCGCTGTGGGACATCGGCGTGGACGGCCTGACGGGGCCGTGGGCAAGCGCGCTGCGCGGTGACCTGGTGGGGTGATGCCCGACGAGCGCCGCCGCGCGGCGCCCGGCTTCAGGGCTCGGTGAGCACTTTGCCGCGGAAGATCATTTCCTGCAGCATCTGCGCCTCGCTGGCCGTGGCATCCAAGCTGAGCTGGCTGCGCAGGTCCACCCCCTGCAGCACGATCTCCTGATCCTCCGCCGACGACGAGAACACGCCGTTCGTGAAGCCGCCTGTGGAGCTCACGCGGATCACCGTGTCGCCGCCGGAGATGCTGATGTCCAGGTAGTTCGCCAAGTTGCCCGGCGTTGCGCTGGAACCGACCAGCAGGTCGCGCAGGTCGAGCACGTCGCCGTCTGCGATGCTGAAGTCGCTGATCGTGTCGACCGCCGGCGCGCCGCCCGTGCCCCGGTCGGCCAACTGCCAGGCGAACACGTCGGCGCCGGCGCCGCCGCTCAGGAGGTCGTCGCCCGCACCACCGATCAGCACGTCGTTGCCGTTGCCGCCGTTGAGGGCGTCGTTCCCCGCTCCGCCGTGGAGGCGGTCGTTCCCGTCGTTGCCATTGAGCGTGTCGTTGCCGGCATGGCCCATCAGCACGTCGGCCGAGGCGGTGCCGTTGAGCGTGTCGGCGCTCGCGGTGCCCTCCTGCAGCGCGCCGGAGGCCAGCACCGCGTTGCTCGCACCGATCGCGACGTCCAGCGTGGAGGTCGACGTGTCGCCATCCGCGTCGCGCATCGTGTAGTTGAAGAGGTCGCCGTGGCCGCTGCCCGTGCGTTCATAGGTCATGCCCTGCAGCACGTAGCCCTGGCTGTTGTTGCCGGACGAGTAGGACAGCTGGAGGTAGCTGAACGGCTGGGTGTTGTTGATGGCCTGCGTGAACACCGAGCCGTTGCTGCTGGCCACCGCGTTGCTGAAGTCGCCTTGATCCACCAGAAGGCCGCTCTCGTCGTAGGCGCGCCAGGTCGCGTTGGCCGACTGGTTGAATTGCGCGATGCTGAGGCTGGCCGTGTTGGCCAGCTCGGGCAGGTGGATGATCAGCTGCTCGCCGTTGTCGATGCCGCCATTGCCGACGGTGAGGCCGGGTTTGGAGCCGTTGGCGTAGCCGACGTGTCCTGCTGTCGTGGCGTTGAGCGCGGCGAGGTTGAGGTTCCCGCCCGAGTTCCAGTTGCCGTTGCCGGAGAGGAAGCCGAAAGCGTCGACCAAGGTTTCCCACTCGGCGACCGAGCCGCCGCCGACGAGGGAGGTACTGGCCAGGCTGGACGTGTAGGTGTAGTTGCCGTTCGCCTGGACGCTCAACACGCCGTCCGTGGTCGTGACGGTCGTCGTGCCCACGGCGGCAACCGCCACGGTCGCGCCGTCGAACTGGATGGAGGTCAGCGCTTTCCCGTTGTCGACAGCGATGTCGTTGCTCAGCAGGTTGCCGCTGATCGATCCGCCCCACGTCACCGTTGCGCCGTCGTGAACGGCCGTGGGGGCGGTGTTCGTCAGCCCGATCGTCACCGTGGTCCATTCGGAGGTGGCCGCGCCGTCGCTCGCCCGGTAGACGAAGCTGTCGTTGACGGGCGTGCCCGCGGCGCCGTGCATGACGGCAGGCGCCGTGTAGGTGTAGGTGCCGTTCGCGTTCATCGTGACCGTGCCGCCCAGTGCGGTGGTCACGCTGTTGCTCCCGTCGGCAACCACGCCGGCCGCGGCGCTGTGGGTTGCGAACTGCGCGACGCTGAGCACTGCGCTGTCGACGTCGGTATCGTTGGCCAGCACGCTGGCCTGCGTGGTCGTGCTGCCTTCCACCACCGTGGCGCTGTCGGCCAGGCCCACCGGCGCATCGTTGATGCCGGTGATGGTGAAGGAAAGCGTTGCCGTGGAGGTTGCGCCTGTTGTGTCGCGCATGGTGTAGCTGAAGGCCTCGGTGGCGATCTGGCCCGCCGCCAGCGCGTCGGCGGCTGCTTGGTCGGCCGCGTAGCTGTAGCTGCCGTCGGCATTCAGCGTCAATGTGCCGTAGGTGCCGGCGAGTGCCGAGCCGACGCTGCCCGCCGTTGCGCCGAAGGAGACCGCCGAGACCGCCTTCGTGTCGCCGGCGTCCACGTCGGTGTCGTTGGCCAGCACGCCGGCCGCCGCAGTGATGTTGAGCGTGGCGTTCTCGACCACGCTGCCGGTGTCGTTCAATGCCACCGGTGCATCGTTGGCGCCATGGATCGTCAACGTCAGCGACGACGTGCTGGTCGCACCGCTGGCGTCGCGCATCGTGTAGGTGAACGTGTCGGTCAGCGTGTCGCCCGCCGTGCGCAGCGCTTGCACCGCGGCAAGGCTGTTGTCGACGGTGTAGCTGTAGCTGCCGTCACCGTTCAGCACGAGCGTGCCGTAGCTGCCCGCCACGCCGGCGCCGACCGCGCCCGCCGAGCCGTTGACCTGGGTCACGGCCTGGGTGTCGCCGGCATCGATGTCGGTGTCGTTGGCGAGCACACCCGCCGCTGCAGCGACGGACAGCGTGCCGTTCTCGCTCAGGCCCGCCGCGTCGTCGGCAGCGAGCGGCGCGTCGTTGGCGCCTTGAATGGTCACGGTCAACGTGGCGTTGGACGTGAGGCCCCCGCTGTCGGTGACGGTGTAGCTGAAGGTGTCGCTCAGCGTCTGGCCGACACCCAAAGACTGGGCCGCAGGGTCGGGCGTGTAGACATAGGCGCCATCGGCCTCGATCTGGATCGTGCCGTGGCTTCCGGCGATCGTTGCGCCCACGTTGCCTGCCGCGCCGCCGACGGCGGAGACGAAAAGAACGCCGCTTTCCGGGTCGATGTCGTTGGCCAGGACGCCGGTGATCGCCGTCGTCGCGAGCACGTCGTCCTCGGAAACCGAGATCGCGTCGTCGGCGGCGACGGGTGCGTTGTTCACACCGTGGATGACGAGCACCAGCGTCGACTGGGCCGTGGCGGCGCTGCCATTGGCAGACTCCACCGCACTGGCCGTGACGGTCAACGACAGGGTGCCGTTGAAGTTGTTCGGCGGGCTGAGCGTGAGCGTCGCGAGGTTCCAGTTCGCGCCGCCCGGCACCGCGGACGGATCGTCCTCGTCGTAGATCGTGACGG
>DATKCI010000265.1:0-50964 GCA_035513255.1 Piscinibacter sp. | reverse complement strand
ACGGTACTGCTCGGGGTTCTCTGACAGCAGCTTGTGGGTCACCAGCGTGCCGTCGGGCCGCTTGGCCACCACGTCGGTGAAGGTGCCGCCACGGTCGATCCAGAACTGCCAGCGATCGGAAGTGCGCAGTGTCTCTGTCATCGTCGTTCTCTCAGTCGGCCACGGGCCGGCCGCGCGCGCGCAGCGCGCGGCACGTGCGCCGCGGCGTCACGGGTTGTCAAAACGTGGGTGGGCGACACGCCAGGCATCGTACGCCCGGCCGCGTCGCGCCGTGCGGGCTCAGGGCGAGTCCCCGGGCCCGCTCATACCTGGGTCATGATGACACCTCACATCTTTCCTGGCAGCCACAACACAAGGGAAGGAACGAGATAGATCAGCATGACGGCGGCCACCATCACGAGAAACAGCGGAAGCGCTGTGAGCGCGATCCAGCTCAGGTCGCGGCGGGTCAGCCCTTGCAGCACGAAGAGGTTGAAGCCCACCGGCGGGGTGATCTGCGCGAGCTCGACGACGAGCACGACGAAGACGCCGAACCAGATCAGGTCCAGACCGGCCTTCTCCACCGTGGGCATCAGCACGGCCATCGTCAGCACGACCATCGAGATGCCGTCGAGGAAGCAGCCGAGCACGATGAAGAACGCCACGAGCAGCGCAATCAGCATCGGCGGCGACAAGTCCAGAGAGCCGATGAACTCGGCCACGTGGCGGGGCAGCCCGATGAAGCCCATCGCCAGCGTCAGAAACGCCGCGCCGGCCAGGATCAGGCCGATCATGCAGTACACGCGGCAGGCGGCGACCAGGCCCTCCTTGAACGACGACCAGCTCAGCGAGCGCTCCACCGCCGCGAGCGCCAGCGCGCCGGCCACGCCCAGGGCGGCCGCTTCGGTCGCCGTTGCCACGCCGGAGTAGATCGATCCGAGCACCAGCGCGATCAGCGTGATCACCGGGATCAGGTGGCGCGAGGCGTACAGCTTCTGGGCGAAGCTCATGCCGATGTCGGCGGCCGGCACCTTGTCCTTGTTGAACAAGGACCACACGGCGATATAGCCCATGAACATCGTCGCCAGCACCAGCCCGGGGATCACGCCGGCGATGAACAGCTTGGCGATCGACACGTTGGCCGCCACGCCGTAGACGATCATGATGATGGACGGCGGGATCAGGAGCCCCAAGGTGCTCGCGCCGGCCAGGGTGCCGATCGCCATCGCATCGGGGTAGCCGCGCCGCTTCAGTTCAGGCAGCGTGATCTTGCCGACCGTCGCGCAGGTGGCCGCGCTCGAGCCCGACACTGCCGCGAAAATCGTGCAGCCGATCACGTTGGTGTGCAGCAGCCGGCCGGGCAGCTTGTTGAGCCAGGGCGCGAGGCCGCGGAACATGTCCTCCGAAAGCTTGGTGCGAAACAGGATCTCGCCCATCCACAAAAACAGCGGCAGCGCGGTCAGCGTCCAACTCGACGTCGAGCCCCACACCGTCAGCGCCATGCTGTCGCCGGCGGAGCGCGGCGTGAACAGCTCCATCGCGACCAGCGCCACGCCGAGCAGCGCGAGGCCGATCCACAGCCCCGAGCCGAGCACGACCAGCAGCAGGACGATCAGCGCGGCGGCAATGTAGAAATCCATCGGTGTTCTCCGTGGCCGCTCACTCGGCGCGCGCGGCGTCGCTGCCGCCCGCGGCGAAGAAGCCGCGACCTTGCAGCCGGGCGATCAGCGCCTCGGCGAAAGCGACAGCGAAGCCGATGCTGCCCAGCGCCATCGCGAGCTGCGGGATCCACAGCGGCGTCGCGTCGATCGATTGCGACACGTCGTGGGTCGCGTGCGAGACCCAGACGAGCCGGCACGCGTAGTACGCGACGTACAGCGCGAGCGCAAGGCCGGCGACCAGGCTCCAGTACTCGAACACGTTGCGTGCGCGGGGCGGCAGTTTGCCGAGCACCAGCCCCACGCGGATGTGGTCACCGCGCTGCAGCGTCATCGGCAGCGCGAGAAACAGCGCCGCCGCGATCGAGTAGCCGGCATAGGCGTCGAGGCCGGGGATGTCGAAGCCGGCCTGGCGCGCGATGACACCGAGCCCCACGGTGACGAAGGCAGCGACCATCGCCAGGCAGGCCAGCAGACCCAGCATCCGATAGAAGGCCGCCGTCACCGCACGCCACCCACCGGTCCCGGTGGCCTCGGACCCTGAATGCAGGCCGTCCGCGTTCATCGCCGTCGCGCTCATCGTCGGCTCACTTGCGGTAGGCGTCGATGACGGCTTGCCCGTCGGCGCCGGCATTGACCAGCCACTCGCGCGTCATCTGCGCACCGATCAGCTTCAGCTCGCGACGCAGCGCCTCACTCGGCGGCGCGACCTTCATGCCGTGCTCGGCCAGCAGCTTCACGAACTCGGTGTCCTTTTGCTCGCTGACGCGCCAGCCGCGCTGCTCGGCGGCGGCGGCGGCTTTCAACACCGCGTCTTGCGTCGGCTTGTCGAGGGCGTCAAAGGCCTGCTTGTTGGCGACGATCGCGTTCTTCGGCAGCCAGGCGTTGACCGGATAGAAATACTTCAGGTGCTCGTGCAGCTTGTATTCGACGCCGCTCGCGCTCGAGGTCAGCAGGTTCTCGACCGTGCCGGTCGCGAGCGCCTGGCTCAGCTCGGCAAGCTGGATCGTCGTCGGCTGCGCGCCGACGTACTGCGCAATGCGCGAGGTGGCCGGGTTGTAGGCACGCATCTTCGTGCCATTCAGATCCGACATCGCCTCGACCGGCTTGTTCGCATACAGGCTCTGGCCCGGCCACGGCGACGTGAACAGCAGCTTGACGCCCTGCTTGTCCAGCATCTTCCCGATCTGCGGCAGCGACGCATCGGCGAGCTTGCGTGCCGCCTCGTAGCTGTCGGCAAGGAACGGAATCGAGTCGATTCCGAACAGCGGGTTCTCGTTCGCCGCGCCGGAGAGGATGAACTCCCCGACCTGCGTCTGGCCGGTCTGCACCGCGCGCTTGATTTCGTTGGCCTTGAACAGCGAGCCGTTCGTGTGCAGCGTGATCTTCAGTTTGCCGCCGGTGGCCTTGGCCACGTCGTCGGCGAACTGCTGCACGTTCTGCGTCTGGAAGCTGCCGGCCGAGTAGCCGGTGGGCATGTCCCACTTCACTTGCGCGCCGGCCGTGGCGGTCGCCAGCGACAGAGCACAGGCGAGCAGGGTCTTCTTCAGCGTGATGCTGTTCATCTCGAATCTCCTTCGGTTTAGAAACTGGCCAGCTGGTGGTTCAGCAGGTCGGTGATCAGCATCGCCCCGGGGGCGTGGGTGATGCAGAAGTCGGGCTTGGCCTGCGCGATGGCGGCCTGCGGGGTCACGCCGCAGGCCCAGAACACCGGCAGTTCGTCGCGCATCACGTCGACCGGGTCGCCGTAGTCGGGCAGCGCCAGGTCGCGGATGCCGATCAGCGACGGATCGCCCAGATGCACCGGCGCGCCGTGCACGTCGGGGAAGCGCGAGGTCACCTGGATCGCGCGGATCGCGGCCGCGGCGCGCAGCGGGCGCATCGAGACCACCATCGGCCCATGGAACGAGCCTGCGGCGATGGTCTCGATGTTCGTGCGGTACATCGCGACGTTTCGGTTCTGGTCGATGTGGCGCATCGAAAGTCCAGCATCGAGCAGCGCCTGCTCGAACGAGAACGAACAGCCGATGACGAAGGTGACGAGGTCGGTGCGCCAGTGCGCCGTGATGTCGGTCGGCTCGTCGATCAGTTCGCCGCGGCGCCAGACGCGGTAGCGCGGCACGTCGGTGCGGATGTCGATGTCGGCGCCCAGCGTCGGCAGCAGCGGCCGCCCCGGCTCGGAGACGGCAAGCACCGGACACGGCTTCGGATTGCGCTGGCAGTAGCGAAGAAAGTCGTCGGCCAGCGCCTGCGGCAGGATCACGACGTTGCCCTGCACGTGGTCTCGTGCGAGACCGCTGGTGTGCGATGTGAAGCGGCCGCTGCGGATCGCGGCGCGAGCCTCGGCGATCGTCGCGCGGGAGGTCTCGAGGATGGCTGCAGGCTTCACGTGTCGCGGTCCCAAGTTCGTGTCGGTTCGATGACTTGGGCGGATTGTGTTTGTGTCCGGCTGCAACCGGCAAGCGAGAATTTTTTCGGTCAGCTCATCGTTTTTTTCGATGATTGGGGGGAACCCCGATATAGGTCAGCACCGCGTCGACGACGCCTTGCGCGACCGCCGACGTGGGGTCTTCGCGGTAGCTCGCATGCACCGGCAGCGGCGGCAGCGCGGCCTCGCATTTCAGCGGCTTCAGCGGCACACGTTCGCTCAGCCGCTGCACCGCCGCGAGCGGCAGCGTGGCGATGCCGAAGCCGTGCTCGACGAGTTGCACCATCGCCGAGATCGACGAAATGTTGTGCACGCGCGGCAGCTCCACGCCGGCGTCGCGAAACAAGTCGAGCAGCGCGACGTGGGGCTGCGAGCCGCGCTGGAAGGTCAGCAGCTCGCCTTCCGCCAGATCGGCGAGCGCGTAGCGGCGCTTGCGGTGTGTCTTGGCGTGCCCGACGAACACCATCTCCATCGCCGGCAGCGGCCGGCTGCGCAGGCGTTCGCCGATCGCCGGCAGCGCGGCGAACGCGATGTCCAGCGCGCCGCGATGGATCTGGTCGACGAGGACCGGCGTGGTCTCCACCGTCAGCTCGAGCTCGAAGTCCGGATTGCCCTGGCGCATGTGGTGCACCCAGTCGATCAGCCACGAATGCAGCACCGACTCAATCGCGCCGATGCGCAGCGACACCGCGCGCTGCGCGCTGCCGCCGCCCATCTCGCCCTTGATCTCGCGCTGCAGCGCGAGCAGCCGCTGCGCATGGTTGAAAAAGCGCATGCCCGCTACGGTGAGGCGAAACTGCTTGTCGCGCCGGTCGAGCAACAGCACGCCCAGCTCCTGCTCCAGCGCGGCGATGCGGCTGGACATCGCCGACTGCGTGATGAAGAGCTTCTGCGCGGCGCGTGACACGCTTTTGAGCGACACGACCCAGTAGTAGGCTTCGACGAAACGCAGGTTCATGGGGCGCCTTGTGCGAGCCGCGGACGGTGTCCCGCGGGTTGATGGAAGTCCTCTATGCTGCCGGGCGATGCACGCCGTATTCTTGCGGCTTCCCCAGACCGGAGGATTCTCGTATGCGTTTCAAGCTGACCTTGGGCGTGGCCGCACTGGCCGTTTCGAGCACCGTCTTCGCCCAGACGAAATGGGACCTGCCCACAGGCTACCCGGCCAACAACTTCCACACCGAGAACGTCGCCCAGTTCGCTGCTGACGTGGACCGCGCCACCGGCGGCAAGCTGAAGATCACCGTGCATGCGAACGCTTCGCTGTTCAAGGCGCCGGAGATCAAGCGCGCGGTGCAAGGCGGGCAGGCGCAGATGGGCGAGATCCTGCTGTCGAACTTCTCGAACGAGTGGCCGATCTTCGGCGCCGACGGCCTTCCCTTCCTCGCCGACAGCTACGACGCGGCGATGAAGCTGTACAAGGCGCAAAAGCCGCTGATGGAGCGCAAGTTCGCCGAACAGGGAATGATGCTGCTGTACACGGTGCCGTGGCCGCCGCAGGGCATCTACGTGAAGAAGCCGATCGAGTCGGCGGCCGACCTGAAGGGCGTGAAGTGGCGCGCCTACAACCCGGCGACCGCACGCATCGCCGAGCTGGTCGGCGCGCAGCCGGTCACCGTTCAGGCGGCCGAGCTGTCGCAGGCGATGGCCACCGGCGTCGTCGAAAGCTATATGTCGTCGGGCTCCACCGGCTACGACACGAAGACCTTCGAGCACATCAAGTACTGGTACGACACCCAGGCCTGGCTGCCGAAGAACGCGGTGCTCGTCAACAAGGCCGCATTCGACGCTCTCGACAAGCCCACCCAAGCGGCGATCCTGAAAGCCGGCGCCGACGCCGAGACCCGGGGCTGGGCACTGTCGAAGACCAAGAACAGCGAGTACATCGAGCTCTTGAAGAAGAACGGCATGACGATCCTGCCGCCGTCGCCGCAGCTGAAGGCCGACATGAAGAAGGTCGGCGAGACGATGCTGCAGGAGTGGCTGCAGAAGGCGGGCGCGGAGGGCCAGGCCATCGTCGACGCGTTCAAGAAGATGTGATGGGGGGCAGCAGCCCGGCCCTCCCCGGTGCCTGGCGCACGGCACTGAACGCGCTCTACGACGGCGCCGGCGTGCTGGCTGCGCTGTGCATGGTCGGGCTGCTCGTGATGGTGATGCTGTCCATCCTCGGGCGGCAGCTCCATTTCAACCTGCCGGGCGTGGACGCCTATGCCGGCTACGCGATGGCCGCGGCCGGCTTTCTCGCGCTCGCGCAGACCTTGAAGCGCGGCGAGCACATCCGCGTGACCTTGCTCGTCACGTCGCTGCGCGGCGCCTGGAGGCGCGGCTTCGAACTCTGGGCGCTGTCGGCCGCCACGCTGCTCGCGCTGCTGTTCGCGGCCTACAGCGTGCGGCTCGCGTGGCAGTCGTACACGCTGCACGACGTCTCGACGGCGAGCGACGCGACGCCGCTGTGGATCCCGCAGATCCCGATGGCGGTGGGCGCCATCGTGCTCGCGGTTGCGTTCATCGACGAGCTGGTGCTGGAGGCGCTCGGGCGGCGCGGCGCGCACGCGCCGGAGGAGGCGACGCGCAATGAATGACATCGCGGTCACCGCGCTGCTGATCGCCGCCTTGTTCGTCATCCTTGCCAGCGGCGTGTGGATCGGCCTGGCGCTGTCCGGCGTCGCGTGGATCGCGATGCAGCTGTTCAGCGCCCGCCCGGCCGGGGATGCGATGGCCGTCACGATCTGGGGAACCGCATCGAGCTGGACGCTGACCGCCTTGCCGCTGTTCATCTGGATGGGCGAGATCCTGTTCCGCACGCGCTTGTCCGAGGACATGTTCCGCGGCCTTGCGCCGTGGATGCAGCGCCTGCCGGGGCGGCTGCTACACACCAACGTCGTGGGCTGCGCAATCTTCGCGGCCGTGTCGGGATCGAGCGCGGCGACCTGCGCGACGATCGGCAAGATGAGCCTGCCCGAGCTCGCCCGCCGCGGCTACCCGGACGGCATCGCCCTGGGCTCGCTCGCCGGCGCCGGCACACTGGGCCTCCTGATCCCGCCGTCGATCATCATGATCGTCTACGGCGTCACCGCCGACGTGTCGATCGCGCGGCTGTTCATCGCCGGTGTGCTGCCCGGCACCCTGCTGGCGCTGCTCTTTTCCGGCTACATCGCGCTGTGGGCGCTGGGCAACCCGAAACGCGTGCCGCCGCGCGATGCGCCGATGACGCTGCGCCAGAAGTTCGCCGAATCGCGCAACCTCATTCCAATCGTGCTGCTGATCGGCGCGGTGCTCGGCGCCATCTACACCGGCCTCGCCACCGCCACCGAGGCCGCCGCGCTCGGCGTGGTCGGTGCGCTGGTCCTGTCGGCAACGCAGGGCACCTTGAACCGGCACAGCTTCATGCAGGCGCTGATGGGCGGCACGCGCCTGTACTGCATGATCGCGCTGATCCTCGCCGGCGCGGCCTTCCTGACGCTCAGCATGGGCTACATCGGCCTGCCACGCCACCTCGCCGAGTGGATCGCCACGCTGGGCCTCACGCCGTTCCAGCTGATCATCGCGCTGACGATGTTCTACATGCTGCTCGGCTGCTTTCTCGACGGCATCTCGATGGTCGTGCTGACGATGGGTGTCATCATGCCGACCGTGCACGCCGCCGGGATCGACCCGCTGTGGTTCGGCATCTTCATCATCGTCGTCGTCGAGATGGCGCAGGTCACGCCGCCGATCGGCTTCAACCTGTTCGTGCTGCAGGGCATGACGCGGCGCCACATCGGTTTCATCGCCCGCTCCACGCTGCCGTTCTTCGGGCTGATGGTGCTGATGGTGGTTCTGCTGTACCTGTTCCCCGAGATCGTGACCTGGTTGCCGCGGCAGATGCGCGGCTGATGGCCAACGCGGCTCGGGCATCGCTGAGCGCTTGTCCTACAGCGCGATCGGCGGCACATTCCTATCATCGTCTCAGAACACGCCCGAGGTGACCGCCCTGCCACAGGATCTCGTCGTTTGCGAGCACTGCGATGCGGTGCACCGCCGGCGCGCGCTCGCGAGCGACGAGGTCGCGCGCTGCAGCCGCTGCGCCGGCGTGCTGGCGCGCGGCCACCGGTTGACCTCGCAGTCGACCATTGCGCTCACGCTGGCCGCGCTGTTCGTCTTCCTGATCGCGCTCTTCGCCCGGGTCGCGACCATCCGGCTCGGCGGCAGCGAGTCGGCGGCCACGCTGCCCGACGCGATTCAAGCGACGTGGCTGCAAGGCGCGCCACTGGTGGCCAGCATCGCCGCGTTCACCGCGATCGTCGCGCCCGGCGTGCTGATCATCCTGCGGCTGTACCTGCTGTTGCCGCTGGCCACCGGCCATGTGCCGCGGCACTTCGGCATCGGCATGCGCGTGCTGTACGAGGTGTCGCGCTGGAGCATGGTGGAGGTCCTGATGGTGGCCGCGGCAGTCTCGATCGTGCGCCTCGCGTCGCTCGCCGACGCCACGCTCGGCTTCGGCATGTTCGCGTTCGGCGCGCTGGCGCTGCTGCTGGCGGCGCTGGAATCTGCCGGGCTGCGGCACTTGTGGCTGGAGCCGGCATGAGCCGTGTCGAGACGCCCGCCGGGGCGGTCGAGCTGCTCGGCTGCGAATGCTGCGGCGTGGTGTCGGCGGCGTCGCCGGCGGCGCTCGCGCAACCGGTGCGCCTGCGCTGCCCGCGCTGCGGACACACGGTTCACCCGCGCCGGCCGCTGAGCCTGCAGCGCACGTGGGCCTACCTCGCGGCGTCGGTGCTGCTGTACGTGCCGGCCAACGCGCTGCCGATCATGACCACCGTCGATCTGTTCGAACGCAGCGCCCACACCATCGCCGGCGGCATCGCCGAACTGTGGGGCGACGAAGCCTATGGGCTGGCCGCCATCGTGTTCGTCGCGAGCATCGTCGTGCCGCTGCTGAAGATCGCCGCGCTCGCGCTGCTCGCCTGGACCGTGCCGCGCGCCCCGGGCTGGCGCCGGCTGGAGCGCGCGCGGCTGTACCGCGTCGTCGAAACGGTCGGCCATTGGTCGATGCTCGATGTCTACGTGGTCGTGCTGCTGGGCGGCATGGTGAGCTTCGGCCGCATCGCGAGCGCCGAACCGGAGCCC
The DNA here is from genome assembly GCA_035513255.1 of Piscinibacter sp. Lineage (GTDB taxonomy): Bacteria > Pseudomonadota > Gammaproteobacteria > Burkholderiales > Burkholderiaceae_C > Albitalea. Next base: position 41,793 of record DATKCI010000265.1, on the reverse strand, counting down.
GGCCTGCTGGCCTTCGCCGGCGTCGTCGTGTTGACCGTGCTGGCGGCACGCAGCTTCGACCCCCGGCTGATCTGGCAGGAACCCGACGGCGATGACTGAGCCGACCGACACGCCGCCCGGCGCCCCGACTCCGGCCCCGCCGCCCGTCATCGTCGAACCGGTGCCGGCGGCCGCGGCCGAGCCCGTCGTCACGAAGAAGAACCCGGCGCGCCTGTCGCTGGTGTGGATCGTGCCGCTGCTGGCGATGGCCATCGGCGCCTCGCTGCTGATCAACACGCTGATGAAGGCCGGGCCGCAGGTGCTCATCGAGTTCCGCACCGCCGAGGGCCTGGAACCGGGCAAGACCGAGGTGCGCTACAAGGAGGTGATTGTCGGCCGCGTGGAGTCCGTGCAGCTCGGCCCCGATCGCCAGCGGGTACTCGTCGGCGTGCGGCTGAACCAGTCGGTGGCCAACATCGCGGTCGAGGACACGCAGTTCTGGGTCGTGCGTCCGCGCATCGGCACCGCCGGCGTCAGCGGCCTGGGCACGTTGTTGTCGGGTGCGTACATCGGCGTCGATGCCGGCGAGTCCGAGACGCCGCGCAAGCGCTTCATCGGGCTGGAGGCGCCGCCGTTCGTGCTGCGAGGCGAGCCGGGCCGCACCTTCGTGCTGCTGGCGCCCGACCTCGGCTCGCTGGAGATCGGTTCGCCGGTCTACTATCGGCGTGCCCGCGTCGGCCGCGTGTCGGGCTACACGCTCGATCCGCATCGCGACGAACTCACCGTGCAGGTCTTCATCGAATCGCCGTACGAGCCGCTGGTCACGGGGCGCGCGCGCTTCTGGAATGCGAGCGGGCTCGACTTGTCGCTAAACGCGAGTGGACTGACGCTGAACACGCAGACGCTGGTGTCGGTTCTGGCCGGCGGCATCGCATTCGAGCGGTGGCCGGGCACCGCCGACGCGCCACCGGCGCCTGCAGGCAGCCGCTTCTATCTGTTCCCGGACCGCCGCGCGGCCGTGGCGCCGCCCGACGGGCCGCCGTTGACGGTGCGCATGGTGTTTGACCACTCGGTGCGCGGCCTCGCCGTGGGGGCGGCGATCGACTTCCTCGGCATCGAGATCGGCACGGTGCAGGCGATCTCGCCGCAATACGACGCGAAGCGCAATCGCTACCCGATGGAGGTCACAGCGGACATCTACCCCCTGCGCCTGGGCGGCGTTCGCGACGCGATGCTGCAAGACACGGCCGCCGACCCGGCGGCCGACCTGCGCTTCCTGAAGATGCTGGTCGAGCACGGTCTGCGGGCACAGCTGCACACCGGCAACCTGCTGACCGGGCAGCAGTACGTCGCGCTCGACTTCGCGCCGAAGGCGCGCCGGGCCACGCTGGACATGAGCGGCGCAGTGCCGCTCGTGCCGTCGGTGCCCGGCACGCTGAGCGAGCTGCAACCGCAGATCGCCGAGATCGTCGCGAAGATCAGCAAGGTGCCTTTCGAAGAGATCGGCCGCGACCTGCAGGCCACGCTGTCGCAGGCGCGCAAGACGATCGGCCAGCTGACGCCGCAGGCGCAAGAGGCGCTGGCCGAGGTGGAGCGCACGCTGCAGTCGGTGCAGGAGTCGCTGCGGCGGCTGGACCGCAACGTGCTCGACGGGAGCGCGCCGATGCAGCGCAACGTGGAGCAGACGATGAGCGAGCTGCAGCGCGCGGCGCAGTCGCTGCGCATGCTCGGCGACTACCTGCAGCGCCATCCGGAAGCGATCCTGCGCGGCAAGCCGGCCGATCCGGTGTTCGCGCCGAAGGAGAAGACACGATGACGGGCGGATTGATGCGGCGGCAAACGCACGCCGGCGCTGCGCTGGCAGCCGCAATCGCCGGCGTCTTGCTGCTCGGCTGCGCGTCGCCCCCGCCGGAGCGTTTTCACACGCTGCTGGCGAGCGACTCGGCAGCGCCGCAAGCCCGGGCGGGGGCGCCGATCTACGTCGACCTGCGGCCGGTCAGCGTGCCGGCGCAGGTGGACCATTCGCAATGGCTGCTGCGCCAGAGCGACGACTCGCTGCTGCTGCTCGAGCAGGACCGCTGGGCCGCGCCGCTCGCGGAAGAACTGCGCGGCGCGCTGGCGTCGCGGCTCGCTGCGCGCTGGGGCGCGATCGACGTGCGCGGCGTGGCGATCCCCGCGGCCCCGATCTGGCGGGTGCGCGTGGACGTGCAGCGCTTCGAGTCCCTCCCCGCGCGGGAGGCAAGAATCGAAAGCACCTGGTCGCTGTCGTCGTCGCAGCGCGACGGACCGACGCTGGTGTGCCGGCACGCGGCGCGCGCGAATCCCGCGGGCGGCGACGTGGCCGCGCTTGCGGCGGCGCATCGGCAGGCGGTGACGGCGCTGGCGGACGCGATCGGCACGCAGTTGAGTGCAGTGGCAGCAGGCGGGCCGCCGGGTTGCATCAAAACGGAGCAGCCATGACGCCCCCTTCGAACGACGATCTCGGCTTCAGCCACCGCACCCGCAAGAACGGCGACGTGGAGCTCTTGCACCACGGCAAGCTCGCCGGCACCCTTCGGGGCGCCGCGGCGCAGGACTTTCTCGCCGAGGTCCACGACGGTTCGCCCGCGGATGCGCAGCAGCTGATGGCTCGCCTGACGGGCAACTACAAGCACGGGAACGAACGCACGGCGGCGGGACATCCCCGCAATCGGCGGTGAGCCGCGAGCGAAGTAGCCCGGATGAACTCCGGATGGTGCCGTTCATCCAGCGCCGCAACCCCGGATTGCATCCGGGCTACGGGTGTCGCGCGTGAATCAGCGGCCGGCCGCGACCGGCCCGGCCGGCACCGACGAACCTTCCTTCTTCTGCACCAGCGCCACGCCGTTCCTCACCGCGATGATCTCCGCGAGGATGGCCACGGCGATCTCGGCAGGGGTCTTGCCGCCGAGGTCCAATCCGATCGGTCCGTGAAGGCGGCCGATCTCCTCGGGCGACAGGTCGAACATCGCCAGGCGTTCCTTGCGCTTCGCGGTGTTGCTGCGCGAGCCGAGCGCGCCGACGTAGAACGCCGGCGACTTCAGGGCTTCGAGCAGCACCAGGTCGTCGAGCTTGGGGTCGTGCGTGACGGCGACCACGGCGCTGTGCGGGTCGAGCTGCATTTCGGTGACCACGTCGTCGGGCATGGCCTTGCTGAAGTGCGTGCCGGGAACGTCCCACGTGAGGTGGTATTCCTCGCGCGGGTCGCAGCAGGTGATCTCGAAGTCCAGCGGCAAGGCCATCTGCGCCAACACACGCGACAGCTGGCCGGCGCCGATGATCAGCATGCGCCAGCGCGGGCCGAACACGGCGCGCAGCGTGCGGCCGTCGAACTGAAAGGCATCGCTGCGGTGGGCCGGCACGATGCGCACCTCATGGGTCTGCAGGTCCAGCCAGCGCGCCACGAGTTCATGGCGTTCGGTGCGTGTCAGCACCTCGTCGACCCAGTCGGTGTCGCGCAGCGGCTCCTGCACCAGACGCAGGTTGCCGCCGCAGGGCAGGCCGAAACGCGCGGCCTCTTCCTTCGTGACGCCGTAGGTGATCATCGACGGCGCATCGACACGCTCGCCGTGGCGCACGCGCTCGATCAGGTCGTCCTCCACGCAGCCGCCCGAGACCGAGCCGACGACAAGACCGTCGCCGCGCAGGCACAGCAGCGCGCCGGGCGGGCGCGGCGCCGAGCCCCAGGTTTCGATGACGGTCACGAGCCACACCTTGTGGCCGGCGGCGAACCAGTCGCGCGCCTGACTCAGGACTTGCAGGTCCAGGCTGTCCATCGCGATCTCTCCTTGGGTGTCAGCGCAGCGTGAAGTAGGCGACAGCCATCGCGATCAAGGCCGCGATCAGCCACCACAACATGCGCATGTCGGTGGCCTTCGCTCCCGCCGGGGCGGTCGCCACGACCAGCTCGGCCGGCGCCACCGGCCGCAGTTTCTCTTCGAACGCGTTGAAAAATTCGTTGGTGACCTTGCCGGCGGCTGCATCGATCAGGCGCGAGCCGATCTGCGCCATCTTGCCGCCCACCTGGGCGCGCGCGGCGTAGCTCAATCGCGTGTCGTCGCCTTCGGGCACCAGCGACACGTCCGCGCTGCCCTTGGCGAAGCCGGCCGGTCCGCCCTGCCCCTCGAAGTTGATCGTGTAGGCGGTCGGCGCCTGCACGTTGCTCATCTTCAGCGAGCCCTTGAACCGGGCGCTGACCGGGCCGACCTTCACCGCCACGACGGCGTGGAAAGCATCGTCGCCGGTGCGTTCCAGCGATTCGCAGCCGGCAATGCAGTCCTTGAGGATCAGCGGATCGTTCAGCGCGGCCCACGTGCGCTGAACGTCGGCCGGAATGAGTCGTTCACCTTGCAGTTCCATGGCGTCATTGGAGCCGATTTCCGGGAAGTCTGCGCAGCGCCGCCCCCAAGTTTTCCAGACTGGCCAGGTTGTGCACCGGCAGGAAGCGATCGACGTGCGGCAGCAGCGCTCGCACACCGGCGGCGCGCGGCTCGAAGCCGTCGAAGCGAAGCAGTGGGTTCAGCCAGACAATCCGGTGCGCCATGCGGTGCAGCCGGGCCGCCGCGTCGGCCAGATGCCCGTGTTCGTCGCGGTCGAGCCCGTCGGTGATCAGCAGCACCGCGGCGTTGCCGCCGAGCAGCCGGCGCGCCCAGCGGCGGTTGAATTCTTCCAGGCACGACGCGATGCGCGTGCCGCCTTTCCAGTCCTGCACCTGTTCGTCGGCCTGCTTCAAGGCCACGTCGGGGTCGCGGTGGCGCAGGCTGCGGGTGATGTTCGTGAGCCGCGTGCCGAAGGTCAGCATCTGCACATGCGGGTGCCGGCGCATCAGGCCGTGGACATAGTGCAGCAGCACGCGCGAATAGCGGTCCATCGAGCCGGAGATGTCGAGCAGCACGACCAGCGGCGGCGTCTCGCTGCGCGCGCGGGTGAAGGCCGGCGTGAGGGTGTGCGGGGAACGGGCCATCTTCAGCATCGTCGCGCGCAGATCGAGTCGGCCGCGCGAGGCCGCCTCGTGCCGGCGGCGCTTGATGGGCGGGATCGGCAGGGCGATCTGCTCGGCGAGCTTCTTGGCCTGTTCGAACTCGTCCGTCGTCATGCTTTCGAAGTCCGCGCGCTGCAGCCGCTCGCGTTCGCTGAAGCTGAAGCTCGCGTCGAACTCGATCTGCTCCGAGGTGGCACGCTCGCCGGGCGCTGCGGACTCGCGCGGCACCGACAGGGCTTCCTGCAGGCGGTTCGAGCGGGGCGCCGCCGGGCGCATGCCACGGCCGGCGACCTTGGGCAGCGCCAGCGCCATCAGTTGTTCGAGCAGCTTGGGGTCGCGCCAGAAGGCCGCGAAAGCGGCATCGAAGATCGGCTGCTGTTCGTGGCGGTCCAGCATCACGGCCGACAGCGCGGCGTGCACGTCGTCGCGGCGGTCCACGCCGACGGCTTCGATGGCGGCGATCGCCTGCAGCACGCGGTCGGGTCCGACGGTGAGGCCGGCGGCGCGCAGGATGCGGGCGAAGTGGAGGATGTTTTCCGAGAACATGATCAGCGCGCAGCGCTCCGGCAGTTCAATCGAGAACCGCCCGCGCCCGCAGCTCGTCGAGCAGCTTCACCACGTCCCCCGCCTGCATCTTCACGATGTCGTCCTGGTACTTCAGCAGCACGCCCAGCGTGTCGTTCACGGTCTGGGGATCGAGCCGCATCGCATTCAGCGCGACCAGCGCATTGGTCCAGTCGATCGTCTCGGCGACGCCCGGCGCCTTGAAGAGGTCGAGCGTGCGCATGCGCTGCACGAACCCGACGACCTGCTCGCGCAGCCGCTCGGCCGCGCCCGGCGCCTTCAGCCGCACGATCTCCAGCTCGCGCTCGAGGTTCGGGAAATCGACCCAGTGGTAGAGACAGCGGCGCTTCAGCGCGTCGTGGATCTCGCGTGTGCGGTTCGACGTGATCACCGTGATCGGCGGCGCGCTGGCGCGGATCGTGCCGAGCTCGGGAATCGTGATCTGGTTTTCCGCCAGGACTTCGAGCAGGAAGGCATCGAACGGCTCGTCGGCGCGGTCGAGTTCGTCGATCAGCAGGACGGGCGAACGCGGCTGGGTCAGCGCCGCCAGCAGCGGGCGCTCGATCAGCATGTCGCGCGAGTACAGGCTCTTCACGAGGCGCGCGCGGTCGGTCTCGTGCACCGCCTCGGCCAGACGGATCTCGATCATCTGTCGCGCGACGTTCCATTCGTAGGCCGTCTGCGCGACGTCCAGCCCCTCGTAGCACTGCACCCGCAGCAGCGCGGTGTTCAGCGCCTGCGCAAGCACCTTGGCGAGTTCGGTCTTGCCGACGCCGGGCTCGCCCTCCAGAAACAGCGGCCGCTGCAGCTTGAGGCTCAGGAACAGCGCAGTCGCGAGGCGGCGGTCGCAGACGTAGGCTTCGGTCGCGAGCAGCGCGACGACGGCGTCGACCGAATCGGGCAACGCCAGGTCGTCGATTGAACTCCCTGTGGTCAACGTGCGAGCGCCGCCGCGACGGCCCGCTGCGTCATCACGCTGATCATCGCCGCGCGATACGCCGCCGAGCCGTGCAGGTCGCCGTTGATGCCGTCGGTCGGCACGCTGATCGCCTTCGCGGTCTCGGGCGTGAAATTGGCGGCCAACGCGTCTTCCATTGCCTTCACGCGGAAGACCGAGCCCTTCGCGCCGGTCACCGCCACGCGCACGCCGCCCGTCCCCTGGCTCACGAACACGCCCACCAGCGCGAAACGCGACGCCGGCTGCTTGAACTTCACATAGGCGGCGCGCTGCGGCTGCGGAAAGCTCACCGCGGTGATCAGCTCGCCGGGTTTCAGCGCCGTGTCGTACAGGCCGGTGAAAAAGTCGTCGGCCGCGATGTCGCGCCGGTCGGTGTGCACCGTGGCGCCCAGCCCCACGAGGCCGGCGGGATAGTCGGCCGCCGGGTCGGCGTTGGCGATCGAGCCGCCCAGCGTGCCCATGTTGCGCACCATCGGGTCGCCAATGCCTTCGGCGAGCTCGGCCAGCGCGGGAACCGTGCGGCGCACGTCGGCCGATGCCGCCACCGCGGCATGCGTGCTCATCGCGCCGATGGTGAGCTTGCCGCCGTCGAGCGTGATGCCCTTCAGATCGGCAACCTCGCCGAGGTCCACCAGGCGTTCGCAGGACGAGAGGCGCAGCTTCATCGCCTGCACGAGGCTTTGTCCGCCGGCCAGGAAACGCGCGTCGCCTTGAACGGCAGCCGTGGCATCCGCCCGCGTGGTCGGCCGTTGATAGTCGAACGAGTACATGAGGTGCTCCTTGTGTCTGTCAGCTCAGGTGGCGCGCAGCCGCGTTCCACACGCGCTCCGCCGTGGCCGGCATCGCGAGGTCCTTCACGCCCAGCGCATCGGTCAGCGCGTTCATGTAGGCGGCCGGCGAACCGATCGCGCCCGCTTCGCCGCAGCCCTTCACGCCCAGCGGGTTGTGCGTGCACGGCGTGACGACGTTGTCGACCTTGAAGTTCGGCAGGTCGTCGGCCCGCGGCATCGCATAGTCCATGTACGAGCCGGTCAGCAACTGGCCCGATTCCTTGTCGTAGACGCAGCACTCGAGCATCGCCTGCCCGAGGCCCTGCGCCAGCCCGCCGTGCACCTGGCCTTCGACGATGCGCGGATTGACGAGGTTGCCGAAATCGTCGACGGCCGTGAAGCTCTCGATGCGCGTCTGGCCGGTTTCCGGATCGACCTCCACTTCGCAGACGTAGCTGCCGGCCGGATAGGTGAAGTTGGTCGGGTCGTAGAACGCGTTTTCGTTCAGGCCCGGCTCCAGCTTGTCCAGCGGGTAGTTGTGCGGCACGTAGGCCGTGAGCGCGACCGAGCCGAACGGCACCTTCTTGTCGGTGCCGGCGACCTTGAACTCGCCGTTCTCGAATTCAATGTCCGTGTCGGCCGCTTCGAGCAAGTGAGCGGCGATCTTCTTGCCCTTGGCGATGATTTTGTCCACCGCCTTCACGATCGCGGTGCCGCCCACCGCCAGCGAGCGGCTGCCGTAGGTGCCCATGCCGAAGGGCACGCGGCCGGTGTCGCCGTGCACGATCTCGACGTTCTCGACCGGAATGCCGAGCTTGCCGGCGACGACCTGCGCGAACGTGGTCTCATGGCCCTGGCCGTGGCTGTGCGAGCCGGTGAACACCGTGACCGTGCCGGTCGGGTGCACCCTCACCTCACCGGCCTCGAACAGGCCGGCGCGTGCGCCCAGCGCACCGGCGATGTTGCTAGGCGCGAGGCCGCAGGCCTCGATGTAGCACGCGTAGCCCAGGCCGCGCAGCTTGCCGTTGGCGCGCGACGCGTCGCGCCGCGCCGGAAAGCCGGCCACGTCCGCCAGCTCCATCGCCTTGTTCAGGTGCGCCGCGTAGTCGCCGGTGTCGTAGGTCAACCCCACCGGCGTGGCGTACGGAAACTCGGTGATGAAGTTCTGCCGGCGCAGCGCCGCCGGGTCCATCTTCATGTCGCGCGCCGCCTGCTCGACGAGGCGCTCGACCACATAAGTCGCCTCGGGTCGGCCCGCGCCTCGATAGGCATCGACCGGAGAGGTGTTGGTGAACACCGCCTTCACCTCGCAGTAGATCGCCGGCGTCTTGTACTGTCCGGCGAGCAGCGTCGCGTACAGGATGGTCGGCACGCTGGACGCGAAGGTCGACAGATAGGCGCCCATGTTCGCGATGGTGTGCACGCGCATCGCGAGGAAGTTGCCCTTGTCGTCGAGCGCCAGCTCGGCGGTCGTCGCGTGATCGCGGCCGTGGGCGTCGGTCAGGAAGGACTCGCTGCGCTCGGCCGTCCACTTGATCGGCCGGCCCACGCGCTTGCTGGCCCACACCAGCGCAGTCTCTTCGGCATAGAGGAAGATCTTCGAGCCGAAGCCGCCGCCGACGTCGGGCGCGATCACGCGCACCTTCGACTCCGGCAGGCCCAGCACGAAAGCGCTCATCAGCAGCCGCTCGACGTGCGGGTTCTGGTTCGCGACGTACAGCGTGTAGCTCTCGTCGTGGCGCGTGTAGGTCGCGTTCGCGGCGCGCGGCTCCATCGCGTTCGGAATCAGCCGGTTGTTGACGAATTCGAGCTTCGTCACCTGCGCCGCCTTCGCGAAGGCGGCATCGACCGCATCCTTGTTGCCGTGGCCCCAGTCGTAGCAGACGTTGCCTGGCACGTCGTCGTGCACCGATGCGGACGCCGCCTCGGCGGTCGCGGCTTCCACGACCGCGGGCAGCTCGTCGTAGTCGACCTCGATCAGTTCGGAGGCGTCCTTCGCCTGAAGATAGGTTTCCGCGACGATCAGCGCCACCTGGTCGCCGACGTGGCGCACCTTGCCTTGTGCGAGTACCGGATGCGGCGGCTCCTTCATCGGCGTGCCGTCCTTGCTGTGGATCAGCCAGCCGCACGGCAGGCCGCCCACCTTCGCGTCGGCGAGGTCGCTGCCGGTGAAGATGGCGAGGACGCCGGGCGACTGCTTCGCGGCGTCGAGCTTGATCGCGCGGATGCGGGCATGCGCATGCGGCGAGCGCAGGAACACGCCGTAGGTCTGCCCGGGCAGCACCACGTCGTCGGTGTACTGGCCCGCGCCGGTCAGGAAGCGGCGGTCCTCACGGCGAAGCAGCGGCTTGCCGATGGGAGAGTTCGACATGTCGGTCATGGCTGTTTCCTCGTGGCGTCATGCGGCGGTGGCTTGCTTGCCGGACTGGCAGAACTGCACCGACTTCACGATGTTCTGGTAGCCGGTGCAGCGGCACAGGTTGCCTTCGAGACCGGCGCGGATTTCCGCTTCGGTGGCGTTCGGCTTGTCCTTCAGCAACTGCACGGCGGACATCACCATGCCGGGGGTGCAGAAGCCGCATTGCAGGCCGTGGCACTCGCGGAAGGCGGCCTGCATCGGGTGCAGCTCGCCGTCTGTCGACAGGCCCTCTATCGTCGTGATCTCGGCGCCCTGCACTTGAACCGCAAGCATCGAGCAGGACTTCACTGCGCGCCCGTTCACATGCACCGTGCACGCACCGCACTGCGCGGTGTCGCAGCCGACGTGGGTGCCCGTGAGCTGCAAGCGCTCGCGGATGATCTGAACCAGCAAGGTGCGCGGGTCGATGGTCGCCTCGACCGCCTTGCCGTTCACCGTCAATCGAATCGCCACATCCATGCTGATCTCCTGGCCGTTGATAGGTGCTCGCCGCCATGTCGGCCGCGCAAAGGGTGAAGAGGCATTTGACGACTGCGATGCGGCGCTGCAAAGCATGGGTTTCCACCTAGGGCGTTCAGGAAGAACAAGGGCGCGTGCGGATGCCGCACAGGCATCACGACGATCGCGCCGTCAGTCCCATGGCAGCTCCCCTTTCAGGAACAAGGTTGCCTCCACCGGCAGCGGGCCGTTGAAGAAGTGGTCGGTCGTCACGTCGGCCAGCAGGCGCCCATGTTCCAGGTACACGACGCGGTTCGCCAGGCGCTTGACCTGCCCCAGGTTGTGCGAACTCATCAGCACGGTGATGCCTTGCGCGGCGAATTCCTCGATCAGCGACTCGACCTCGCGCTTCGCGGTGGGGTCCAGGCTGGACGTGGGCTCGTCGAGCAGCAGCACGTCCGGCTGCAGCGCCCACGCGCGGGCAAGGGCCACGCGCTGCTGCTGGCCGGCCGACAGAACGCGGCCGATGCGCCCCGCCTCCGCGGCGAGACCCACCCGCTCCAGCGCCATGGCCGCCCGCTCGCGCCGCTGCGCCGGCGGCACGCCCTGCAGCATCAGGCCGAGTTCGACGTTCGCCTGAGCCGAACTGCGCAGCATGAACGGCCGCTGGAACACCATTGCGAATCGCACCGGCGTGGCCGCGCCGACGATGCGCCGTCCCTCGGCCAGCGGCACCAGCCCGTGCGCCGCCCGCAGCAAGGTGCTCTTGCCCGAGCCGTTGGCGCCCAGCAGTGCGATGCGCTCGCCGCGCGCCACGGACAGGTTCACGCCGCGCAGCGCGACCTTCGGGCCGAAACGCACCGTGGCCGACTGCAGCGCCAACAGCTCCGGGGTCATGGGGCAGCCTCTCCCCAGCCGTCATACCGGCCCTTCGACGGGCTCACGGAACGACTCCGACAGCCCGGTCGCCGGCCTGCCGCCATTCGCGCAGCAGCGCGATCAGCACGTTCACCAGCAGCACCACACCGAGCAGCACCAGCCCCAGCGCCAGCGCCAGCGGCAGGTCGCCCTTGCTGGTCTCCAGCGCGATCGCAGTGGTCATCACGCGCGTCACGCCGTCGATGTTGCCGCCGACGATCATCACCGCCCCCACTTCCGAGATCGCGCGGCCGAACGCGACGAGCGCCAGCGTCAGCAGCGCGAGGCGTTCGTCCCACGCGATGATCAGCGCGCAGCCGAGGCGCCCGGCGCCCAGCGAGCGCAACTGCTCGCCATGGTCGCGCATCGCATCCTCGATGGTCTGGCGCGCCAGTGCCGCCACGATGGGCGTGACGAGAATAGCCTGGGCGATCACCATCGCCGACGGCGTGAACAGGATGCCCAGCGACCCGAGCGGACCGGCGCGCGACAGCAGCAGGTAGACGACCAGGCCGACGACGACCGACGGCAGCGCGAGCAGCGTGTTCAGCAGCACCAGCACCCCGGCGCGTCCCGGGAAGCGCCACACGGCGATCGCCGCGCCGGCCAGCAGTCCGACTGTGGTCGCGATGAGGCAGGCGAGCGCGCTCACCGAAAGCGACAGGCCGACGATGTGGAGGAGTTTCGGATCGCCCGAGGCGACGAGCTGGAAGGCGCTTTGCGCGCTCTCGATGAAGGGGTTCATCGACGCGGGGTCATCCACTCGTCCTCACAGGGCGCAACTCCTGAACCCGGCGAACAAGTCGTCGCACTCGGGCCGTTCGAAGCGCCGGAACTTCGGGTTGCGCATCCGCAGGCGGGTCGCGAGCGACGCGCCGCGCAGCACCTTGTGGCTGCCGAAGTGCGGCTGCGAATAGTCTGCCCACGGATCGGGGGCGAAGCCGGGGTACGGGCGGAAGGTGCTCGCCGTCCACTCCCACACCGCGCCCCACGCGAAGCCGCGCGAGTAGGCATGCGCCGCGGCTTCCCACTCCACCTCGGTCGGCAGCCGCCGCCCCGCCCAGCGGCACCACGCGTCGGCCTCGAACCAGCTCACATGCACGACCGGCTGCGCAAGGGCCACCCGCGCGAGCCGCCCGAAGCGGCGCTGCAGCACGCCCTGGCGCATCTGGTCGACGTAGCGCGGCACGCGCCGGCCCTGCTCTGCGAGCCACGTGCGCCCGGCCGGCGACCACCAGGCGGGATCGTCATAGCCGCCGTCCTCGACGAACTCGCTGTAGGCGGCCCAGCTCACCGGCTGCGCGTCGATCTCCGTCTCCGGCAATCGGACCTCGTGTGCCCACTTCTCGTTGTCGAACACGAAGCCCGAAGGCGGCACGCCGAGCAGCCAGCGGGTCGCCGGAAACAGCAGCGGCTCGCGCGGCGGCAGCGAAGCGAGCTCGGGCAGCAAGGGCCGCGCGCCCGGCAGCGGCAGTTCCAGCGCCTGCGCCATTTCCGCCAGCGCCTCGCCAAGCATGTCCTCGTGGAACAGCGCGAGCCGAAAGAAGTACAGCGCGTCGTCGGTCTCGTCCGCGCTGTCCAGCAGCTCGAGCGTGATCTCCATCGTGTCGGCGAGGTACTGCCGGGTCGCCAGCGGCTGCGGCAGATCGAGGTCCCAGCGGCCGGCATGCGGCGCGAGCGCCGGGTCGTAGCAGCGGTCGGCGTCGGACGAGATCGACGCCAGCCGCGGGCGCATCGCATCGCAGGCGGTGCCGCGCTGGCGCTGCACGTTGCGCCCGATCCAATGCTCCTGGAACCAGCCGAGGTGTCCGAAGACCCACAACGGCGGGTTCAGCTCCGGCCGCCGCGGCACGCGCAGGCGCTGCGGGGCCAGCGCCTCCTCCAGCACCGAGAACCAGCGCAGCGTGTGGTTGCGCGCATCCATCAGCGCCAGCGACAGCAGTTCCTTGCCGGCGCGGCGCATGTGCGGCGAGTTGACGTCCGGGCTGTCGAGGTCGACCAAGTCGTGCTCCGTTCGAGAGACATTCATTCTGGCACCGGGACCGGGCGGTCCGGGCAGATGCTCATCGTGACGGCCTGATCCTGCGCACCGGGCAGATCGGCCAGGGCCGCGCATCCGCCCGGCCAGCACACGCGGTACCCGCGCGCATGACGAGAATTCGCCAGCCTCACCTGCCGTTGCGGCGGCAGGCCGGGAGCGAAGCGCCACTGGCCGTCGACCATCCGGGCGCTGTCGGGCACGTGCACCCCGGCACCGAAGCCGCCGGTGCGGACCTCGCGCAGCTCCAGGCCCTCGATCCCGGCCAGCCAGACCTCCTCGATGCGAAAGTGCTCGACGCTGTGCTCCCAGCTCAGCGTGACCGGCCCGGGCAGGCGAAGCAGCAGCGCGGACGTGAGGGCAACCGAGAAACAGATGTCCATCAGCGCAGCAGGCCGGCCTCGCGGAAGAAGCGCTCGGCGCCCGGGTGCAAGGCGATCGGCCGGCTCACCAGCGCGCGCTCGAGCGCGATGTCTCGCGCGGCGACGTGCGAGGCACGCAGCTCCGCGAGGTTGCCGTACAGCGCCTTCATTGCCGCGTAAACCAGCGTGTCGGGCACGTCGCTTTGCGTGACGAGGAAGTTGATCAGCGCCGCGGTGTGCACGTCCTGCGCCTGGCCCGCATAGGTGCCGGCGGGGATCGTCTCGGGCGCGAACACGCCCGCGGAGCGCGCGATCAGCTCGGCGCCGATCGGCACGATGTCCACCGGCACGGCCGCCGCGAGCTCGGTGACCGCCTTCACGCCCAATCCGGCGGACACGATGATGGCGTCTAGCTGGCCGTCGCGCATCAGCGCGACGGCATCGTTGTAGGCGAGGTAGTCCACGCGGCGCAGGTCGGCATAGCTCATGCCCGCCGCGCCGAGCAGGACGCGTGCATTCAGTTCGTTGCCGCTGCGCGGCGCCCCGACCGAGACGCGCTTGCCCTTGAGGTCCTGCACGGCGCCGACCTTGGCACTCTTCAGCGCCACCAGATGCAGGTAGTTGGGGAACAGCGCCGCCATCATGCGCAGCCGGTTGCGCGAATTGGGGAATCCGGCCTCCACGTTGCCCTTGAACGCATCCGACATCACGTCGCCCTGGCCGAATGCGAAGGTCCCGCGGCGCTGCTGCAGCAGGTTGAAGTTCTCGACCGAGGCCCGGGTGGACTGCACGTTGACGCGGGTATCCGGGATAGCGCGCTCCCAGATGCGCGCCAGCGCAATGCCCAGCGGGTAGTACACGCCTCCCGTGTTGCCGGTCAGCATGACGACCTCGTTCTGCGCCAGCGCCGGTGGGCCGAGGGCCAGCCCCAGGAATACCGCGATGACAAACCAGGCTTTCATGGACTACCCTTTGGCGGCGATATCACGAACACACTGGCGCACGCAAGCCAGGAACGAGGCGTATGTGCTGAGTCGGCTCTCGATCAACCTGAAGGTGCTGGTCGCGCCACTGGCGGTGATGCTGCTCTTCATCGTGGTGTCGGCAGGGGCCGTCTCGCTGCTGCGCAGCCAAGGCGAGGCGTTTCGAGAGGTGGTCGGTGGCGCCTTCGATGCGGCGACCACCACCAGCCGAATGTCGCTCACGATGGCAGCGATTCATTCGGACATCATCCGCCAGCTGACCCTGACCGGTACCCGGCAAAACACCGAATCGCTGAAGGAACTTCGCGATTCGCTGGGCGCGCGCTTCGACCGTGTCGAGGCCATGCTGCAGAGCGTCGAGACCAATGCCCCGTCGGTCGAACCGGAACTGCTTCACGACGCGTCCGATTTCCTGGCGATCTACCGCGTCATCGCGACCCGCGTGACGCAGATGAGCGACTTCAATCCCACGCTGATCAGCAGCCTGATGGCGAACTACAGCCAGCTCGACACCAGCATCGCCCGGCTGGCGGACGTGACGATCCAGGCGGCCAAGGAGAAACAGCAGCGCACCGAAGCCTTCGTCGAGCGCAGCGTCGACGCGATGATGTTGACGGTGGCCGTGACCTTCGCGATCGGCCTGGCGGCCACCTGGCTGATCGGCCGCGCGATCTCCAGGCCGTTGACGGAAATGACGAGCGTGATGTCACGCCTGGCCCAGGGACAGTACGACATCCGCGTACCGGCCACCGAGCAGCGCGACGAAGTCGGCGCGATGGCCGGCGCGGTCGAAGTGTTCCGCCAGGCCAGCATGCGCCTGCATGAGCGCGAAGTCGAACTGGCCCACACGGTCGACCGGCTGGCCGTCGCGCGCGACGAGGCGGCTGACGCGAACCGCGCGAAGAGCGAGTTCCTCGCGAACATGAGCCACGAGCTGCGCACGCCGCTCAATGCCATCCTCGGCTATGCCCAGCTGCTCCAGTGGGACCAGACACTGACGCCGAAGCAGACCGCCGGCCTGTCGACGATCGAGAAGAGCGGGCAGCATCTGCTGAGCCTGATCGACGACATCCTCGACCTCGCCAAGATCGAAGCCGGCAAGGTCGGGCTGCGTCCGGCGTCGCTGGACCTGCACGCCTTCCTGCGCGGCATCGGCGACATTGCTCGTGTGCGCGCCGAGCAGAAGAACCTGGAGTTCGCTTGCGAGGCCGAGGATGTGCCCGCGCTCGTGGAGGCCGACGAGACGCAGCTTCGCCAGGTCCTGCTGAACCTGCTCGGCAATGCCACCAAATTCACCGACCACGGCAGCGTGCGGCTGCACGTGGCGCGCCTGTCGGGCGATGCCGCGCAGGTGCGGCTTCGCTTCGAAGTGCGCGACACCGGCCTGGGCATCGGCGAGGAAGACCTGAAGACCTTGTTCCAGCCGTTCCAGCAGGTGGGCGACATCGAGCGCCGCCGCGGTGGCACCGGCCTGGGGCTCGCGATCAGCCGGCGCCTGGTGCGCCTGATGGGTGGCGACATCGAGGTCTCCAGCACCCTCGGACAGGGGAGCAGCTTCCGTTTCGATCTGACACTGCCGCTCGCGCGCTCGCATGAGACGTCCGCCGGCGAACGCGTCGCGACCGGCTACGCGGGCGAGCGCAAGAAGGTGCTCGTGGTCGACGACGTGATCGAGAACCGCATGGTGCTCGTGGACATGCTGCAGCCGCTGGGCTTCGTCACTTACGAGGCTGGCGACGGCCGGGCTGGGCTCGAGCAGGCGCAGGCGGTGAAGCCCGACATGATCCTGATGGACAACGTGATGCCCGTGATGAACGGCCTGGAGGCGACCCGGCGGCTGCGCGCGTTGCCGGTGTTCAAGGACGTGCCGGTCATCGCGATCTCCGCGAGCGCGAGCCAGTCCGACATGGACGAAGCGGCCCAGGCCGGCGCCACCGACTTCCTGCCCAAGCCGTTTCGGGCCGCACAGCTGCTCTCGCTGCTGGAGCGCCACCTCGGCCTGCGCTTTGACAGGCGGTAGTTGACACCTTCCACCGTCGGTCGTATATTGTTCGTAATTCGACGAACAACGTTCAAATGACACCCGCCCGCTCTTCCTCCTGCGCGCCCGCCTGTGCCGAGATCCGGACCGACATCGACGTGGACGAGCTCGCGCTGCTGCTGAAGGCGCTCGGCCATCCGGCGCGCATCCGCATCCTGCGGCACCTGTCCGACCACGGCACCTGCTACTTCGGCAGCCTGTCCGATGTCGTCGGACTCGCGCCGTCAACGACCTCGCAGCACGTCACCGTGCTGAAGGAAGCCGGCCTGCTGCTCGGTTCGGCCGAAGACCAGCGCACCTGCTACTGCGTGAACGCGGAACGCCTCGCGCTGGTGAAGCAACTCGTCGAGCGCCTCTGACGCTCTCTCTACTTCTTCTGCTCCCTTCCTCCGCTCTTTTGCCCAATCATTCGTCCATCTACGAACTACGAAGGAGAATCGAATGTCCCACACCACCCCCTCCCCGCTTCCGGTCGCCGTCATCGGTGCCGGCCCCGTCGGCCTGGCCGCCGCCGCCCACCTTGTACAACGCGGCCTGCAAGTTGTGATCTTCGAAGCCGGCACGAGCGTCGCCGACAACCTGCAGACCTATCGCCACGTGCGGCTGTTCTCGCCATGGCGCTTCGACGTCGACCGGGCAGCCGTCGCCCTTCTTGCCGGCACCGGCTGGCGCATGCCGGCCTCAGGCGCTCTGCCGACGGCGGGTGAACTGGTGGACGACTACCTCGTGCCGCTGGCCGGCACCCCGGCGATCGCACCGCACCTGCGCCTGAAGACACGGGTGCTCGCGGTGTCGCGCGCCGGCTTCGACAAGGTGAAGACGCGCGGGCGCGAGTCGGCGCCGTTCGTGCTGCGCGTGTCGTCGCCGGACGGCATCGAAGAGGTCCGCGCCCGTGCGATCGTCGATGCGTCCGGCACCTGGTCGCAACCGAATCCGCTGGGCGGGCATGGCTTGCCGGCGATCGGCGAGATGGAGAACGCGGCGCGCATCCGCTACGGCATGCCCGACATCGTGGGTGCCGAGCGTGCGCGGTACGCCGGCCGCACGGTGCTGGTGGTCGGCGCCGGGCATTCGGCCGCCGGCAACCTGATCGCGCTCGCTGCGTTGGCCGAGCAGGACCCCGCGACGCGCCTCGTGTGGGCGCTGCGCGGCGACGCGATGCCGCGCCGCTTCGGCGGCGGCGCGGCCGACGGCCTGCCGGCCCGCGGCGCGCTCGGCGAGCGGCTTCGCCGGCTGGTCGACGACGGGCGCCTCGATGTCCGCGACGGGTTCCGCATTCACCGCATCGCTGCGACAGCCGGCACCTTGACCGTCATTGCGGAAGACTCGGCGCTGCAGCCGATCGACGGTGTCGATGAGATCATCGGCGCCACCGGCGCGCGTCCTGACCTGCGACTCACCAGCGAACTGCGCGTGCGCCACGACCCCTGGCTGGAAAGCACCGACTTGCTCGCTCCGCTGATCGACCCGAACGAACACAGCTGCGGCACCGTTCGCCCGCACGGCCACCGTGAACTGGCGCATCCCGAAACGGGTTTCTATGCGATCGGCGCCAAGAGCTACGGCCGCGCGCCGAACTTCCTGATGGCCACCGGCTACGAGCAGGCGCGTTCGGTCGCCGCGGCGATCGTGGGCGACATGGCGGCGGCCGACGACGTGCAGCTGGAACTGCCCGAAACCGGGGTGTGCTCGACGGACTTGCACGCCGGCAACGATGCGGCGGTGAACACGTCCGGCGGCTGCTGCGGCGGTCCGGCCCTTGCTGACGCCTCCGCGTGCTGCGCGCTGGACGAGAGCAAGAAGGCGGCCGGTGAACCGGGTTGCGGCTGTGCCTCGCCGGCGCCCGCGGCGGCATCGCCCTGCTGCGCATGAGCCCGCCCGGCCGCCATGGGCCACGAAAGGGGCCCCTTCGTAGCCCCCGGGGCTCATACCGCAGCGCGCAGCGCGGAGGATGCCCTCAATGACCGACGGCGCCGGCACCGAACCCCACCGCCCGCTGTGGCGGGTCGTCTTCGCGCTCGGCCTCACGCAGATCATCGCGTGGGGCAGCCTGCACTACAGCATCGCGGTGCTGGCGCCGGACATGGCCACGGCGCTCGGCGTGTCGGTGCCGCTCGTGCTCGGGTGCTTCACGGGCGCGCTCGCGATGTCGGGCTTTGCCGCGCCGGCCGCCGGGCGATGGATCGACCGCGCCGGCGGCCGCCGGCCGATGGCGGCGGGTTCGGTGCTCGCCGCGCTGGCGCTGGTGCTGATCGCCACAGCGCAGCATCCCGCCGTCTTTCTGGCCGGCTGGCTGCTGGCGGGTGCGGCGATGTCGGCCACGCTGTACGACGCCGCCTTCGCGACGCTGAGCCTCGTCTCCGGCGAGCGCCATCGCCAGGCGGTGACGGCGCTGACCCTGTTCGGCGGACTCGCGAGCACCGCGTTCTGGCCGCTGTCGTTTGCGCTGAACGAGACGATCGGATGGCGCGCAACGATCGTCGTCTATGCCGCGCTGCACCTGCTCGTGTGCCTGCCGCTGCATGCGTGGCTGCTGCCGTCGCGGCCACGCAGCGCGGCAGCGCCGGCGGCCACGGCTCGACCGCCGCTGCGCAAGGTGCCGTGGCGCGGCGGACTCGCCTGGCTCGCCGCCTCGTTCGCCTTCGGCGCGGTGGTCTTTTCGGCGCTGTCGGTGCATCTGATCGTCATCCTGCAGGCGCAAGGCCTCAGTGCCGCGGACGCAGTGCTGGTGTCGGTGCTGGTCGGGCCGATGCAGGTCGCCGGCCGCATCGTCGAATTCGCCGGCGGCCGCCGCCTGCGCGCAGTGACGACCGGCCTCGTCGCGATGCTCGTGATGCTCGTGTCCCTGGTGCTGCTATGGAGCCTGTCGGGTGCCGGCTGGCTCGCCTTCGCGTTCGCGGCGCTGTACGGCGCGAGCAACGGCGTGATGACGATCGTGCGCGGCACGGTGCCGGCCGAACTCCACGGCCGAGACGGTTACGGCAGCCTGCTCGGCCGGCTGGCGGGGCCGGCGTTCATCGGCAAGGCCGCCGCACCGGTCGCGTTTGCGCTGGTCGCCACCGAGCTGGGCTACGGCGCCGGCATCGTCGGGCTGATGGCGCTGGCCGCCGCGGCGATCTGGACCTACGGGGTTGCGGTGCGGCGTGCCGCAGGCGTTTCCGTGTCGTCCGCACCGGCGGACTCGAGGACGTTCGGATGACCCGCCGTCGGATCAGGACGTGGGTGGTCATCGCAGGTCGTGGGGGAAGTCATTGGCGTCCGATGTCGCGCACGGCATGCTGCAGCGACATCGCGTCGAGCTTGTCGATCGGCAGCGCCAGCATCAGCTCGATGCGGCGCTTGAGAATCATTGCCGTGTCGTGGAAGACCTGCTGCTTGCGGACATCGGGGCCCTCGAACGCGGCAGGATCGGGCACGCCCCAGTGCGCGGTGGTCGGTTGGCCCGGCCAGACCGGGCAGGTTTCACCGGCGGCGTTGTCGCAGACGGTGAAGACGAAGTCCATCGGCGGGGCACCCGGCCCAGCGGCGAACTCCTCCCAGCTCTTGCTGCGGTAGCCGTCGGTCGGCAGCCGCAGTGCCTCGAGTTCAGCCCGCGCGAACGGGTTGACGACGCCGCTCGGCTGGCTGCCGGCCGAGAAGGCGCGGAATCGACCCCGGCCGAGGTGGTTGAGCACACCCTCGGCGAGGATCGAGCGCGCCGAGTTGCCGGTACAGACAAAGAGCACGTTGTAGGTCTTCTCGGCCATCGCAGCCCCTCAGCAGCACGACGACGAGGACTTCACCGCAATGCCGACCGGCTTGCCGCGCGGCGCGGCCGGAGCGCAGCAGGCCGACGACGTCGCCGGCGCGTCGGCTTTCGCCTCGTTGAACACGGGCACGTTCGCGAGCGTGTGGAAGTGTTCCCAGGCGATGCCTTGCGGGTCGGTGACCCAGTGCTTTTCGCTGCGTGAATAGCAGCAGGTGGTTTCGCCTTCGTCGAACAGCGCCATGTCGGCCGCTTCGGCGCGCGCCTTCAGCTCGGCGAGTTCGCCGGCATCGTCGGTCTGGAAGCCGAGGTGGTCGACGCCGGCCGCGCCGCCGCGCGAGGAGATCGCGAAGTTGATGCGCGGATCGTCGAGCATCCATTTGGCGTAGTCGTTCTCCACGCGCGCCGGTTCGGCAGCGAAGAGCTTGGAATAAAAAGCGATGCTCTTGTTCAGGTCATCGACATGCACGTGGACGTGAAAGCGCTTCATCGTGAATCTCCATCAATCAGCAGGGGCAGGACGCCGCCGGTTCGAGGCAAGGCTCGCCTTGGCAGCAGTTGGCGGTCATGTAGCCGGGCAGCGCGTTTACGTGCTCCAACGCCGCGCGGTAGATCCGTCCATACTTCAACGATACTCGAAGTATTGAATCATTGCAAGAGCAGTGAACGCCAGGCCGGTCGGCCCGCGCTCACTCGCGACTGCGGGATTCGCTGTGCAGGCCCGATCCCGAGCAGCAGCGGGCAATCGCTTTGCGACATGCGCCGGATAATCCGCTCCCATGCATCTGCTGATTCCCTTCGCCTCGGCCCTGTCGGATGCCAGCATGCACACGTTTCGCGATCTGTCGCTTCCGAACCTCTCGTCGCTGTTGACCACCATGACACCCGTTCAGCGCATCGGCACCGACGAATACAGCCTCACGCCGCCGCACGAGCGTGCACTGGCCGACGCGTTCGGCTGGCGGGGCGACGACGGTACGCTGCCGTGGGCCGCGCGCCAAGCCCAGGCCGACGGTGTGGAGACCGGCGACCGTCCCTGGGGACTGCTGACCCCGGTGCACTGGCACGTCGGGCGAGACCACATCACGCTGGCCGATCCTTCGGCCCTGAACTTCTCAGACGAAGCGTCGCGCCAGTTCATCGACGCGATCCGCCACCTGTTCGAAAGCGAGGGCTGGACAATCGCCTACGGCGCGCCGACACGCTGGTACGCGGCGCATGACACGCTCGCCGGGCTGCCATGCGCGTCGCTCGACCGGGTGATCGGACGCAACGTCGACCTGTGGCTGGCCAATCATCCGCAGGCGCGGCTGATCCGCCGGCTGCAGAACGAGGTGCAGATGCTGCTGTACACGCACCCTCTCAACGACGAGCGCGAAGCGCGCGGCGAGCTGCCGGTGAACTCGTTCTGGCTCAGCGGCTGCGGCGCTGCGCAGCCGGTCGCCAACGCGGCCGGCATGCAGGTTGACGACACGCTGCGCGCCCCGCTGCTGGCCGAGGACTGGGCCGGCTGGGCCGATGCCTGGCGTGCGCTCGATGCCGGCCCGCTGGCTGCGTGGCTGGGGCGTTCGCGCCGCGGCGAGGCGACCTCTCTCACGCTGTGCGGCGAACGGCATGCGCAGCGTTTCGACCATGTGCCCCGCTCGGCCTGGCAGCGCCTCGCGGGCCTGGGCCGCCGCACGCCGGTCCATGCGATTTTGGAGTCCCTATGAGTCTTTCGCCCACCCTCACACTGCGCGACGTGCCGCCGCGCGTGACCTGGGCCCTGGAACAGGCCGGCGTGCACCCGCTGCTGGCGCGCTTGTTCGCAGCCCGCGGCGTGCTGTCGCCCGACGAGCTGGACGACGGCCTCGGCCGGCTCCTGGCACCGGCCGACCTGCACGGCGCCGACTGCGCCGCTCGCCTGTTGGCTGACACGATTGCAGCGGGCAAGCGCATCTGCGTCGTCGCCGACTACGACTGCGACGGCGCGACGGCCTGTGCGGTCGCGCTGCGCGGTCTCGCGCTGCTCGGTGCCGCGCGCGACACGCTGTGCTATGTGGTGCCAGACCGCGCCGTGCACGGTTACGGCCTCACGCCGGCGATCGTCGACCTCGCGCTGCAAAAACGCCCCGACGTTCTGCTAACCGTGGACAACGGCATCGCGAGCCTGGCCGGCGTGGCGCACGCACGCGCGAACGGTCTGGCGGTGCTGGTGACCGACCACCATCTGCCGGCACTGATCAACGACACCGTGGCCCTGCCCGAGGCCGACGTGATCGTCAACCCGAACCAGCCGGACTGCCGCTTCGCGAGCAAGAACCTCGCCGGCGTCGGCGTGATCTTCTACGTGCTCCTGGCGTTGCGCGGCGAGCTGCGGCAACGCGGTGCATTCACGCCCGAGAACCAGCCGCGGCTCGATGCGCTGCTCGACCTGGTGGCGCTCGGCACCGTGGCCGACGTCGTCAAGCTCGACGGCAACAACCGCCGCCTCGTCGCGCAAGGCCTCAAGCGCATCCGCGCCGGCAAGATGCAGCCCGGCGTGGCCGCGCTGTTCACCGCCGCCGGGCGCGACGCGCGCCGTGCGAGCGGCTTCGACTTCGGCTTCGCGCTCGGGCCGCGCATCAATGCGGCGGGCCGCCTGTCGGACATGACGCTCGGCATCGAATGCCTGCTGACCGACGATCCCGGCCGTGCGGCCGAACTCGCCAAGACGCTGGACGCGATCAACCGCGAGCGGCGCGAAGTCGAAGCCGGGATGCGCGAGCAGGCCGAGGCGCTGCTCGAGATGCTGATGCCCGAAGGCGAGCCACCGCCCGCGCTCGCGATCTTCGACCCGGAGTTCCACGAGGGCGTGGTCGGCATCGTGGCGTCGCGCCTGAAGGACCGCGTGCACCGGCCGACCTTCGTGTTCGCGCTCGGTCAGGACGGGCTGCTGAAGGGATCCGGCCGCTCGATCACGGGCTTTCACCTGCGCGACGCGCTGGACCTCGTCAGCAAGCGCCATCCCGGCGTGCTGGTGAAATTCGGCGGCCACGCGATGGCGGCCGGCTGCACGCTGGCCGAGGAAGACTTCGACACCTTCGACCAGGCCTTCCAGCAGGTCGCGCACGAGTGGCTCGACGCGGCCACGCTGTCGCGCAAGCTGCTGTGCGACGGGCCCTTGCCGATCGAGTATTTCAATGCCGAAACCGTGCGTTCGCTGGAGGCGCAGGTCTGGGGCCAGGCCTTCGAGCCGCCGATGTTCAGCGATCTCGTGCAGGTCGTCTCGCAGCGGCTGGTCGGCGAAAAGCACCTGAAGCTCACGGTGAAACATGGCGGCACCGTGCGCGACGCGATCTGGTTCGGCCGCAGCGAACCGGTGCCGGAGCGTGTCACGCTGGCCTATCGGTTGAGCGTGGACGAGTACAACGGCCGCGAACGCGTGCAGATGGTGATCGAGGCCGCGGGCTGAGGCCCGGCCTCTCAACCTCTTAGGCGAGCCGCAGCGGCACGCGCGCGGCCTGCTGCGGCGCCGGCCACACCGGCCCCGCGGCGGCGTGGCGCTGCAGCAGTTCGGCGATCACCTGCGGCTCGACGGGACGGCTGTAGAGGAAGCCTTGGGCGCAATCGCAGCCATGGCGCGCGAGAAAGTCGCGCTGCGCCTCGGTTTCCACCCCTTCGGCGACGACCGTGAGTCCGAGGCTGCGCGCCATCGAGACGATGGCCAGCGCGATCGCGCCGTCGTCGCCGTCGCTCGGAACGTCCTTCACGAAGGCGCGATCGATCTTCAGCTTGTGGATCGGCAGCCGCTTCAGGTAGGCGAGCGACGACAGGCCGGTGCCGAAATCGTCGACGGCCACCCCGATGCCCAAGGCGCCGAGCGCCGCCAGCTGGGCGACGTTGGACTCGATGTCCTCGACCATCGAATGCTCCGTGATCTCGATCTCCAGCGAGCGCGGATCGGCGCCGCTCGAAGCGAGCGCCGCGTCGATCTGCCCCCGCAGCCCGCGGCGAATCTGCCGCGCCGACACGTTGACCGCCACGTACAAGCCGGCATGGCCGGAATCCGCCCAGACCTTGACCTGCCGGCAGGCGGTGTGCAGCACCCATTGGCCGATGTCGACGATGATTCCGCTGCGTTCGGCCAGCGCGATGAACTCGCAGGGCAGCACGGTGCCGAGTTCCGGATGCATCCAGCGCAGCAAGGCCTCCACGCCGACCATGCGCTGCTGCTTCAGGTCGATGATCGGTTGGTACAGCAGGCGCAGCTCGCCGCGCTCGAGCGCAAGGCGCAGATCGGCGTCGAGCCGCATGCGCTGGCGCGCGCCGCGCTCCATGTCGGGGTGGAAGATCGCATGGGTGTTCTTGCCCTGGCCCTTGGCGTCGTACATCGCCGTGTCGGCCGCACGCACCAGGCTCGCGGCGTCGGCGGCGTCGAGCGGGAACTGGGCGATTCCCATGCTGGCGCGCACACGGATTTCGTGCCCCGCCACCGCGATCGGCGCCTGCAGCGCCTGCATCGCGGCAACCCCGAGCGCGTCCAGCGGGCCGCGCCCGCTGAGCCGCGGCGCGAGGATCACGAACTCGTCTCCGCCGAAGCGAAACGCGATGTCGGCCGGCCGCATGTGCTGCGTCAGCCGCGCAGCGAGTTCGCGCAGCAGCTCGTCGCCGCTCGCATGGCCGAGCGTGTCGTTGACCATCTTGAAGTCGTCGAGGTCCAGCAGCACCAGCGCGAAGCCCTCCTGGTGTCCCACGGTGTCGATCAGGCGCTGGATCTGCTCGTTCGCCGCGTGCCGGTTCAGCAAGCCGGTCACCGGGTCGTAGTAGGCGAGGTAGTCGAGCCGGGCCTCGGTCGCGTCGATGTCGCGGCGAATGCGGATCGCGAGCACGAAGGCGAACGCGAACGCCACGCCGGTCGCGAGCACGGTCATCGCGACGTGCATCGCGACCCGCCGGTACAGCGGATCGAGCGTGGCGACGATGTGCAGCGAGCCCACCGTGCGGCCGGCCTCCTGCACCGGCTGGGTCACGAACATCCGGTCGCCGACGATCGCATGGCCCCCCTCGCCCGGAATGGGCGGTGCGTCGTCGAGCGGTGCATGTTCGTCCGGCGCCCCGTAGCGTGCGATCACACGCCCGTGGGCATCGTGCAGATCCGCATGGAGGATGGCCGGCGACGCCTGCAGGGCCTCGAGCGTCTGGGCCGCCGCGAGCGAGTCGTCGAACAAGATGGCGGCGGAGGTGTTGTCCGCCGCGATGCGGGCCTGCACGGCGAGGTCCTCGGCCATGGCGCCCCGCAGCGACAGGTAGACGAAGCTGTCGAAGATCAGCCCCGCGGTCAGCAGCGCCGCGCCGGAGCTGACGACGAGCGCGCGCGTGAGGCGGCTGCCCAGCCGCGGTCCCTGGTGAACGCGGAACGGATCCTGGCGTCGTTCGGGTTTCATTCGCGCACCGTCCGCGCGAGGCGCAGCAGTTTCGAGCTCAGGCTCAGGCCGGCCTGGCGCACCGGCCGCAGGTTGACGTCGAAGGCGATCCGGCTGCCCACGCGGTGCAGCACGATGGCCGTGGTGTCGGCGGGTGAGGCGGGGTCGTCGCTGAGCAGCAACGCGCCGGCCGCCCGCTGGCTCTTCACGGCGCCGGCCAGACGCCCCCCATCGGCCGCTTCCACGAACACCGCATGGCAGACCGGCGCCGCGTTGTCTCCCGCCAGACGGTGCAGCGTGACGCGAGCGCCGCGCAGTTCGCGCCCGTTGAGCGCCCGGAAGGCGTCGGTCACCGCGCCCCCCGGCGTGATGCACAGGACGAGCTTGCCCCCCTCGGCGGCGAGCAGGCCCGGCGGCCACTCGACGAACAACAGGATGTTGTAGACGATCGCCGCCTTCAGCTGCGCCTCGTCCGCGGTCCGGGCGACGCAGGGCCACAGCAGGAGTGCGCACCACCCGACGCCGGCCGCCAGGCGCGAAAGGAAGCGCATCGGCCTCACCGGCTAGAACTCCAGCTCGAGCTTGAGGCGCACGGTGCGCCCGTCGTGCGGCGCCACCGGCTGCAGCACCGAATCGCTGCCGGGGTCGCCGGCGTGGCGGTCGAACACGTCCTGCACGCCGAGCGAAAACCGCCCGCGCTCGCTCGGCAACGAACGCGACAGCGTGAGGTTGGACACGCCGTAGCCGGGCACGCCGCCGCGCTCGCCGACCAGCACCGTCTCGGCGCCGAGCGTCCAGCCGGCACGCACGGGCAGCACCGCGATCAGCTTGCCGAGGTGGGCCGGCGCAGCGGCGTCGAACCCGTCCCCGTGCCGGTCGTTCACCTGCTGCCGGCTGTAGTTGGCACGCAGTTGCGCCCCGTTGGACCATACACGCTCGAACTCGAGCTCGACGCCGCGCGCGCGCAGCAGACCGAGGTTCTCGTAGACCATCATGTCGTCGGCCTCGTCGAGCGTTTGCACGATGAGGCTGCGGCCGCGATTGGCATAGGCCGACAGCGTCCAGCGCGTCGACGCATCGGGCCGGTGGTCGATTGCGAGCTCGGTGCCTCGCACCCGTTCCTCGCGCAGCGCCGGATTGGCCTTGTAGACGCCGGCGGCGGGCGTTGCGTACCAGGTCTCGTAGGCATTCGGCGGCCGGTAGGCGGTGCCGTGAATGAGCTTGAGCACCCATTTCGCGCCGGGCCGCCACACGGCGCCGAGGCGCGGATTGACCTGCGACGCCATGCCGCCGATGCGGTCCAGTCGCGCGCCGGCCGTCAGCGAGATCGCCGGCGACACCGTCCACTGGTCCTCGGCGAACAGCGACACACGGCGGCTGGTGCGGTGGTCGTCGAGGTAGATCGCCTCTTCCGGCCAGACGTCGACGTTGGTCTGGTCGCGCGTCGGAGAGATCTGCAGGTCGGCGCCGACCACGATTCGGTGCGCATCGATGTGCTCGGTGAACACGCTCGTCTCCACACCCCACCAGCGGGACTGCGCGCCGTCGCGGTTCAGCGACAGTGGCGGGTAGTCGACGATGTAGTCGCCGCGAAAAGAGTAGCTGCCGGCGTACAGGCGCAGCTTCCAGTCGCTGAGCGTGTCCAGGCGCTGCTGCAGCGCCACGTCGGCCAGCGTCTGCGTGTCGCGGTAGAGCGTGCGCGGATCGTTGAAGACCACGTCGGGGATGGCCGACAGGCCGCGGCTGCGGTCGGCGTGGATCAGCGTGGCAGAGAGCGTGCCGGAAGAGATCTTGGCGAACAGCTGGTCGTTGCGCTCGTGGTCGGTGCGCCGGCTGATGCCATGGTTCGTCTCGGGTGCGTCGAAGCCGCCGTAGTAGACGTCATGGCCGCCCTCGCGCAAGGTCGTGGCCGACAGCAGCACGCTCGTGCGTCCGAGCAGCCGGCTGCCCGTCACGCGGAACTGTCGCAGCGCGCCGCTGGCCAGCGTGACCGCCGCCTGTTGGGTGCCGGCGGGATCGGGCCGCCGCGTGACCACGTTGACCACGCCGAACAGCGCATTCGCGCCGTGCACCGCCGACCCCTGGCCGGGGATGAACTCCACCCGTTCGACGAGATCGAGATCGAGCGGAAACTCGCTGCCGAGAAAGGCCTGGTCGAAGACGGTGTCGTTGACGCGGTTGCCGTCGACCAGCAGCAGGATGCGCGTGTTGTAGTCCCCCGGCGCCGAGAAGCCGCGCACGCCGAGGTAGCTGTAGGTGCGGTCGGATGACACGACGACGCCGCGAATCGAACGCAGCGCGTCGGCGAGCGTTCGGTGGCCGAGCGCACGCATCTGCTCGGACGTGATCACGGTGGCCGACGATGCCGACTCGCTCATGCGCAGCGTGAACTTCGACGCCCCCGAGATCTCGACATCGAGCAAGGTGTCCAGATCCGCCGACGCGAGGTCGGCCGGTTCAGATGCGGCGTGCACGGCGACGGTGCCGGCCGCCATGAGCGCCCCGCAGATGCGGCGGAGCTCGTACCGCCATCGCTTGTGTTTTTTCATCACGACAACCGCCAGATCAGGACCATGCGCCACGGGCGCGGATGCACTCCTGATCGCCTTATCGGCCGCGGCGCGGCAAGCTGTAGTGCTTTGTTCGGCGGCCCGATCGCGCGCGGCCGACAGACAAGGAAGCTTATCGGCCGGCGCACGCGGTACACGCCGGGCCGGACACCTCGACCGTGACGGAACGCACTCGCGAAGCGTCTGCGCGCATCTGCGCCGCGCGTCAGGCGCCGAAGTCCCTTCGCCGGGTGGCCGCTTCGCCGCTGCCTACAATCTCCGCGTGACCCCTTCTCGCACCCGCATCAACGCCGACCTGCATTGCCATTCCGCCGTGTCCGACGGCACCCTCGAGCCCGAAGCGCTGGCCGCACGGGCCAAGGCGAACGGCGTCGAACTGTGGGCG
Organism: Piscinibacter sp.; assembly: GCA_035513255.1. Lineage (GTDB taxonomy): Bacteria > Pseudomonadota > Gammaproteobacteria > Burkholderiales > Burkholderiaceae_C > Albitalea. The sequence continues at coordinate 13,240 of DATKCI010000265.1, read as the reverse complement.
CTGACCGACCACGACGAGGTGGGTGGTCAGCACCGCGCCATCGCCGCCGCGCTCGATCTGCAACTGCCCTGCCTCACCGGCGCCGAGATCTCCGTCACGTTCGCCGGAACGACCGTGCACATCGTCGGGCTCGGCTTCGATGCCGACGACCCGGCGCTCGTCGCCGGGCTCGCCGCCACGCGTGGCGGGCGGCGGCAGCGCGCGATGGACATGTCGCATGCGCTCGCCGAAGCCGGCATCGCGGGCGCCTACGAAGGCGCGGCGAAGTACGCCGGCAATCCAGAGTTGATCTCGCGCACCCACTTCGCGCGTTTCCTCGTCGAGAGCGGCGGCTGCACCGACACCTACGAGGTGTTCCGCCGCTTCCTGGTCGAAGGCAAGCCGGGCTACGTGCCGCACCGCTGGGCCTCGCTGCGCGATGCAGTGACGTGGATCCGCCGCGCCGGCGGCATCGCCGTGATCGCCCATCCGGGACGCTACAAGTTCACCGCGAACGAGGAGTACGCGCTGTTCACCGAGTTCAAGGCGCACGGCGGCGAAGCGGTGGAGGTCGTGACCGGCAGCCACACCGCGGCCGAGTTCGTGAAGTACGCCGACATGGCGCTGGAGTTCGACCTCTTCGCCTCGCGCGGCGCCGACTTCCACAGCCCGGAAGAAAGCCGCACCGACCTCGGCACGCTGCCCGATCTGCCGACCCGGCTCACGCCGGTGTGGGAGCCACTGCAAGACCGGATTCAGCTCGCCTCGTGAGCGCGGTGGGCCGGCCCGGCCTGGGCATTGCGCTCGTCGTCCTGATGGCGATCTGCTTCGCCGCGATGGACACCAGCGTCAAATACCTCGGCCTCTTCCTGCCGGTGCTGCTGATGCTGTGGGCGCGCTACGCGTTCCAGGCCGTGGTGATGGCCGTGTGGCTCATTGGCTTCCAGGTGCTCACCAGCAAGCTGTCGGCACTCGAGAGCCCGTACACGACCCACTTCTACACCGGCGCGGTCGGCACGCTGCTGCTGACGCCGCTGCTGCTGGCCAGCGGGATCGACCTCGCCGCAGTGCTGAGCGCTGCGCAGCCCGCGCACGTGGCGCTGATGCTCGGCGTGGGTCTGATCGGCACGGTGGGCCACCTGCTGCTGATCCTGGCGCTCGGCCTTGCGCCGACGGCGACGCTGATGCCCTTCGCCTACGTGCAGGTCGTCGCCGCCGCGGTGCTGGGCTGGCTCGCGTTCCGGCATGTGCCGGACGGGTGGGCGTGGATCGGCATGGGGGTGGTGTCGACCTGCGGTGCGGCCACGGTCTGGCTCAACGTGCGCGAGGCAGCGTCTCGCCGGCCGGTGTCGGCGGTCGAAGTCGACACCATGGCGGACTGAGGTCGTAGCCCGGATGAAATCCGGGATGTGCGGGCTATGCCTGCACGCGCCCCGGATTTCATCCGGGCTACGAATGCAAAGACCATCGCGGCGCACAATGCGCGCCCATGTCGCAATACTTCGAAGTCCATCCCGACAACCCGCAACCCCGCCTGCTCAAGCAAGCCGCGCAGATCCTGCACGCCGGCGGCATCGCAGCCGTGCCCACCGATTCGAGCTACGCGCTGGTGTGCCACCTCGACGACAAGGCCGCCGCAGAGAAGTTGCGGCGCATCCGCGGCGTCGACGACAAGCACCACCTGACGCTGCTGTGCCGCGACCTGTCGGAGCTCGCGAGCTACGCGCGAGTGGACAACCGGCAGTACCGGCTGCTCAAGCTCGCAACGCCGGGACCTTTCACCTTCATCCTCGAAGCAACCAAGGAGGTGCCGCGCCGCGTGTCGCATCCATCGCGGCGCACGATCGGGCTGCGCGTGCCGGAGCATCGCGTCGCGCAGGACCTGCTGGGCGCGCTCGGCCAGCCGCTGCTCGCGACCACGTTGATCGCGCCCGGCGAAACGGAGCCGATGAACGACCCGCAGGAGATTCGCGACCACTTCCAGAAGACCCTGCAGGCCGTCGTCGATGCGGGCCCCTGCCCGAGGCAGCCGACGACAGTCGTCGATCTGACCGGCGAACAACCGGTCCTCGTGCGCAGCGGGCGCGGCGACCCGTCCCGGCTCGGGCTCTTCGCCGTCGCGTGACGGCGGGATTGACAGCCGGCATCAGTCGATACTAAAGTGATATCACTTTGCGATCATCCCGGGCGGGCCGGGCCGACGCGGGGTTCGACGGAGCCAGACATGGAAAAACAAGCCTCGCAGGAGCGGGCCGCCCGTTCGGCGAACGGAATCGTCTTCGTGCTGATCGGCGTGGCGGCACTCATCGCCGCGGTGTTCATCCTGTGGGCCCGGCTCACGCCGGCCGGGCTGCTGCTGGCGTTGGCGGCGGTGGCCGGCACGGTCTGGTGCTGGGCCGGCCTGTACATCCTGCAGCCCAACCAGGCCGGGCTGCTGATGTTCTTCGGCAGCTACCGCGGTACCGACCGCGCCGACGGGCTGCGCTGGGCCAACCCGTTCTATGCAGCGAAGAAGATCTCGGTGCGCGCACGCAACTTCAACAGCGAGAAGCTGAAGGTCAACGACCTGCGCGGCAACCCGATCGAGATCGCCGCGGCCATCGTCTGGCGCGTGGAAGACACGGCGCGCGCCGCCTTCGACGTAGAGGACTTCGAGGCCTACGTGCTGACGCAAGCGGAGGCCGCGGTGCGCCATCTCACATCGAGCTATGCCTACGACAACCTCGGCGACCAGGAGCTCGCGGGCGCGGCCGACGAGATCACGCTGCGTTCGGGCACCGACGAAGTCGGCGCCGCGCTGCGCGCCGAGCTGCAAGCGCGCTTTGCGCTGGCCGGCATCGTCGTCGTCGACGCGAAGCTGACTCACCTCGCCTACGCGCCGGAAATCGCCGGCACGATGCTGCGCCGCCAGCAGGCCGACGCCGTGGTGGCCGCGCGCTCGAAGATCGTGCAGGGCGCGGTCGGCATGGTGGAGCTCGCGCTGCGCGGCCTGTCCGACCGCCAGCTCGTCGAGCTCGACGACGAGCGCAAGGCCGCGATGATCAGCAACCTGCTGGTCGTGCTGTGCTCCGACCATGATGCGACGCCGGTGGTGAACACCGGCACGCTGTACAACTGAGCAAGCGAGAGGACCGAATCAGGCAAGGCCCATGGCGAGCCCCGGCAAGAAGCCCTTTCTGCTGCGCATCGACCCCGCGCTGTGGGCCGAGATCGAGCGCCTGGCCGCGGCCGAGTTGCGCAGCGCGAACGCGCAGGTGGAGTACCTGTTGCGCGAAGCCTTGCGGGCGCGGATGGGGAAGTCGGCGGGCAAGCGAACGGAGCCGGAGGGAAGGAAGCGCTAACCCGTCATCCCGGCGAAAGCCGGGATCCACTGGACGCGAACCTCGACTGCTCGCTGACGCGCAACGAGTGGGTCCCGGCTTTCGCCGGGACGACGTGCACCGCATCACCCCGCCTTCAACGCCTTCGCCACCCGCTCCGCACTGAACCCCACCTGCCGTTGCCCGCGCACGACCAGCGTCGGCGTGCCGGGGGCCTGCAGCGCGCGGTAGGTGTCGGCACAAGCCGCATCGGTTTCGATGAAGCACTCGGTGAAGCTCACGTCGTATTCATTGAACCAGTGGCGCGCCTGCTCGCAATAGGGGCAGGTCTCGGACGACACCATCAGGATGTCGCCCGGCTTCGCGGCCGCGGCGACCTCCTTGCCGAGGCTGCCGCTAGTCCACTGCTGCAGCAGCAGCATGCCGGCCCACGCAACGAACACCACGAGCAGCAGCGGACCGAAGCGGCGGACCTGGGGACCCATCCTCACGCCCCCGCCGAGATCGCCGCCGTGACGACGACTTCGATCTTCCACTCCGGGCGCGCGAGCCGGGCCTGCACCGTCGCGCGCGGCGGCGCGTCGCCAGGCGCCACCCAGTCGTCCCACACCTCGTTCATCCCGTCGAAATCCGCCAGGTCGGCGAGAAAGATCTGCGCCATCAACACGTGGGCGCGGTCGGTGCCCGCCTCGGCCAGCAGCTTGTCGACCATCGCCAGCACCTGCGCGGTCTGGCCGCGGATGTCTTGCGTGGCGTCGTCGGGCACCTGGCCCGCGAGGTAGACCGTGCCGTTGAAGATGGCCATCTCCGACAGCCGGTCGCCGACGTGAAAACGCCGCAATCCCTGAATCATCGTTTTGCTCCGTGGCGATGGTGCTCGCCGTGTTTGTGGTGAGGGTGCTTGGCGGCGTGCGGCGCTGCGCCGGCTTTCTGGCCCAGCTTGCTTTCGGTGCCGGCGAGCAGCTTCTGGATATTGGGCGCATGCCGCCACAGGAGCAGCAAGCCCATCAGCGTGACCGCGCCGGCGATCGGTCCGCCGCCCCAGATCAGCAGCTGGTAGAACGGCGCGAACACCGCCGACACGACGGACGCCAACGACGAATAGCGGAAGAAGAACGCGATGATGATCCAGGTGGCCAGCGTGGCGAGCCCCAGCCACGGGTTGATGCCCATCAGCACGCCGGCCGCCGTGGCCACGCCCTTGCCCCCGTTGAAGCGAAAGAACACCGGCCAGAGGTGGCCGAGAAAGGCCGCCAGGCCGACCAGCGCGACCGTGCCCTCGCCGAGCCCGTAGGCGCCGCCGAACCGGTGAACGACGAACACCGGCACGAAGCCCTTCAGCGCATCGAGCACCAGCGTGAGCACCGCCGCCTGCTTGTTGCCCGAGCGCAGCACGTTGGTGGCCCCCGGGTTGCCCGATCCGTAGGTGCGCGGATCGTGCAACCCCATCACGCGGCTGACGATGACTGCGAACGACAACGATCCGATGAGGTAGGCCGCGATGATGGCCGCGGCCGAATAGACAGTCTGCATCGACTTGGAGAGCGAGTGGTTTGCGGGAATTGTGCACCCTGCCCCGCATCCCTCGTCCTAGGGGGGGCCGGCGATCACACTCGCTAACCCGCATGCGCAGCCGGCGCTTCGGCATGACACTCCGACAGGCGTTTGGGGTGCGGCCGCGCGCCCCACGAGAAGGAGAGAGCCGTGGTTGTTCTGGTCCAGCGGTCTCGCCGCCCTCGCCGCTGGGCGGGTGTCGCGGTTTTCGCCGGCTTGCTGATGCTGCTGTGGTACTGGGAGCATCGCCAGGGGCTGCTGTACGAACACGCGCCGCCACCGTCATCGTGGCCCTTCGATGAGCCGAGGCTCGATCCGCCCGCCGTGCTCGACCTCTCCGCGCCGCCGCCTCCGGCGCTGCAAGACCCCACGCTGACCCACCCACCGGCGAGCGTGGTGCCCGAGGGGATGACCGCCGAGCAATGGCTCACGCTGCACGAGTCGCTGAAGGACCACCCGGATCGCGAGGCCGAGATCGCCCGCGTGTCCGACCACATGGCCTACCGCGCGCAGCTCGAGCGCTATCGCGCGCTCCTCGCACAAGGGCCGGCCGTCGAGGTGCAGACGCGCGACGTCGCGGCATCGCTGCTCGACGCGCTGCCGGCGCGCGTGGCGCGCAGCGAAGCGAGCGCTGTCGAAGCGCTCGCGCTGCAGGAGCGGCTGCTGCACACGCTCTACCCCGACGAGTCGGCCCGGCAGGAACGACGCGAGGTGGAGCGCGGCCGCCTGCAGGAAGCGCAGCCCGTGCCGCCCGACCTGCGCGAACAAGCCGAACGTGACGCCCGCTACCAGCGCGAACAGGCGGCCCTGGTGGCCGCGTGGCGGGCGTTGCCGGCGGAGCAGCGCGACCCGAAACAGCTCGAAGCGTCGATTCAGGCCCTGCGGCTATCGAACTACGCGAACGCCCCGACAGGAGAACAACGATGAACCGACTTCACCGCCGGCTGCTCGCCGGCGCCGCCGCGCTGCTGCTGCCCGTGTTCGCCCAGGCAGGCTTCTTCCAGTGGGAGATGGTCGAGCTGCCGGCCTCCACCGGCGCCTCGTGCGGCAACGGCTCGCCGTACCGCTTCTTCGTCAACCGCACGCCGTTCACCCGCGACACCGTGATCATGTACGAAGGCGGCGGCGCCTGCTGGGACCAGAAGTCGTGTCTCGGCGAGGGCAAGCTGAGCGCCTCCAACCCCGACGGCATTCCGCCCGACTACATGACCTCGCTGACCACCGCCGCCTTCGGCCTGGTCACGCCGTTCACTGCGCGCATCGACCCCTTCCAGGCCGCGCCGACACAGTCGTGGAACATGGTCTACGTGCCCTACTGCACCGGCGACATCCACACCGGCAGCGCGCTGCAGGTGTACGCCGACAGCGATCCCGCCAACCCGCGCGTTCAGCATTTCCGCGGCCAGGCCAACATCCGCGCGGCGGCGCAGTGGCTGCGCGCCAACACCGGCCGGCCGAACCATCTGCTGCTGACCGGCTTCTCGGCCGGCGGCGCGGGCTCCACGTCGACCTACGTCCTGATGCGCGACGCGTTGCAGCCCACCGGCCGCGCGCAGCTGCTGGCCGACAGCGGCCCGCTGTTCCCGGCGCCGCGCGCGGCCACCCCCGTGCACGCACCGTCGCTGCCGCTGCACAACAAGATTCGCATCGAGTGGGGACTGGACACGCCGGAGGGCCTGATCACGTCGTTTGCGGGGCTGTCCGGCTTCGACACCAACGACCTCGGCACGGTGAACACCGCACTCGCGATCCGCTACCCGAACGATCGTTTTGGCTTCCTGCTGTTCCGGATGGACGAGAACTTCGCCGCGTTCAGCTACGAGAAGTTCTACCCGGAGATCTTCAACGAGCCGGATCCGGACACGAAGAAGGCGCTGATCAACGTGAAGTGGCGGCAGGACACGGCGCAGTGGCTGCCGGTGCTCGACGCGCTGCCCAATGTCGGCTATCACGTCGCGTTCTGGCGCAGCTTCAACGAGTCGCACTGCCTGACGATCGTGGACTTCGCGAACACCGGGATCGAGGAACAAGGAATTCCGAACATCCTGCCGTTCATCGACAACACGCTGGCGCGCACGGCGGCGCCGATGCGCAATTTCGAGACGGACGAGGTGTCGGACTACGCGCTGCCGCCGAGCCGGGCGCAGATTCTCGTGACAATCATTCTGAAGCTGTTCGGCTGAGCTGCTGCCCGCGCGCGCATGTCGGTCACCCGCGCGGGCGCACACGGCCGAACAGGCCGGAGATCGCTTCAGGCAACGTCGAGCGTGTCGACTCCGAGCGTCGATGCGTTCGATGCCGTTTCGTCGAAGCTCCCATGGAGAGCCGCCATCAGCGCGTGATCCAGTGCCATCTCCATGTAGACGTAGCTCGACTGGATGGCTCGGCGCACCTGGGCGATCTCCTGCGGGTTCGGCGCATGCCCCAGCAGGGTGGCGACGATGTCGAGCGCTTCCCACGGGTGGGTGTCGTCGTATTCCGCATGAACCTTGAGCCACCGCATCGCAGGACCGCGCACGTCTTCCGGCAGCGACCGGGCGTACGTGTCCTTCGAGCAGACGACGCAAGACCACTCCCCCGTGGCGCCTTCTACGGCGTAGTTCGTCGCTGCAATCGCCACGGGGAGACTGGCCTGGTCGCAGACGTACCAGCACCAATGCGCCAAGGCCTGAAGCCCCTCGAACTCGCCGCCTGCACGCAGGTCGCTCAAGCTCAGACCCGCGGCGCCGGCCCAAGTGGCCCAATGCTCCGCATGCTTCTGCTCGACCCGGATGTTCTGCATGAGGTAGCGTCGCGCCATGTCCTCGCCGACACTGTCGCCGTAGCCGATCTTTTTCAGGTTCATTGCCATGAACCGTGGAAACTGCTCGATCGTCGGCCACACGCCCACCATGAAGCGGCGCATCGCCGCCAACGGCAACCTGGCGTCGCGCATCAGCGAGAACAACTCGTGGTTGACCACCCGGTGCTTGTGCGGGCTGGTCTCGCGGACGACCCGCTGCACCCAGACGGGATAGCTTCCAATGCTTTTCAAGTCGCCGGAGCGGCGGAATTCATGTGACACGGCACCCCCAAGGAGATTTGATGATGTTGGGCGCGTACGGCGCCGCATAAAGCATGCCTGCCGGGGGCCGCTCGGGCAATTGCGGCGAACGCGTTGTGTTGTCGAATCTCGACAGTGAACGACCCCGGACCACGTTGTCGGCTCAGGGGCTGTGAAGTTCCGTCGGCTCACGCCAAGGCGTCCTGGCTGTGCTGGTCGAGCACCGCCAGCAGTTCCGGGAAGTTGATGGGCTTGGTGAGGTAGCCTTCGAATCCGCAGCGCAAGGCCGCTTCGATCTGTTCGGGAAGCGCATCGGCTGAGAGCGCCACCAAGCGGACCGAGCGCGTTGCCCTGTCGCGGTGCAATGCCCGGGCCAGCTCGATGCCGGTCATGTCCCCGAGGTTCATGTCGACCAGCAACAAGTCGGGCGGGTCGAATCGCGCCATTTCCAGGGCAACGGTGCCGTTTTCCGCCACTCGAAGTGACACGCCGGGGCGCAAATTCACAACTTGACGCACCAGTTCCGCGTTGACTTCGTTGTCTTCCGCATAGAGAACGTTGAGCGGCCGGCGGGCCAGCGTCTGCGGCTGCTCAGGCGCCGACGGCAAGGTCGGGCTGGTCACCGGCCGCTGCGCGATCCTCAGCGTGAGGCTCGCCGTCGTGCCCTGACTGAACGTGCTCGTGATTTCGAGGCTGCCTCCCATCATCTCGGCAAGCTGGCGCGAGAGCACGAGGCCGATTCCCGTGCCATCCACCGTCGAGTCCTCTGCGCCGAGCCGATTGAACGGCTGGAACAGGCCCGCAAGTTTGTCTGCGGGAATGCCCTGCCCGGTGTCGACGACCCGAATCTCGCACTGGCCATCGGTGGTCTTCGAGCTCAGGGTGACACTTCCGCCGCGCTTGTTGTACTTCACCGCATTGCTGAGGAGGTTCACCAGCACCTGGCGCAAGCGCACCCGGTCGGCCTCCACCCAGACGTCCTCGGACTGGAAGCCGGCGATGGCGTTCCCTGGCGACACAAAGACTTCGACTCCGGCCTCCGTCACCAACGGGGACACCATGGTGGTGGCCTCCTCGACCGCCATCGACAGCGGGATCGCTTCCTGCGCCACGAACATCTCGCCGGATTCGATCCGCGACAGATCGAGCACGTCGTTCACAAGCGCGAGAAGGTGGGCGCCGGCGCTCTCGACATGCTGGACTCTTTCGAGCTGCTCGAACGAGAGCGGTTTCGAGACATCCAGGCGGAGCAGTTGGGCGAAGCCGATCACCGCGTTCAGCGGGGTTCGCAGCTCGTGGCTCATGCGGGAGAGGAATTCCGTCTTTGCCTGGTTCGCCGCCTCCAGCGCCTCTCTGGCGCGCTTTTCCGCGTTGGCCACGTGCAGCGCCGTCACGTCCCGAAGCACGACGGTCGTCAACACCCCGCGCTCGGTGTCGAGCCGCGACAACGAGGCTTCCACAGGAAACTCTTGCCCATCCTGACGTCTTCCGACGAGTTCGCGCAGGCGGCCGATTGGCGCGTCGACCCCGTCGACCGCGTCGGCGCCACGGTTCATCGAATTCGCGTCGATCGGCCCATCGGCGAAGAATCGATCGATCGGACTCCCCAGCGCGTCTGCCGCGCGGGTGCCGAACATCGATTCGGCGGCACGGTTGAAGAGCACCACCTTCCGGTCGGCGTCGATGGTCACGACACCATCCGTCACCGCGTCGATCAGCCGCTCCATCCGAAGTTCGCCTCGACGAAGGGCGGCCTGCATCTCGACGCGGTCGCTGATGTCGAAGAAGGTTGCCACCGCACCCTGGACTTCGTCGTTGTGCAGGATGGGGTGCGACCAGTATTCGACCGGAAAGGCGCTGCCGTCGCGCCGCCAGAACACTTCGTCGACGGAGTGTGACGCCTGCCGGGCGCGGTAGGCGTGGTAGACGTTGGATTCGCTCGCCGGATAGGGGCGTCCATCGGCGCGCGAGTGGTGAATGACGGCATGGATGTCGCGCCCCAGCAGATCCGACTCGTGCGCATAGCCGAGCATCGTGAGCGCCGCCTTGTTGATGAACGTGCACCGTCCTTCGACATCGACGCCGTACAGCCCCTCGGCCACGGAGTCGAGCAAGCGCTGCAACGACTCCTGGCGATGGATCACTTCGGCTTCCATCGACGCCTGCACGAGGGCGCTGCGGCGCACGAACCCCAAGCCGGTGATCGTCAGCAGGACAGCGATGGATGCGTTGAGTCCGAGCAGGACCTCCTGCGTCGTCCGAGAGGCTTCGCCCAGTTGGAAGGAGAAAGCGTTTTCCAGACGCGTCAGCCGCTCGTTCAGGACGGGCGCTTGAACGCGCATCTCCTCGACGGCCGGATGCCACGGGTCGCCGGCGAGGATCCGTTCGCGCGCGCGACCGACCAGATCCAGCATCTGCTGGATCACGCGGTCGCCTTCGGTCCAGGTGGCGATCGGCTTCGCCATGAACGGAACATGCTGGAACCAGCGGAACAGGCGAATCAGCCCGGGGATATCGTCCGGGTGGTTTCCGCCGTCCAGGAAGCCCCGCTTGGCCTTCTCGACATCCGGCTGCGCCTGCTGCAATGCCTCACGCGCCGCGCGGTCTCCCAGCGGCACGGCCAGAGCGGCCATGAACCGCTCGTAGTCCGCTTCACGGTGCTTCTCGGCGTACTCCAACAGATAAATCTGCGCGTCCTTCTGGCCTTTCGAGTAAAGGCTCTCGCCGGTCACGTAAGCACGCACCGCGGACAGCAAGTGAATGCTGAACGCCGCCACCGACGCCTGCAGCACGGTCATGGCGACGAAGACTGCGATGATCCGCCAGTGACGTGACAGGGGCCCGGCCGACCTTCCGGCTTTCACGCGCATCATCCCGGACCGGAAAGGACACGTGCGGCGATCGTGTGCAGCGCGAATCGGCAAGGGGGTGCCGAATGGTTCATCGAGTGATGATCACGCCTGCATGGCGAAGTCGACCTCCGCATATTTGTATCGCGCCCGAGGAGTCTGCGGCGCAGTTTACTAAAGGGATGGCGGGAGAGAATCTCGCGCACGCGCGCTATCCCTACAAGGAGCAGTGCACCGGCGTCGCCTCCAGCAACTCCACCAGCACCTTCGGCGCCATTCCTACCAGGTACCCGCGCCGCCCGCCATTGATGCAGATGCTTGCCAGCGACAGCACCGTCTCCTCCACATAGACCGGCATTGCCTTCTTCGTGCCGAACGGCGACGTGCCGCCGACGAGGTAGCCGCTGTGGCGCTGCGCGACGTCGGGCTTGCACGGCTCGACTGACTTCGCGCCGATCTGGCGAGCCAGGTTCTTCGTGCTGACCTGGCGGTCGCCGTGCATCAGCACGATGAGCGGCAGGCCGCGGTCGTCCTGCATCACCAGCGTCTTGATGACCTCGTGCTCGGGCACGCCGAGCTGGCGGGAGGACTCCTCGGTGCCGCCGTGTTCGACGTAGTCGTAGACGTGCTCGGTGAATGGCACGCCGTGGCGGCGCAGGAGTTGCGTGGCAGGGGTTTCGCTGACGTGGGCAGGTTTCTTGGCCATGGGAGTGGGAGTGTGCCTCAGGAGGATGGCGCAATCGACGTCGCGCATCAGTGGAAAGTTCATCCTTTACAGTGAGTTTTTATTGTTTTACATTAAACTCTCACTCCACTGCTTGATGCGAGCCATGCGCAACGAATTGTCCCGATCCCGTCCGAACCCGGCGCCGATGGAGCGCGTGCGCCGCATCGCCCGCTGGGTGCGGGCAATGGCCTTGATCGGCGGCATCGTGCTGCTGGTGCTTGCCGTGACGCTGTGGGCGTCGCCCGCGTGGGTGGCCAAGGTTGCGGCAAGCGAGGCGGGCGTGACCATGGCAGCGCCCGTCACGCCGGCGATGCAGTGGGGCGGTGCGCTGCTCGGCATGGTGCCGGTGAGCCTGGGGCTGTTCGCACTGTTCCAGGTGTGGCAACTGTTCGGCGACTATGGCCGCGGCGCGATCTTCACGCCGGGGGCGAGCGTGCGCCTGCGCCGGCTCGCGTGGAGCCTGATGGGCGTGGCAGTCGCACAGGTGTTCGCCCGCGCGGCCATCGGGCTCGTGCTGACGATGAACAACCCGCCCGGCCAAAGGATGCTCGTCATCAGGCTCTCGTCGCACGACTACGTGCTGCTGCTGTTCGGCGTGCTGCTGCTCGCGATCGCCTGGGTGATGGTCGAAGCGACGCGGCTCGCCCAGGAAAACGCCGAGTTCGTCTGATGCCCATCATCGTCAACCTCGACGTGATGCTCGCGAAGCGAAAGATGCGCTCGCGCGAGCTGGCTGAGCGCGTCGGCATCACCGAGCAGAACATCTCGCTGCTGAAGTCCGGCAAGGTGCGCGGCGTGCGCTTCGACACGCTCGCGCGAATCTGCGACGCGCTGCAGTGCCAGCCCGCGGACTTGCTGGAGTACCGGCCCGGCCCGGAACCCGATTCGGAGGAACATCCGCGATGAAGAACCCCGTCCGTGCCGGGCTCGCGTCGCTGGTCGCCCTGTTTTGCGGCTGTGCGCAGATCAACTGGGAGCGTGCCGGCTACGAAGACATGCGCCGAAGGGCCAAGGAACAGGCACGCCAGCACGGCGCGGCCGCGGTGCCCGACCCGAACTTGCCCACCTACGAACGCTACGAAGAAGAACGCGAGCGGCTGCGCCGCTCCGAGTGATCAGCCGGCCCGACCGGCAGCGGCGCGCTGCTCTTCCTGCAGCCGCAGTACGCGCCGCTGCACCTTGCCGGTGGTCGTCATCGGCAAGCTGTCGATGAACTCGATCTCCTTCGGGTACTCGTACGGCGCGAGCTTGCCCCGCACGTGCCGCTGCAGTTCGTCGACGAGCGCTTCGCTGCCGTCGAACCCCGGCGCGAGCACGACGTAGGCCTTCACGACCGCGCCGCGCTCGGCGTCGGGCTTGGGCACCACCGCGGCGTTGGCGACGGCTGCATGCTTGACCAGGCAGTTCTCGATCTCGCTCGGGCCGATGCGATAGCCGGCAGCCTTGAACATGTCGTCGCTGCGGCCCTGGTACCAGAGATAGCCGTCGTCGTCCATCACGGCCATGTCGCCGGTTCGGCACCACGAGTCGGACGGGTCGCCGGTGAACTTGCGGCGGGTCGCCTCGTCGTTGCGCCAGTAGCCGAGAAAGAACACCGGATCGGGGTCGCCGTGCACGTCGCGGCGGTGCACGGCCACGTCGCCCGGCGTGCCACGCGGGCACTCGCGGCCGGCGTCATCGATCACGGCCACGCGGTGGCCCGGGTACGGCCGCCCCATGCTGCCGGGGCGTGCCGGCCAACGCAGCGCGCAGTTGCCGACCACGTAGT
>DATKCI010000264.1:0-27343 GCA_035513255.1 Piscinibacter sp. | reverse complement strand
AGCATCGCCGGCCAGAACAGCGTGTGGAAATAGGTGATGTCCTTGCCGATGAAGTGCACCTGCTCGACCGCAGGGTCGGCCATGAAGGCGTCGAAGTCGCAGCCGGTCTTGGCGAAGTAGTTTTTCAGCGACGCGAGGTAGCCGATCGGCGCGTCGAGCCAGACGTAGAAGTACTTGCCCGGTGCATCGGGAATCTCGATACCGAAGTACGGCGCGTCGCGGCTGATGTCCCAGTCCGACAGGCCGTGCCCGCCTTGTTCGTCGGTCTGGAACCATTCCTTGATCTTGTTCAGCACCTCGGGCTGCAGGCGGCCCGGCTTGCCGGTCCATTCCTGCAGGAAGTCGATGCAGCGCTGCGACGACAGCTGGAAGAAGTAGTGCTCGCTGCTCTTCATCACCGGCGTGGCGCCGGTCAGCGTGGAGTACGGGTTCTTCAGCTCGGTGGGCGTGTAGACCGCGCCGCAGACTTCGCACGAGTCGCCGTACTGGTCCTTCGCGCCGCAGCGCGGGCACTCGCCCTTGATGTAGCGGTCGGGCAGGAACATGCCCTTGACCGGATCGAAGAACTGCTCGATCGAGCGCACGGCGATCAGGCCTTCTTTTCGCAACGCGCGGTAGATGTCCTTCGCGAGTTCGTGGTTCTCCGGCCCGTCGGTGGAATGCCAGTTGTCGAAGCCGATGTGAAAGCCGTCGAGGTAGGGCTTGCGGCCGGCAGCGATCTCCTGCACGAACTGCTGCGGCGACTTCTGCGCTTTCTCGGCCGCGATCATGATCGGCGCGCCGTGCGCGTCGTCGGCGCAGACGAAGTGCACCTCGTGACCGAGCATGCGCTGGAACCGGACCCAGATGTCGGCCTGGATGTACTCCATCATGTGCCCGATGTGGAACGGCGCGTTGGCGTAGGGCAGGGCGGTCGTGACGAAGAGCTTGCGCGACATGGGTGCTGCGGCGGGGAAACCGCGGAGATCCTTGGGGGAAACCAGGATTCTAGGGTCTGCCATCCCCCAAATAGCTGACACGCAAGGGATGCGGGGTGCCTGCGCTAGACTGGCCTTTCGGCACATTTCGCCGCTCCGCCTCCCATGCCCGTCACCGAATCCGCGCTGCTCGACGCCTTGAAGGGCGTCACCGACCCCCACACCGGCCAGGACTACGTGTCGGCGCGGCAATTGAAAAACCTGCGCATCGACGGCGGGGATGTGGCCTTCGACGTGGAGCTCGGCTACCCGGCGAAGAGCCAGCTTGCGGGGCTGCGCAAGACGCTGATCGCCGCGGCGCGCACGGTGCCCGGCGTTGAGAACGTCAGCGTCAACGTCGCGACCAAGATCATCCCGCATGCGGTGCAGCGCGGCGTGCAGCTGCTGCCGAACGTGAAGAACATCGTGGCCGTCGCCTCGGGCAAGGGCGGCGTCGGCAAGAGCACGACCGCCGTGAACCTCGCGCTCGCACTGGCCGCCGAAGGCGCGGCGGTGGGCATCCTCGACGCCGACATCTACGGCCCGAGCCAGCCGATGATGATGGGCATCGAGGGCCGGCCCGAGTCGGAGGACGGCAAGACGATGGAGCCGCTGGAGAACTACGGCGTGCAGGTGATGTCGATCGGCTTCCTCGTCGACGCCGACAACCCGATGATCTGGCGCGGCCCGATGGCCACCCAGGCCCTCGAACAGCTGCTGCGCCAGACCAACTGGAGCGAGCTCGACTACCTGATCGTCGACATGCCGCCTGGCACCGGCGACATCCAGCTGACGCTGTCGCAGCGCGTGCCGCTGACCGGCGCAGTCATCGTGACGACGCCGCAGGACATTGCGCTGCTCGACGCGCGCAAGGGCATCAAGATGTTCGAGAAGGTCGGCGTGCCCATCCTCGGCATCGTCGAGAACATGGCCGTGCACGTCTGCGAGAAGTGCGGCCACGTGGAGCACATCTTCGGCGCCGAGGGCGGCAAGAAGCTGGCCGCCGAATACGGCATGGACTACCTGGGCGCGCTGCCGCTGAACCTCAGCATCCGCGTGCAGGCCGACGGTGGGCGGCCCAGCGTGGTCAGCGACCCCGACGGCGAGATCGCCGGCCTGTACAAGGACGTCGCGCGCCGCGTGGCGGTGAAGATCGCGCAGCGGGCGAAGGACTTCTCGTCCAAGTTCCCGACGATCTCGATTTCGAAGGACACCTGATGGACCCCACACGCCCCCGCGTGCAGGTGGCGGTGGTGATGGAGCGCGAAGCCCAGCCCAACCGCTGGGAGGACTGGCGCTTCAACGTCGTTGAAGTGGTCATCGACGAAGGCTTCGGCACCGACGCGCGGGTGCTGCGCGACGACGGCAAGTGGCGGCGCAGCCTGCATCCCGGCTTCGTGCTGGAGCTGTTCAGGGACGAGGCCGAAGGCTACTTTCTGAACCTCACGTCCGGGTCGCCGGTCTGGTTCGTGATGTGGCGCGCGAGCGAAGACGATCCGCCGCAGGCGCAGCCCGAGGCGGTGAGCCTGTCGTACAACGAGGCCGGCCGCTGGCTCGACGCGCAGGAGCGGGTCGACAACGTGCCGCTGCCGGCGGACCTCGTGGCGTGGCTGCAGGCGTACACCGACGAGCACTACCGGCCGGAGCCGAAGAAGCGCAAGCGGCCGGCGTCGTTTTTGCCGCCGGAGAAGCGGTAGTGAGGCGGCGATGAGCGAAGAAGGGTTTTTGTCGCGGTGGGCGAAGCGCAAGGCGCAGGTGCAGGCGGGGGTGGAAGATGGCGAGCGCCCAGCCCCTCACCCTCCTTCGACAAGCTCAGGACAGGCCAAGCCTCTCCCCAGCGGGGAGAGGGAGCCGGCCGAGGGTTTGCCGGCGCCGGAGAACGTGGCTTCCCTCCCCCCTCTGGGGAGAGGGATCGAGGGTGAGGGGGCGGCGCCCGCCACGCCACCGCCGCCCGACCCGCCACCGACCATGGACGACGTCGCCCAACTGACCCCCACCAGCGACTTCTCCCGCTTCGTCGCCCGCGGCACCGACGACACCGTCAAGCGTGCCGCGCTGAAGAAACTCTTCGCTGACCCGCACTTCAACGTGATGGACGGGCTGGACACCTACATCGAGGACTTCGGAAAGGCCGATCCGATCCCGCCCGCGATGCTGCGCCGCATGGCGCAATCGAAGTTCCTCGGCCTCTTCGACGACGAGGAGAAAGAGCAGCAGCCCAAGGCATCCCCTGATGGCGCCGCGCCACCGGAACTGCCACAGTCGGTCACGGACCATTCAGCAGTACCCCCCGATGAAGACCCTGATTTGCGACTGCAACAAGACGATGCCGCTGGACCCGGCGGCGCTCGCGAAGACCCTCGGACCTGACGCGTCGGACGGACTGCAGACGCTGCACAGCACCTTGTGCCGGCGCGAAGCCGGCGCCTTTCAGCGCGCGGCCAAGAGCGGCGACGACCTGGTGGTCGCCTGCACGCAGGAAAGCCGGCTGTTCGTCGAGCTGAACGCCGAGACCGAAGGCGCGCCCGGCGTGCAGGAGCGGCCGATCCGGTTCGTCAACATCCGCGAGACCGGCGGGTGGTCGAAGGACGCGAAGGCCGCGATGCCGAAGATCGCCGCGTTGATCGCGGCGGCCCAACTGCCGGACCCCGATCCGGTGCCGACCGTCAGCTACCGCTCGGCCGGCCGCGTGCTGGTGATCGGCGACGCGGATCGCGCGCAGCGAGCGGCCGCCATGCTGTCCGACAAGCTCGAGGTCAGCCTGCTGGTGACGCAAGGCGGCGGCAGCCTGCCGCAACAGCGTGACTTGCCGGTGCATGCGGGCCAGCTGACCGCGCTGCGGGGCTGGCTGGGGGAGTTCGACGTCGAGTGGACCAGCAGCAATCCGATCGACCTCGACCTGTGCACCCGTTGCAATGCCTGCATCGAGGTCTGTCCGGAAAGCGCGATCGACTTCAGCTACCAGATCGACCTCGCGAAATGCCGCGACCACCGCGACTGCGTGCGGGTCTGCGACGCCGCCGGCGCGATCGACTTCACCCGAGCGCCGCAAACGATGAGCGAGCGCTTCGACCTCGTGCTCGATCTCGGCACCACGCCGTTCCTCGGCCTGCACCAGCCGCCACAGGGCTATTTCCGGCCGGGACCCGACGAGCGCCGGCTGTTCGACGCGGTGCTCGAGCTGCGCGAGATGACCGGCGAATTCGAGAAGCCGAAGTTCTTCCAGTACAAGCCCAAGCTGTGCGCCCACAGCCGCAACGAGCAGATCGGCTGCAATGCCTGCATCGAGGTCTGTTCGGCGCGCGCCATCGTCAGCGAAGCGACGGCGGGCGGTGGCATCCGCGTCGAGCCACACCTGTGTGTCGGCTGCGGCGCCTGCACGACCGTGTGCCCGAGCGGCGCGCTGAGCTATGCGACGCCGTCGCCGGTGCAACTGGGCCAGCGCATGCGCACGCTGCTGCAGACCTACCGGCGCGCCGGCGGCGTGCAGACCGCGGGCGCGCCGGCCCTGCTGCTGCACAGCCGCGGCAGCGGCCAGCGGCTGCTGAACGAGCTGGGCCGCGCGGCACGTGTCGATTCGGCCATCCGCGGCCTGCCGGCGCGTGTGCTGCCGCTCGATTTGTGGCACACGGCCAGTGTTGGCCTCGACCTGTGGCTGGCGGCCCTCGCCTACGGCGCGGCCGAGGTCTGGGTGCTGGTCACCGACGAGGAGGCGCCCGAATACCTGAATGCGCTGGGCGACCAGGCGGCCCTGGCCCATGCCCTGACGGAAGGCTTCGGCCACGCCGGGGCACGAGTGCGCCTGCTGTCGGCGAGCGACGCCCGCGACCTTCCGGCCCTCGATGCGGCGCTGCAGGCGCCGCCGCCGGCGCCGGTCGTGGCCGAGCCGGCCGTGTTTGCCGTTCAAGCGGACAAGCGCGCGACGATGGAGCTGGCGATCGATCACCTGCTGTCGCAGGCCCCCGCACCACGCGCCGAATCCATCGCACTGCCGGCGGCCGGCAGCCCGTTCGGCAGCATCGTCGTCGACAGCGGCAAGTGCACGCTGTGCCTCGCTTGCGTCGGCGCCTGTCCCGAGGCGGCGCTGGCCGACAACCCCGACCGCCCGCAGCTGCGCTTCATCGAGAAGAACTGCGTGCAGTGCGGTTTGTGTGAGACGACGTGCCCCGAGCAGGCGATTCGGCTGCAGCCGCGCTTGTGGCTGGCCGACGAAGGCAAGGCGCGCAAGCAGCCGCGGGTGCTCAACGAGGTCGAGCCCTACCGCTGCATCCGCTGCCAGAAGCCGTTCGGCACCCTGAAGGCGATCGAAGCGATGATGGGCAAGCTGGCCGGCCATGCCATGTTCCAGGGCCCGGCCGCCGATCGGCTGAAGATGTGCGGCGACTGCCGGGTGATCGACATCCACACGAACCGCGACGAAGTGAGGATCACCGACATCCGATGAACTCCGCCCGGCCGCCATGGGCCACGAAGGGGCCCACATTCGTGGACCCTGGGGTTCATTCCCGCTTGGCGGGATCGGCCGCAGGCCGTAGGGTGCAGCAATGAGCCAAGCTCTCACGTTCAGCACGCCCGACGACAGCGAGGAACTGGCGCGCGCCGAGGTCTACGGACTGCTCGCGCAGCTGTTTCACGCGCCGCCCTCCGAGGCGCTGTATCAACAATTGCGCGTGGCCCCGACCGTGGCGCCGACACCGGGCGCGTTTCTCGAGTCGAGCTGGACCGACGTGGTCGCTGCCGCCCGCCGCGTCGCGCTGCCGCAGGTTCGCGACGAGTTCGACGCGCTGTTCGGCGGGATCGGCAAGCCGGAAGTTTTTCTCTACGGGTCTTTCTACCTCGCCGGTGCGCTGAACGAAAAACCCGTGGTCGTGCTGCGCAACGACCTGCGGCGGCTGGGCCTGGAGCGGCCGGAGACCGTCAGCGAGACCGAAGACCACATCGCGAGCCTGTGCGAAGTGATGCGCTACCTGATCGCCGGGGACGACCTGGAGGTCAGCAACCTGCGCGAACAGCGGCTCTTCTTCGATGCTCACCTGCGCGGCTGGATCGAGGCACTGTGGGGCGCGATCGCGGACCATCCGCAAGCGGACTTCTACCGGGCCGCTGCGTTGTTCGCGCGTGACTTCTTTTCGGTGGAGTGCCAGGCGTTCGATCTGATGGAGTGAGGTTCGATCTCACCGGCGGAATCCAGCGCCCGGCACAGGCACGCAGATCGCACCCGTCGGTCTTCCCCCTACGGACAGACCCTGATGACGCCGCTGCAATATGGTGCATAAAGTCGGAACATCCGATCCGCCGCAAGGCGTATCCGTTTCTGGGCGGCAGCACTTTGGAGTCAAAGCCATGAAGTCGCACGCTTTCGATCAAATCAAGCCCCTGCAGCGCCGCGGTCTGCTGATCGGTGCCGGTGTTGCCGGCGCCGCGGCCGTCGTGGTGAAGACGCTGCCGGTTGCACCGACGGCAGTCGCCTCGGCCGTCCCGGCGCCGGTCGCCGGCACGGCCGCCGGCTACCAGCTCACGCCGCACGTGCTGCGGTACTACGAGACCACCAAAGTCTGATTCCGGGCTGAATCTCAACGGTCCGCAGGAGGAATCATGTTGCTCACGCGCAAATCCTCGGACGCGGGTTCCGCCGCGTCCTCTTCCCTGGTTTCCAGCCTGGCGCGCGGTGTGTCGCGCGCGATTCCGACGATGGACCGGCGCGCGTTCCTGCGCCGCTCCGGGCTCGGGGTCGGCGCGGGCCTCGCGGTGTCGCAGCTCACGCTGGTGCGAAAGGCGCAAGCCGCCGATCCGCCGGCAGCCGGTGGCAGCGGGGCGATCGAAGTCCGGCGCACGGTTTGCGGCCACTGCTCCGTCGGCTGCGCCGTCGACGCGGTCGTGCAAAACGGCATCTGGGTGCGCCAGGAGCCGGTCTTCGACTCGCCGCTCAACCTGGGCGCCCACTGCGCCAAGGGCGCCGCGCTGCGCGAACACGGCCACGGCGAGTACCGGCTGAAGACGCCGATGAAGCTCGTCGACGGCAAGTACCAGCGCATCAGCTGGGACCAGGCGCTCGACGAGATCAGCGCGAAGATGCTCGACCTGCGCAAGCAAAGCGGCCCCGATTCGATCTTCATCGTCGGCTCCAGCAAGCACAACAACGAGCAGTCGTACCTTCTGCGCAAGTGGGTCAGCCTGTGGGGCACGAACAACTGCGACCACCAGGCGCGCATCTGCCACTCCACCACGGTCGCGGGCGTCGCGAATACCTGGGGGTATGGCGCGATGACCAACTCCTACAACGACATGCAGAACAGCAAGGCGGCGCTGTACATCGGCTCGAACGCAGCCGAAGCGCACCCGGTGTCGATGCTGCACATGCTGCATGCGAAGGAGACCGGCACGAAGATGATCGTCGTGGATCCTCGCTTCACCCGCACGGCGGCGAAGGCCGACCAATACGTGCGCATCCGTTCCGGTTCCGACATCCCGTTCCTGTTCGGCGTGATGCACCACATTTTCAAGAACGGCTGGGAAGACAAGCAGTACATCGCCGACCGCGTGCACGGCATGGACAAGGTGCGCGAGGAGGTGCTCACGAAGTGGACGCCCGACAAGGTGCAGGAAGCCTGCGGCGTCGACGAGGCCGCCTGCTATCAGGTAGCGAAGACGATGGCCGAGAACCGGCCGAGCACCATCGTCTGGTGCATGGGCCAGACGCAGCACACGATCGGCAACGCGATGGTGCGCGCGTCGTGCCTGCTCCAACTCTCGCTCGGCAACATCGGCGTCTCCGGCGGCGGCGCCAACATCTTCCGCGGCCACGACAACGTGCAAGGCGCGACCGACGTCGGCCCCAACCCCGATTCGCTGCCCGGCTACTACGGCCTGGCCGAAGGCTCGTGGAAGCACTTCGCGAACGTCTGGGGCGTCGACTTCGAGTGGATCAAGAAGCAGTACGCGCCTGGCATGCTGACCAAGTCGGGCATGACGGTGTCGCGTTGGATCGACGGCGTGCTCGAGAACAACGAGCTGATCGACCAGGAAAGCAACCTGCGCGGCCTCTTCTACTGGGGCCACGCGCCTAACTCGCAGTCGCGCGGGCTCGAGATGAAGAAGGCGATGGACAAGCTCGACCTGCTGGTCGTCGTCGACCCGTACCCGTCAGCCACCGCCGCGATGGCCGCGATGCCGGGCAAGGCCGAGGACCTGAACCCGAACCGCGCGGTCTACCTGCTGCCGGCGGCCACGCAGTTCGAGACCTCGGGCTCGGTGACGGCGTCGAACCGCTCGCTCCAGTGGCGCGAGAAGGTCATCGACCCGCTGTTCGAGTCGCGCTCCGACCACATGATCATGTACCAGCTGGCCGGCAAGCTCGGCTTTGCCAACGAACTCGCCAAGAACTACAAGCTGCAAAAGATCAAAGGGCTGGACGAGCCGCTGCCAGAGGACATCCTGCGCGAGATCAACAGGAGCGTGTGGACCATCGGCTACACCGGCCAGAGTCCGGAGCGGCTGAAGGCGCACATGCGCAACATGCACGTCTTCGACGTGAAGACCCTCAGGGCGCGAGGCGGTGTCGACAAGGAGACGGGCTACAAGCTCGACGGCGACTACTTCGGCCTGCCGTGGCCCGCCTTCGGCACGCCGGAGATGAAACATCCCGGTTCGCCGAACCTGTACGACACGTCCAAGCACGTGATGGACGGCGGCGGCAACTTCCGCGCGAACTTCGGCGTCGAGCGCGAAGGCGTCTCGCTGCTGGCCGGCGACGGGTCGCATTCCAAGGGTGCCGACCTGACGATGGGCTACCCGGAGTTCGACCACGTGCTGATGAAGAAGCTCGGCTGGTGGGACGAACTGACCGACGCCGAGAAGGTGGCGGCGGAAGGCAAGAACTGGAAGACCGATTCGTCGGGCGGCATCATCCGCGTCGCAATGGTCAACCACGGCTGCCACCCCTTCGGCAATGCCAAGGCCCGCGCGGTGGTGTGGAACTTCCCCGACCCGATCCCGCAGCACCGTGAGCCGCTGTACTCGAACCGTCCGGAGCTGATCGACAAGTACCCGACCCACGACGACAAGAAGGCGTTCTGGCGGCTGCCTACGCTGTACAAGAGCGTGCAGCAAAAGAACCGCGACATCGGCAAGCAGTACCCGCTGATCATGACCAGCGGCCGCCTCGTCGAATACGAAGGCGGCGGCGAGGAGACACGCTCCAACCCGTGGCTGGCCGAGCTGCAGCAGGACATGTTCGTCGAGATCAATCCGGTGGCGGCCAACGACCGCGGCATCCGCAACGGCGAGATGGTGTGGGTGAAGACACCGAGCGGCGCCCGGCTGCGCGTCAAGGCGCAGGTCACCGAGCGCGTGGACCGCGAGACGGTGTTCCTGCCGTTCCACTTCTCCGGCCACTGGCAGGGTGTGGACCTGAAGCAGTACTACCCCGCGGGCGCAGTGCCGGTGATCCGCGGCGAGGCGGTCAACACCGCAACGACCTACGGCTACGACAGCGTGACGATGATGCAGGAGACGAAGACGACTCTCTGCCAGATCGAGAAGGCGGCTTGACTCCTTTGATCTTGATTTGATCTTGATTTCCATGGACCTCCATCTCCCGTTCGCACTGAGCTTGTCGAAGTGCCCGCGCACATGGCGCAGCGGCTTCGACAGGCTCAGCCCGAACGGGCAGGGTTGGGTCGCTCACCGGATTCCCAGGAGCTGACATGGCACGAATGAAATTCATCTGCGACGCCGAGCGCTGCATCGAATGCAACGGCTGCGTCACCGCCTGCAAGCAGGAAAACGAGGTGCCGTGGGGCGTGAACCGACGGCGCGTCGTCACGCTGAACGACGGCGTTCCGGGCGAGAAGAGCATCTCGGTGGCCTGCATGCACTGCAGCGACGCGCCGTGCATGGCCGTCTGCCCGGTCGACTGCTTCTACCGCACCGACGAAGGCGTCGTGCTGCACGACAAGGACGTCTGCATCGGCTGCGGCTACTGCTCCTACGCCTGCCCCTTCGGCGCGCCGCAGTTCCCGACCAACGGCACCTTCGGGCTGCGCGGCAAGATGGACAAGTGCACCTTCTGCGCCGGCGGGCCCGAAGCCCACGGCAGCGAAGCGGAGTTCGAGAAGTACGGGCGCAACCGCCTGGCCGAAGGGAAGCTTCCGGCCTGCGCCGAGATGTGCTCGACCAAGGCGCTGCTCGGCGGCGACGGCGATGTGGTGGCCGACATCTTCCGCACCCGCGTGCTCAACCGCGGCAAGGGCAGCGAGGTCTGGGGCTGGGGCACCGCCTACGGCAAGCCGTCGCAAGGCAACGGCGCGGCCCCGCAACCGAAGGAGCCGACCAAGTCATGATCCGCCTTCTATCGATCGCTGCCGCGTTGACCCTCGCCGCCGGTCTGGCCGGCTGCACTGAAGACGTGCAGACCGTTTCTGAACGCCAGCCCGACGGCAAGGCGTGGGCCGGCACCGGCACGGTCTACGTCGCCCCCGGCTGGAATGCCGGCGACCAGGCGAGCTGGGAAGAGCAGATGCGCACCCGCGCGCAGGCGCAGAACGAATACGCCCGGATCAGGTGAATGCCCGATCCGGCGCGTTGAAGGAGCACGCATGCAAGGCCTGATCCGACATCTCCTCGTTGCCGCCGCGGCGGCGTGTGCGACGGTGGCGCTCGCGCAGAGCAGCGCGCCGGCGGATGGCGCGCGTTTCGCGCCGCCGCCGGACTTCGCCGCGCCGGCCGAGCCGCAAGCGGACGAGAACAACGCGCAGCGGGCCGAAACCCAGCCCGGCAACAATGCGCCGTTCTGGCGCGGCGTGCGCGATTCGGGCGACCAGCCCGGCATCAGCAACCTGCCCGGTGCCGAGAAGGGCGTGCTGGTCCAGCCTTTCGTCCGGTACCCGGGCTCCCGCTTCACGACCGCCGGTGAAGCCTGGCGGCAGGTGCGCAACCAGTGGATCATCCCGTACGGCGGCGCGCTGCTGTTGATCGCCGCACTGGCGCTTGTGCTGTTCCATTGGCGAAAGGGGCCGCTCGGCCACTCGTCGAACACCGAACGGGGGATCGAGCGTTTCACCTACTTCGAGCGTGCCGCGCACTGGAGCAACGCGATTGCGTTCTGCGTGCTGGCGATCTCCGGCATCGTGATGGCGTTCGGCCAGTTCTTCCTGCTGCCGATCATCGGCGCCACGCTGTTCGGCTGGCTCAGCTATGCGCTGAAGACGCTGCACAACTTCGCCGGCCCGTTGTTCGCTGTCTCTCTGGTCATCGTCTTCTTCACCTTCGTGCGCGACGAACTGCCGCAAAAGGGCGACGGCGCCTGGCTGCGCAAGGGCGGGGGTGCATTCAACGGCGAGCATGTGCCGGCCCACCGATTCAATGCGGGCGAGAAGGTCGTGTTCTGGCTCGGCGTGTTCCTGCTCGGCGCGATCGTCGTCGCCTCCGGCCTGGTGCTCGACATGGTGATCCCCGGCCTGGCCTATTTGCGCAGCGACATGCAGGTGGCCCACATGGTGCACTCGATTGCGGCGATGTTCATGATGTCGATGTTCCTTCTTCACATCTACCTCGGCACGATCGGCATGCGAGGCGCCTATCGCGCGATGCGCAACGGCTATGTCGATGAGGCGTGGGCGAAGGAGCACCACGACCTTTGGTACCGCGACATCGAGGCCGGCAAGATCCCGGCGCAGCGCAGCGCCGAACCCCCGCCGGCGCCCGTGGTTCAGCCCTGAGAGGACAAACGATGAAGCCGCTTGCCGCATCCTTGCTGGCCGCCATGCTGGCCGTGCCGCTGGCCCAGGCCAAGCTGCCGCCACCGCCCCCCGAGG
Source organism: Piscinibacter sp. (assembly GCA_035513255.1). Taxonomy (GTDB): domain Bacteria; phylum Pseudomonadota; class Gammaproteobacteria; order Burkholderiales; family Burkholderiaceae_C; genus Albitalea. The sequence continues at coordinate 15,573 of DATKCI010000264.1, read as the reverse complement.
CACAGGCCAGTGCCGCGCAGGCCAAGTTGAAGGCCGACTGGACCTCCAAGGTCGCCGCCTACCAGCTGTGCCGCTCCATGGATCGCGTGGCCGAGTCGTATCGTCAGAACGCGAAGGCCACCGGCAAGGAAGCCAAACCGCCCGTCCCGACCCCGCCTTGCACCGATCCCGGCGCGTTCGTCGAGAAGCCGCTGGAAGCCTCGGGCGCGCATTCGCCCGCGGCCACCGCGGCCACACCGCCGAGCAGCAACGCGACGCAGGCACAAATTCAGGGCAAGACGAAGTGACGCGTTGACGCGGAGGGGAAGACGGCGTGAGCGCTTATCCTCGCAGGGCGAACTCCCCGCCTCGCCGATGATCCCTCGCCTGACCCAAGCCAGCGCCCCGTTGACCCAGGAAGTGACCGTACTCGACGAGTACGGCGCACGGCGCACCATCACGATCCCCGCCGAGCGCGCGTTGACGGTGTTCGTCGACAACCGCGAACTCGTGACGCTGATGACGCTCGGCGCCGCGCCCGAGCTGCTGGTGCTAGGTTACCTGCGCAACCAGCGGCTGGTCGAATCGGTGGACGACATCGAGTCGATCACCGTCGACTGGGACGTCGACGCCGCCGCGGTGAAAACCCGCGCCGGCATCGAGCGCTTCGACGAGAAGACCGCCAAACGCGTGGTGACCACCGGCTGCGGCCAGGGCACGGTGTTCGGCGACATGATGAGCGAGCTCGACACGCTGCGCCTGCCGAGCGCCGACGAGCCCTCGGCGCGACTGAGCCAGGCCACGCTCTACGGGCTGCTCAACGCGATGCGGCTGCAAGAGAGCACTTACAAGTCTTCCGGTTCGGTGCACGGGTGCGCGCTGTTCCGGCAGGACGAACTGCTGACCTTCGTCGAAGACGTGGGACGCCACAACGCCATCGACACCATCGCCGGCTGGATGTGGCTCAACGGTGTCGACGGAGGCGACAAGATCTTCTACACGACAGGTCGGCTGACCAGCGAGATGGTCATCAAGTCGGCGCAGATCGGCGTGCCCGTCATCGTGTCGCGCAGCGGCATCACCCAGATGGGCCATGACGTGGCGCGCAAGCTGGGGCTGTGCCTGTTCGGCCGGGCGACCAATCGGCACTTCATCTGCTATTGCGGGTTCGAGCGCTTCGACGCGCAGCCGGAAGTGTCTTCACCCTGACGAACGGATGGCGCGGGCGAGTGGACACCGGCTTTCGCCGGTGTGACGCGTCTGGTGGAGCACGTCATCCCGACGAACGTCGGAATCCACTCGACGCGAACCGGCGCAGTCAAGGATGCGCCAGATCCCGCAGCATCGTCGGCCCGACCCGGCGCTCGATCTCGTCGAGCAGTGGCTTGCCCCAGCCGAGGCCGAACAGAAACTCGCCGGTGACGAACATCGGACCCACCAGCAGGCCGACCAGGTCGTCGACGAACGCCGGCTTGCGGCCTTCGTACCAGTGGCCGACGAACTGCAATGCCCAGCCGACGACGAAAGCCGTCAGTCCCCAGGTGAGCCACGCGGCGGTCGTGGCGGCCGGCACCTGGTGAGCGAGCAGCATCAGCACGCCGTTGGCGAGGCTGACGGCGGCGCCGAGCACGAGATTGCCGCGGGTCAGGTACCACACGGTGGTCGCGCCCCACAGGATCCACGCGGGCGTCAGCACCAGCCCGCCGACCTGAAAGCTCGGCCGCGACAGCAGCACGCCGATCGCGAAGACGATCAGCGGGATGCCGACGAAGTGGGTGGTGATGTTGCGGCGGTCCCGGTGGTAGGACGCGTACTGGACCATCAGCTCGGTGGCGTTGCGCATGGCGCCTCTCCTTCTGTGCATGCACCCGATGCTAGTGCAGCATACCGCGTGCCGGCTGTCAAAATGCGGACACCGACGCCCCGAGGATTTGGAATGAGCATCAAGAGCGACAAGTGGATCCGCCGCATGGCCGAACAGCACGGAATGATCGAGCCGTTCGAGCCCGGCCAGGTCCGCCACTCGCCCGACGGACAACGTATCGTCAGCTATGGCACCTCGAGCTACGGGTATGACATCCGCTGCGCGCCGGAGTTCAAGGTGTTCACCAACATCTACAGCACCGTTGTCGATCCGAAGGCGTTCGACGAAAAGAGCTTCGTCGACATCGAATCCGACGTCTGCATCATCCCACCGAACAGCTTTGCACTGGCGCGCACCGTCGAGTACTTCCGCATCCCGCGCAGCGTGCTGACGATCTGCCTCGGCAAGAGCACCTATGCGCGCTGCGGGATCATCGTCAACGTGACGCCGTTCGAGCCCGAGTGGGAAGGCTATGTGACGCTGGAGTTCTCCAACACCACGCCGCTGCCGGCCAAGATCTATGCCGGCGAAGGCTGCGCGCAGGTGATCTTCTTCGAGAGCGACGAGGTCTGCGAGACCAGCTACAAGGACCGCGGCGGCAAGTACCAGGGCCAGCGGGGCGTCACGCTGCCCAAGACTTAGCACCTCGCCCGGCGCGAGCAAGCGCCCGGGCACGCCGGTTGCCGGTCATGCCTTGTGAGCTCGCGGCTCACCAAAGGAGACCAGCATGCGATGGGAAGGCAACCGGCAAAGCCGCAACATCGAGGACGCCCGTGCCGGCGGCCGCGGCATGCGGCTGGGCGGCGGCAGCATCGGTCTGGGCACCGTGGCCGTGGCGCTCGTGGCCGGCTGGCTCTTCGGGGTCAATCCCCTGACGCTGCTCGGCCTGGCCGGGGGCGGCGCGGCGCCGCAGCAGGTGGGTGCGCCGCCGGCCGACGACGAGATGGCTCGCTTCGTGTCGGTCGTTCTGGCGGACACCGAAGACGTCTGGCGGGCCAAATTCCAGGAGGCGGGGGCGACCTACCGCGAGCCGAAGCTGCAACTGTTCCGCGGGTCGACGCCGACCGCCTGCGGCCAGGGCCAGGCGGCGATGGGTCCGTTTTACTGCCCCGCCGATGAACGAATCTACATCGACCTCGGCTTTTACGAGGTCATGAAGACCCGCCTGGGCGCCCCCGGCGACTTCGCGCAGGCCTACGTGATCGCCCACGAAGTGGCCCACCACGTGCAAAAGCTGATCGGCGTGACCGACAAGATGGGCGCCGCCTCGGGCCGAATGAGCCCGGCCCAGACCAACGACCTGAGCGTGCGCATCGAGCTGCAGGCCGACTGTTTCGCCGGCATCTGGGCGCATGACGCCCAGCGCGCCCGGCAGATCCTCGAGCAAGGCGACATCGAGGAGGGCTTGAACGCCGCGTCCCAGATCGGAGACGACGCACTGCAGCGCCGTTCCCAGGGCACGGTGATGCCCGAAAGTTTCACCCACGGCAGCAGTGCGCAGCGCGTGGCCTGGTTCAAGCGCGGCATGCAAAGCGGCAGCGTCGCGCAATGCGACACCTTAGAGGCGCGTCAGCTCTGACGCGACGCCAGCATGCGCACCATTCTTCGTTCCGCCGCCCTGATCGAGACCTGGTTCGACAACTTGCGGCCGGAGCACCGCGAACTGGCGCGGCACTTGCGCGATCTGGTGGCCGCCGCGGCGCCCGAGCTCGTCGCTTCGGTAAAGTGGGGCAACCTGATGTTCACCTACGAGGGCATCCACGCGGTGGCGATCGTGATGCACAAGGACCACGCGAACCTGCAGGTGTTCAACGGGGCGGCGCTGACCGACCATTTTCCGGAGCTCGAAGGCGGCGGCAAGGACGTGCGGCACCTGCGCATGCGCTACCGCCTGCCGGTGGACGAGGAACTCGTGCAGCAAGTCGTGCGGGCGTGCGTCGAACAGATGGTGCTGTCGCCGCGAACGGTGCCCGGCGCGCTCGGCGAGCGCTGACCGGGCGGTTCGGGTTCAGTACGCGAGCGTGAATCGACGCCGGACGTGCCGCGGCGTTTCCAGTTCGTCGACGATCGCCACTGCAAGGTCCTCGACCGAGATGCGGCCCGGCTGGTCGCCGTCCATCAGCACCGTGTCACCGCCGAGGCGAAAGCGCCCGGTGCGTTCACCCGGGGCCAGGATCGGCGCGGGCGACACGAAGCTCCACTCGAGGCCGTTCTCCTCGCTGATCAGGTGCAGCGCATCGCGCGCCGCCTGGGCTTCGGTGCGGTACTCGGCCGGAAACGCGGGTGTATCCAGCAAGGAGACCCCCGGCGCGACGAACAGGCTGCCGGCGCCGCCCACCAACAGCAGCCGCTTCACGCCCGAGCGCTTCACGCCGTCGACGATGGCCTGCGTGCCTTCGCGGTAGCGCTGGGCGAATTCCGGCGTTTCGCGCGGTCCGTTGTAGGCACTCACTACCGCGTCGTGGCCGGTGAGGTGGTTCGCCAGAGATCCGGCGTCGGTGGCGTCGGCGGCGACGACCGTCAACCCGGCGGCCGGCGTGAGCTTGGACGGCGTGCGCACCAGCGCCGTGACCTGGTGGCCGCGCTGCAGCGCTTCGGCCAGCACCTTGGAGCCGACAAAACCGGTGGCGCCGATGAGGGCGATCTTCATGAAGAGTCCTGAGTGGTTGCGATGGAGGGACGATACGTACTTCACAATGCATCCACTAGTCAGTACGCTATGACAAATCCGTTAAGTAGCGCTTCACAATGGACCCTTTACGGCGCATGGCCGTCTTCGCCTCGGTCGTCGAGCAGCGCTCGATGAGCGGCGCTGCCCGATCGCTCGCGATGAGCACGTCGGCGGTGAGCCAGCAGGTGCGGCAGCTCGAGCGCGACAGCGGCGTCACGCTGCTGCACCGCTCGACGCGCAAGCTCACGCTGACGGCGGCCGGCGAGCAGTTCTACGAGGGCTGCGCCGCGATGGTGGCAGCGGCGCGCCGCGCGCAGCAGCAGCTCGTGCAGTCGCGCGACGCGCCGTCCGGCGAGCTGCGCCTGTCGGCGCCGATCGGCTTTGCGCGCCACGTGGCACCGGCCCTCGGCCCGCTGCTCGCCGCGCATTCGGCGCTCACGCTGAAGCTGCTGGTCGACGATGCGCGCATCGACCTGATCGAGTCGCGCATCGACCTCGCGGTGCGCTTCGGCCGCCTCGCCGATTCATCATGGGTCGCGAGGCGGCTGTGCGCCTTCGAGTGGCTGCTGTGCGCGGCGCCGTCGTGGCTGCGCGACCACGGTGTGCCGCAGCGCCCGGACGACCTGCTGGCCCAACAGTGGCTCGCCTTCGCGCGCGACGGCAGCATGCTGCACCTCGACCTGGCCGGCCCGCAGCGCGAAACGCGGGTGCTGCGCATCGAAGCGCGCATCAGCAGCAACAACCAGTTCTCGATCCAGCAGATGTGCGTGGCCGGCCTCGGGCTGGCGCGACTGGCCCGCGTGGACGTCGCCGACGACCTGGCCGCCGGCCGCCTGGAGCAGGTGCTGCCCGACTGGACGCTAGCGCCGCTGGACGTCTGGGCCGTCACGCCGCAGCGCGACGCCCAACCGGCGAAGGTGCGCGCCGCAATCGCGGCGCTGCAGGACTACCTGGAGACGCTGACCTAGAACGAAGCCCGGCACGCGGCACGTCCCGGTTCCTCGTTCAATCTTCGTTGCGGAACCCGGACGCCTGGACGATCGGGCGCCAGAAGCGGCGCTCCTCCTCCAGCATCCGGCCCAGGTCCTTCCCGGGCATTCCGGTCGCCACCAGGCCGGCACGATTCACGGCCTCTTTGACCTGGGGACTCCGTACCGCGGCCATCAGTGCCGACTCCAGTTTCTGCACCACGTCCGGCGGCGTGCCGGCGGGCACATACGCGCCGTAGGCGGCGTTGGCATGAACGAAGGCATTGACCCCGGCCTCACGCGCCGTGGGTACGTCGGGCAGCGCGGCGATTCTGTTCGTGCCGGAGACCGCGAGAATGCGCACCCTGCCGCTGCGATGCAGCTCCAACTGGCTCGCCAGCGCATCGGTCGACGACGAGACATGGCCACCGATCAGGTCCGTCACGATCGCGGCACCCCCTTTGTACGGGACCGGCGTCAGCGGGATGTCGAGCTCGCGCGCCATCCCCAGAACGGCGAAGTGAAGCGCGCCACCCAGCGACGTCAGCCCGACGGTCGCACGCGTCGGATTCTCGCGAGCCCATGCGATGTAGTCGCGCAACGACCGATGGGGCTGATCCGCCGCAGCCGAAAAGACGGTGGGCACTTCAGCAAGATGCGCGACAGGAATGAAGTCGCGATCGATGTCGTAGGTCAGGCTGCGGTAAGTCATCGGGAAGATGACCAGCGGTGCATTCGATGAAATCAGCACGGTGCGGCCGTTCGGCGCCGCGGTCCGGACGTGATCGATATCGATTCCATATGCCCTACGAGTTCAAGAGCCTGCGGCACTTCGTCGCTGTTGCAGAGGCGGGAAGCGTCGGCAAGGCGGCGCAGCAGTTGCACATGGCGCAGCCGCCGCTGTCGGTCCACATCCGCAACCTCGAGACGCAGGTCGGCGCGGCGCTGTTCCACCGGGAGCCTGGTGGCATGCGCCTGACCGACGCAGGAAGCGCACTCTATGTGCGAGCCAGGGAAGCGCTTGCGCTCGCCAACGAGGGATTCGAGTCGGCCCGAGCGATCGCCGGCGGACGTCGCGGCCGCTTGGTCGTAGGCTACATGTTCTCGCTGGGCTACGCCTGGCTTCCGCGGCTCGTGCCCGCATTGCGGGTGGCGCTTCCGAACGTCGAGCTGCAGTTCGTCGAGATGAGTGCGCGGACCTGCGAGGCACAGATCTTGAGCCACAAGGTGACGATCGGGCTGTGCATGCCGCAACCCACACACGCCGACCTGGTCACCGCCTTCGTCGGGTCGGAGCCCCTGCGCCTGGCGATGCCGTCAAACGCGCGACTGGCGCGATTGAGCGCCGTTCCCGTCGCGCGGCTGCAAGGACTGCGCCTGATCGGTCTTCCGACGCTCAAGGAGGACGCCGACACGTCCTTGGTGGCGTCGCTGTTGCGGCGCCATCAGGTGAGCATGCAGGTGGTCGAGCGCGTCGAGACCGTGCACGCTGCGATAGCGTTGGTGCTCGCAGGCGAGGGCCTGGCCATCGTCCCGGCCTGTGCTGCAGCGGGCGCGCCGAGCGGCGTGGTCCTGCGGCCGTTGCAGGATGCTCCTGAGCGATTCGACGTGGCAGCGTGCTGGCGTCGAGACCTCGCCAGTCCGTTGGTCGACCCATTCGTCGCCGTGGCGCGGGCCGTGTTCGGATCGCGTGCCGAGTCTTAGCGTGGGCTAGGGCGGCTCCCCATCGGCACATGTCGTCGAGCACGGAGCGCTGATCACCATTCGCTGGTTGCCGCTGCGGGACAGCCCTGATAGTATTACTGGGTAATACTTGGAGGCGTCATGGAAGTCACATCGGTCACCAGTAAGGGGCAAGTCACCATTCCGAAGGAGCTTCGGCAACAGCTCGGTATTCGGCAGGGCAGCCGCATCGAGTTCTCGCTGGTCGGCGACCACGTCGAGATGCGGGTCCGGAGCTCGCCGACGGGCGAAGTCGGCAGCGGGTTCGGCATGCTCAAGAGTCGGCGCGCCTCGGTGCCGACAGATTTCGACCCTGCGACTCTCCTCAAGCGATGATCGGCCTGGATACCAATGTCCTCGCCCGGTACTACATCGACGATGATGCGGACGCTGAAGCGCAGCGCCAGCGCGTGGCATCTCGGCGCCTCATCGAGTCAGGTCAGCCGCTGATGGTGAGCAAATCGGTGATCCTTGAGCTCGAGTGGGTCATGCGCGGCTACTATGGCTTCGCCCAAACTGAGGTGGCATCCGTCATGCGGCACCTTCTCGAACAGACTCACATCACCCTCGAGGACCGGGATGCGGTCGAGCAGGCGGTCTCCAACTGCGAGACGGGCATCGACTTCGCTGATGCGCTACACCATGCGAGCTACAAGTCTTGCGACAGCATCGCAACGTTCGATGACCGCAAGTTCGCGCGGCGGGCGAAAAAGCTCGGTTTGGCGCCGCCTGTGACAGTTGTGTCGTAGCAGCGTGCCAGCAGCGACCATGACCGGCAAGACGTCTTCCGCAAAGTCGGCGAAGGTCGCAAGGAAAGCCAACGCCGAGCCGGTTGCCGCGCAGCCGAAACTTCTCTCAGGCGGCAACCCGCAGATCGCCAAGGGCTACGGCGACGCCCCCGTGCAAGCCTACATCGCGGCCATGCCGGACTGGAAACGCGACATGGGGCGCCGCATCGACGCCCTTGTCGTGCGCACCGTCCCCGGCGTGTGCAAGGCGGTCAAATGGAATTCGCCGTTCTATGGCATCGAGGGCGAAGGCTGGTTCCTCAGCTTTCATTGCTTCACGAAGAAGGCAGCAACCACCATGAAGAGCAGCACGAGCAGCTCGAAGGAAGCCACGGCAGGCTCTCCTTCTCAGCTGATAGACGCAAAGATCAAGGAGTTGAGTGATTGGCGGGGCGAGACGCTGGCTCGAATCCGACGTCTCATCAAGCAGGCCGACCCCGACGTGGTCGAAGAGTGGAAGTGGAGAGGGGTTCCGGTGTGGTCGCACGCCGGAATCGTCTGCACCGGCGAGACGTACAAGAACGTCGTGAAGATGACCTTTGCCAAGGGCGCCTCTTTGGAGGACCCGACGGGCCTCTTCAATTCAAGCCTCGAAGGCAACACGAGGCGCGCCATCGACATCCCTGAGGGCGACACGCTGGACGAAGAGGCTCTGAAGGCGCTCTTTCGGGCCGCCGTGGCCTTGAACGAGTCTTCAGCCCGCCGCCGCTAGCCGTAGCCCGGATGAAATCCGGGGTTCTGCGCGTCGAGCGACCGCTGCTCCCGGATTTCATCCGGACCACGGTCTCAGCCGGGGTGGGTGCCGGGCAGCAAGATGTGTTTGTCGACGGTGCGGATGTCGGTGTGCCCGCAGAAGGCCATTGTCAGTTCCAACTCGTTGCGGATGATCTCCAGGCAGCGTGTCACGCCTGCCTCGCCCATCGCGCCGAGACCGTAGAGAAACGCGCGGCCGATCAGCGTGCCTTTGGCGCCGAGCGCCACGGCCTTCAGCACGTCCTGGCCGGAGCGGATGCCGCCGTCCATCCAGACCTCGATCTTCGAGCCGACCGCGTCGGCGATCGCCGGCAGCGCCTCGATCGACGACGGCGCGCCGTCGAGCTGGCGCCCGCCGTGGTTGGAGACGATCAACGCATCGGCGCCGCTGTCGGCCGCGAGCTTTGCGTCTTCGGCGTCCATGATGCCCTTCAGGATCAGCTTGCCGCCCCAGCGCTTCTTGATCCACTCGACGTCGCCCCAGTTCAGCGCCGGGTCGAACTGCTGCGCGGTCCAGGAGCTCAGCGACGACATGTCGGCCACGCCCTTCACGTGGCCGACGATGTTGCCGAAGCCGCGCCGCGGCGTGCCGAGCATGCCCAGGCACCAGCGCGGCTTGGTGGCGAGGTTGATCAGGTTCGCGAGTGTGGGCTTGGGCGGCGCGGTGAGGCCGTTCTTGATGTCCTTGTGGCGCTGGCCGAGGATTTGCAGGTCCAGCGTGAGCATCAGCGCGCCGCAGTTCGCCGCCTTCGCGCGGTCGATCAGCCGCTCGATGAAGTCGCGGTCGCGCATCACGTAGAGCTGGAACCAGAATGGCGCTTTGGTGTGCGCGGCCACGTCTTCGATCGAGCAGATGCTCATCGTCGACAACGTGAACGGCACGCCGAACTGCTCGGCGGCGCGCGCGGCGAGGATCTCGCCGTCGGGGTGCTGCATGCCGGTCAGGCCCGTCGGCGCGAGCGCCACCGGCATCGCGGTGGGCACGCCGGCCATGGTCGTGCGTGTCGTGCGGTTCTCCATGTTCACGGCCACGCGCTGGCGCAGCTTGATGCGCTGGAAGTCGGTCTGGTTCGCGCGGTAGGTGCTCTCGGTCCAGGAGCCGGAGTCGGCGTAGTCGTAGAACATGCGCGGTACGCGCCTCTTCGCGAGCAAGCGAAGGTCTTCGACATGGGTGATCACGGGCATGAGGTCTCCAGGAATCGTTGCCTGCGATGCTAGCGGCGCACCTCGTCGGCGCGCCGGAAAGATTTTCAGGCGTCGCGCGAAAGCCTGGCCAGCGTGTCGCGCAGGGCATCCCGCGCCAGCGGTTCGCACACGCCGCGCAGCCACTGTGCAAAGAGCAGCGGTGCGCCATCACCGGCGTGCGGCAGCAGGTAGTACTGGTTCGCCGGCGGCGCGGTGATCGGGAACAGCGGGCGCAGCACGCCGGCGGCGATCCAGGACCGTGCGAGGCTGGGCCGTGCCAGGGCCACGCTTTGGCCGCTGACGGCGGCTTCGAGCGTCAGCCCGAGATCGACGAGCTTGGGGCCTTGCGTGGGTTCGGGCCAGGGCAGCCCCGCGGCCCGAAACCACGGCGTCCACGGTTCCAGCGGCGTGCGCAGCAGCGGGGCGTGCGCCAGGTCGGCAGGCGTGCGCAGCGGCGGCAGCTTGGCGAGCAGGGTGGGGGAGGCGACCGGCAGCACGACGTCGTGCATCAATGCGGCCATACCGGCGGCACCGGCGTTGCCGTTGCGGACTTCCAGGTCGGCGTCGCTTTCGGCGGCGTCGAGATACGGGATCGACAACACGACTTCGAGCTCAATGCCGGGATGGGCCGACGTGAACTGCTCCAGATGCGGCACCAGGATCTGGCGTGCAAACGTCGGCGGCGTCGTCACGCGCAGGCGCTCGCTGCGCTGCACCGCGCGGCGGTGCAGCGGCACGGCCGCCAGCGCGGCGAGCGCGCCGCCGACCTGCGCGAGGTACTCCTTGCCGGCCGTCGTCAGCGCGAGCGCACGCGCCGAGCGGATCAGCAGCGGGGTGCCGAGCAGGTCTTCGAGCGTGGCCACCCGCTTGCTGACGGCGCTCGGCGTGATGTTCAGCTCGTCGGCCGCGCGCTCGAAACTGCCGAGCCGGGCCGCGGCCTCGAAGGCGCGCAGGCCGTCGATCGAGGGGAGGCGCACGTCGGACGCGGACATGCGCGATTGTGGCGCGGTCAGCTTCGTTTGAGCCGCGGCGAGAAGTTGAGCCGGCCGCCAGCCTTGGCCGGCGCCGGGCCGACCTGCAGGCGCAGCGTCGTCTGCTCGCTCAGCTGGTCGGGGTGCCACAGGTTCACGTCGGCGGCGCCGTCGGGCACGCCGTCGAAGGTCGCCACGCCGTTGTCATCGGTCTTCGCGAACCACGCTGTGCCGCTCACGTAGATCTGGCCGCGCATCGACGAATGCAGGTGGCAGCCCAGGCCGATCGGGCCGGGCTTGTCGACCTTCACGTCGGACCAGGTCGTGCCGGTCTTCTTGCGCGGGGCCGCGCTCGTCTGGTACTCGTCGGCCGGCGCGGCTGGCGCCGGCGAGGCGGCGTCGAGCCGCATCTCGAACTGCTTCACCGCCGGCATGCTGCCCAGCGGGCCGCTCGGCGTGGAGCGCACGTGGTGGTCGTAGCTGTCCTGGTTCGCGAAGCGCAAGGTGCTGCCCACCGGCACGATGGTCAGGAAGGGCGTGAAGCGCAGGTTCTGCTGGCCGATGACGATCGGCGCGGCAAGCGGTTTCGGTGCCACCTTCACGGCCGGCTCCACCAGCACCACCACGTCGGCGGCCGGCTTGCCGTCCTGGCCGGTCACGGTGACCTGCAGCGTGCCCGCGTGCGCGGCCAAGGCCGCGAGGGAGGTGGAAACAGCGAGGACGAAGTGCTTGGTCATGGTTCGACGGGTTCCCGGGTGGTGCGTGAATGATGAGCGATGCATGTCGCCGGAGCTACGCCGTCAACCCGGTCCTGGACGCAAACGCCTGCCCGCTTGTGCCCAATAAGTCACGGAGTCCGCTGCATCGCGGCATCGAACAGCGGCAACCCATAGTGCGCCGGCGCTTCTTCGGCCGGCAGCGCGTCGGCCGGGTCGGGAAGCGCATAGGCGGCCGCAGGCCCGACCAGCTCCGCCAGCGTGGCGAGCGAGCCGGCGCGCACGCCCAGCAGCCGCAGCCGGCGCGTCAGGTCCACCCGCTTGAGGCACTCGCCGGCGGCGCGCCGGATCGTGCGGGCGTCCATCGTGTGCGCCGGCAGCGTGAGGTCTCGCGTGACGATGCGGAAATCGTCGAAACGCAGCTTGATGCCGATCGTCTTGCCGGCGTAGCCCTTGCGCGCGAGATCGCCGGCGAGTTCCACGCACAACTCGGTGAAGATCGCGCCGAGCGCTGCGCGGTCGCGCACCGCGTGCAGGTCGCGCTCGAAGGTGGTCTCGCGGCTGATGGACTTGGGCTCGCTGTGGGTGACCACCGGCCGATCGTCGCGGCCGTGCGCCGCCTCGTGCAGCCAGGCGCCGTAGCTCTTGCCGAACTGCGCGACCAGGAAGGCCGGGTCGGCGGCGGCCAGCTCGCCGATCGTGTGGATGCCCAAGCCGGCGAGCTTTTCGGTCGCCTTCGGTCCGATGCCGTTGATCTTCTTCGCCGGCAAGGGCCAGATGCGTGCGGGGATGTCGGCCGCGGCCAGCAGCGTGAGGCCGTCGGGCTTGTCCAGGTCGGAGCAGATCTTGGACAGCAGCTTGTTCGGCGTGATGCCGATCGAGCAGGACAGGCCCGTGGCGTCGCGCACCGCGTCTTTCAGCGTCTGGCCAATGCCACGCCCGCCGTCGGCCGCCGCACCGGGCAGGTCGGTCAGATCGACGTAGATCTCGTCGATGCCGCGGTCTTCGACCAGTGGCGCGATCTCGCGCACCGCGGCCTTGAACAGGCGCGAGTATTTTCGGTATTGGTCGAAGTCGACCGGCAGCAGGAAGGCCTGCGGCGCGAGTTGCGCCGCTTTCATCACGCCCATGCCGGAGTGCGCGCCGAGCGCACGCGCTTCATAGGTGGCGGTGGTGATCACGCCGCGGCCGGCGTAGTGGCGCAGCGTCGCGTAGCGGCGCGTGCCGTCGGGCAGCAGCACCGGTCGATGGTCGCGGCCGCCGCCGATGACGACCGGCTGGCCGCGCAGGTCCGGGTAGCGCAACAGCTCCACGGAGGCATAGAAGGCATCCATGTCGAGGTGGGCGATGAGGCGCGGAGGCGCGGACATGGAACGGTGCCGGTGAATGCTGTATGAATCAACAGTAACACGGCGTGGACCGGGCGGGCAAGCCACCCGGGCACGGCGGGCCAGGGCGGCTCAGAGGCTGTGAGGCATTTGGTCTCTGGACCGTCAGTTGGCCTCTGAGCGAGCCGACTGCGCTGCACAATTTCATAGGTGCTTCGCTGCGTCGGCTCAGCCAGTCGTCGGCGATCGGCCGGCACGCCCGACGCCCGGCCGTAGCAGCACCAGCAGTGCGCCGTGGCCGCCGTCGGACGCGCGGGCCTGCGCGAAGGCGAGCACCTCGTTCTTCTGCACCAGCCAGCTCTTCACCTTGGACTTCAGCACGGGTTCCCGGCCCGGCGAGCCGTTGCCCTTGCCGTGGATCACGCGCACGCAGCGCAGGCCGTGACGGTCGGCGTCGCGCAGAAAGCTGCCGAGCTGCTCGCGCGCCTCGTCGCGCCGCAGGCCGTGCAGGTCGAGCTGGGCCTGGATGGCCCAGACGCCGCGGCGCAGCTTGCGCACGACCTCGGGGCCGATGCCGTGGCGGCGGAACGACAGCGCGTCGTCGGTGTCGAGCAGCGTTTCGACGTCGAACTCGTCGGAGATCGCCTCGCGCAGCACGGCCGCTTCGTCGCGCTCGCGCTGGCGCGGCACCGGATGCGGCCGCGGGCGGTCTAGCACGGCGCGTGCGGCCTTGCGCAGCGGCGCGACCGGGCCGACCGTGCGCGCGAACAGCTCTCGCTCGCGCTGTTCGCGCGCGGCCAGCTCGCGCACCTCGGCGTCGCGGCGCGCGGCCTCGAGGGCGGCGTCGCGCAGAGCGCGGCGGATCGCCGTCAGGTCCTGCAGGCTGCGCGCGCGTGTCTTCGTCTTCATCACAGCAGCCCGCGCTCCGCGAACGACACCACGTCGGGCCGGCCGACGACGAAGTGGTCGAGTACGCGCACGTCGACGAGCTGCAAGGCGCTCGTGAGCGACTGCGTCAGAAACTCGTCGGCGCGCGACGGCTCCGCGACGCCCGAGGGGTGGTTGTGGGCAAGGATCACCGCGCTTGCATGCAGGTCGAGCGCGCGCTTGACGACTTCGCGCGGGTAGACGCTCGTTTGCGTGAGGGTGCCGCGGAACATCTCCTCCAGCCCGATCAGGTGGTGTTGCGCATCGAGAAACAGCACGGCGAAGACCTCGTGGTTCAGGTGGCCCAGCTGCAGCCGCAGGTAGTCCTTCACGCACTTCGGTGAGTCGAACACCGGGCGCGCGCCGAGTTCCTGCAGCAGCGAGCGGCGTGCCAACTCCATCACGGCGGCGATCTCCGCGCGTTTCGCGGGGCCAAGTCCCTTGATGCCCTTCAGGTCGGCCGGCAGCGTGTGCAGCAGGCCGGCCAGGCCGCCGAACGCGTCGAGCGTGTGCTGGGCGAGCTGCAGCACCGACGTGCCTTTGAAGCCGGTGCGCAGCAGCAGCGCGATCAGCTCCGCATCGGCCAATGCGGCCGGCCCCTGGGCCAGCAGTTTCTCGCGTGGCCGGGCGCCGGCGGGGATGTCCTTCAGGACCATGGGTGTTGTCGGGCCCGCTGGCGCAGGCGCCGGCTCGTAAAATTGCGCCCAGTCTATCAACCGGGTTGTCCCGTGAACCGAGTTCAACCGGGGTCGTTCCTGACCCTGCACTACCGCCTCGCCGGGCCCGACGGCGCGGACATCATCAACACCTTCGCCGAACAGCCGGCCACCTTGTCGCTGGGGACCGGCGAGCTGGCGCCGGCGATGGAGTCGCGCCTGCTGGGCCTGGACGAGGGCGCGCGAACGGTTTTCGAGCTCGCGCCGGGCGAAGCCTTCGGCGAGCGCAACCCCGAGCTGCTGCAGCGCGTGAAGCGCGGCCTGCTCGATGAACTGGGCGACCCCGACGAGACCTACCACGTCGGCGACGTCGTGCAGTTTCCGACCCCCGACGGGCAGGGCGCCTACGCCGGCGTCGTGCGCGAGCTGGGCGACGACTGGCTCCTGTTCGACTTCAACCACCCGCTGGCCGGCCAGCCGGTCACCTTCGAAGTGCAACTGATCGGGGTCTTGTGATGACGGATCGCAACGGCCCGCTGGAGGAAGTGCTGCTGGCCGAGCCGCGCGGCTTCTGCGCCGGCGTGGACCGCGCGATCGAGATCGTCGAGCGCGCGCTGAAGAAGTTCGGCGCGCCGATCTACGTGCGCCACGAGATCGTGCACAACACCTACGTGGTCAACGACCTCAAGGGCAAGGGCGCGATCTTCATCGAGGACCTGGCCGACGTGCCGCCCGGCGCGACATTGGTGTTCAGCGCGCACGGCGTGTCGCAGGCGGTGCGCCGCGAGGCGGCGCAGCGTGGCTTCAGCGTGTTCGATGCGACCTGTCCGCTCGTGACCAAGGTGCACGTCGAAGTGGCCAAGCTGCACAAGGAAGGCTACGACTTCATCATGATCGGCCACAAGGGCCACCCGGAGGTCGAGGGCACGATGGGCCAGCTGACCGAAGGCATCTACCTCGTCGAGGACGTGGCGGACGTCGAGCGGGTGCAGATCGCGCAAAGCGACAAGCTCGCTGTCGTCACGCAGACCACGCTGTCGGTCGA
>DATKCI010000263.1:0-2822 GCA_035513255.1 Piscinibacter sp. | reverse complement strand
ACGCGAGAAGGAGGCCGGCCGCCTCGGCAAGTTTCATGGGTGCGGATGGTAGCCGGCCCGCATGACGTCATCCCGGCTTTCGCCGGGATGACGTGGATCTCAATGCCGGAAATGTCGCACGCCCGTCAGCACCATCGCGATGCCGCGCTCGTCGGCCGCGGCGATGACTTCGTCGTCGCGCATGCTGCCGCCCGGCTGGATCACGCAGGTCGCGCCGGCATCGCAGACGACGTCGAGCCCGTCGCGGAAGGGGAAGAACGCGTCGCTCGCAACCGCAGATCCCTTCAGCGAGAGCCCGGCGTTCTCCGCCTTGATGCTCGCGATGCGCGCGGAGTCGATGCGGCTCATCTGGCCGGCACCCACGCCGAGCGTCGTGCCGCCGCCGCAGAAGACGATGGCGTTGCTCTTGACGTACTTGGCGACTTTCCAGGCGAACAGCAGATCGCTCAGCTGCGACTCCGACGGCTGGACCTTCGTGGCGACACGCAGCTCGCCCGCTGTCACATCGCGGTTGTCGGCCGTCTGGATCAGCAGGCCCGAACCGACACGCTTCACGTCCTGCGCATTGCGGCCCTGGTCCCAGGCGGTGCGGCCGCCCGGCGGCAGCGCGATCTGCAGCACCCGGGTGTTCGCCTTGGCGGCGAAAACCAGCAGCGCCTCCGGCGTGAAGCTCGGCGCGATCAGGACCTCGACGAACTGCTTGGCCACCTGCGCGGCGGCGGTGGCGTCGAGCTCGCAGTTGAACGCGATGATGCCGCCGAAAGCCGACGTCGGGTCGGTCTTGAAGGCCTTGCCGTAGGCCTCGGCCGCGCCGGCCCCGAGCGCCACGCCGCACGGGTTCGCGTGTTTGACGATCACGCAGGCCGGCGTGTCGAAGCTCTTCACGCACTCCCACGCCGCGTCGGCGTCGGCGATGTTGTTGTACGAGAGTTCTTTGCCCTGCAGCTGCGTGGCCGTGACCAGCGAGCCGGGCGCCGGGTGCAGGTCGCGGTAGAACGCCGCGCTCTGGTGCGGGTTCTCGCCGTAGCGCAGATCCTGCAGCTTGACGAAGCGGCCGTTGCTCTGGGCCGGGTATTCCGCGCGCGTGCCGTCGGGCCGCAGCGACGACAGGTAGTCGCTGATTGCCCCGTCGTAGTTCGAGATTCGGTTGAACGCGGCGACCGACAACGCGAACTTCGTCGCCTGGTTCACGGCCCCGCCCTGCTTCAGCTCGGCGAGCACGGTGCCGTACTGCGACGGGTCGGTCAGCACTGCCACGTCGCGCCAGTTCTTCGCCGCCGAACGCACCATCGCCGGGCCGCCGATGTCGATGTTCTCGATCGCGTCTTCGAGCGTGCAGCCGGGGCGGGCGACGGTCGACTCGAACGGATAGAGGTTCACGACCAGCAGGTCGATCGTCGCGATGCCGTGCGCCTTCAGCGCCGCCAGGTGCGCCGGCACGTCGCGGCGGGCGAGCAGGCCGCCGTGGATCTTCGGATGCAGCGTCTTCACGCGGCCGTCGAGCATCTCCGGGAAACCGGTGTGGTCGGCCACCTCGGTGACCGGCAGCCCGGCGTCCGCGAGCAGCCTGGCCGTGCCACCGGTGGAGAGCAGCTTGACGCCCAGCGCATGCAGTTCGCGGGCGAAGTCGAGAACATCGGTCTTGTCGGAGACGGAAATGAGGGCGGTGAGTGGGCTCATGGGATCACTTGATCAGTTTGTGCTCGACCAGCTTGCGGCGCAGCGTGTTGCGGTTGATGCCCAGCCACTCGGCGGCCCGGCTCTGGTTGCCGTCGGCGTGTTTCATCACGACGTCCAGCAGCGGCTTCTCGACGACGTTGAGGATCATCTCGTACATCGCCGTGGGCTCCACGCCGCGCAGGTCCTTGAAGTAACCCTCGAGGCTGTCGCGGATGCATTCTTCGATGTGCTTTTTGCTCATGACAACCCCTCAGCCGATGAGTACATCGGCCGATCCCCCGGGGCCACGAGTGGCCCCTTCGTGGCCCTTGGGATGCGGGCCGGCTTGGGAGCGGCCCGGCGCTCGGCCCGCCGAAAACAGGTTGACACTGGATGTCTCATGCTTGCTGTTCGAGGTAGTCGTCGTTCGCCGCCGCGACCGGCGCCGGCAGCCATCGGTGCATGTCGGCCAGGCGATCGAACCACTCGGCCACGGCGCGGACCTGCGCGTCGCAGCTGTCGAGCCGGTTCATCTCGGCGCGAAACGCCTCGCCGCCCGGCAGCGTGCGCACGGCCCAGCCGATGTGCTTGCGCGCGGTGCGCACGCCGGCGAATTCGCCGTACAGACCGTAGTGGTCGTTCAAATGCTCCAGCAGCCACTGCTTGGCCTGCAGCACTTCGGGTGCCGGCAGCGTCTCGTTGGTCGCGAGGAAATGCGCGATCTCGCGAAAGATCCACGGCCGGCCCTGCGCCGCTCGGCCGACCATGATCGCGTCGGCGCCGGTCAGCCGCAGCACGTTGCGCGCCTTTTCGGGTGAATCGATGTCGCCGTTGGCGACCACCGGGATGCGCAGCTGCGCCTTCACCGCGGCGATCGTCTCGTATTCGGCCTGCCCCTTGTAGCCCTGCTCTCGGGTGCGCCCATGCACCGTGACCATCGCGACGCCGGCGGCCTCCGCGGCGCGCGCAATGCGCACCGCATTGCGTTCGCTGTGGCACCAGCCGGTGCGCATCTTCAGCGTGACCGGCACGTTGCGCGGCGCGCAAGCCGCCACCACCGCTTCGACGATCTGCAGCGCCAGCGGCTCGTCTTGCATCAGCGCCGAACCGGCCCACTTGTTGCAGACCTTCTTCGCGGGGCAGCCCATGTTGATGTCGATGAT
>DATKCI010000262.1:0-11904 GCA_035513255.1 Piscinibacter sp. | reverse complement strand
ATTCGCTCATGAACAACACCTCCCTCGCTTTCATGGAGCGGCTGGGTTTGTCCGTGCCCATCGTGCAGGCGCCGATGGCGGGATGCCAGGCGAGTGCGCTCGCGATCGCGGTCGGCGACGCGGGTGCGCTGGGGTCGCTGCCCGGCGCCTTGCTGGGCATCGAAGCGCTGCGCGACGAGGTCCGTGCGGTGCGTGCGCGAGCCGGGCGGCCGGTCAATGTCAACTTCTTCTGCCATGCACCCACCGCGGTCGACGAGGCACAGGAACAGGCCTGGCGTGCTGCGCTGCGTCCGTACTACGACGAGCTCGGCGTCGATCCGGCCAACATCGTCGCCGGTCCGGGGCGGCTGCCGTTCGGCGACGATGGGGCGGCGCTCGTCGAGGAACTGCGACCCGAAGTGGTCAGCTTTCACTTCGGGCTGCCCGCGCCGGAACTGCTCGATCGAGTGCGCCGCACCGGCGCGCAGATCTGGTCGACCGCGACCACCGTCGACGAGGCGCTGTGGCTCGAAGCGCGTGGTGTCGACGCGGTCATCGCGCAAGGCTTCGAGGCCGGCGGCCACCGCGGCATGTTCCTGACCGACGACGTGACGACGCAGCTCGGAACGATGGCCCTCGTGCCCCAGGTCGTCGCGGCCGTGCGGTTGCCGGTGATCGCCGCAGGCGGCATCGCCGAGGCGGCCGGCATCGCGGCGGCGCTGCGCCTCGGCGCGGTCGCCGCGCAGGTCGGCACGGCGTTCCTGCTGTGTCCCGAGGCGACGACCACGCCGATGCACCGCGACGCCCTGGCATCGAAAGCGGCCCGGCACACGGCGCTGACCAACCTGTTCACCGGCCGGCCGGCGCGCGGCATCGTCAACCGGCTGATGCGCGAGCTCGGCCCGCTGAGCGAGCTGCCCCCCGCCTTTCCGGGCGCCGTGAATGCGCTTGTGCCTCTGCGGGCCGCCGCCGAAAAGGTAGGCCGCGGAGACTTCTCGCCGCTGTGGTCCGGCCAGAACGCCCACGGAGCCCGGTCCATCCCGGCCGCAGAGATGGTGAGCGCGTTGGCGACGATGATCGAAAGCCGTTAGCGTGGCGCGCCAAGCTGTTCCGTAGTTGTCAGGGGCCGGCGTTGCCGCGTGTCATGGCAGGCACTGCTCGCAGGCGGACTCCAGCAAGCCGGGACCCAGCGTGCGATGAACCTCGATGGCGCAACCGATGATGCGTTGCGTCAGCAGATGTTGTCTTCTGAATTGACCCTGTCTTTTCTTCTTTTCTCTGTGCCCTCCGTCGCTGTTCGAGCCGGTGCACGGCTCGGCCCCGGACATCTACGGCAAGAACATCGCCAACCCGATCGCGATGATCTGGTCGGGTGCGCTGATGCTGGACTTCCTGACGCAGGGAACCGGTCCCGGTCGGGCGGCCCACGATGCGATCGTCCAGGCGATCGAACAGGTGCTCGTCGAAGGGCCTCGCACCGGCGACCTGGGCGGCGCTGCGTCGACCACCGACGTCGGCCGCGCCATTGCGCAGCGAATCGGCGCGGCCTGAAGGAAAGACTCATGCCCTTGACCGCTGCCGATTGAAAAAACTGCTGCAAGCCTGCCAAGCGGCAGGATGCGAGCCGGCCTCAGACGCAGGGGGGCAGCACAGCCAAGGGCAGGCCGACCATGGCCGTGCCGATCGCCGCCGCGAGGTACAGCCCGGCGGCCACCTGGGCCACGAAACGCCCGCGCGCGGCGGTGCCGGCTTCGGCCGTTGCCGGAGGCACCCGGGACTGCCAGCAGCGCAGCGCGGCCCACAGCAGCAGCGCAGTGGTTGGGAGCGTCAGCAGGCCCAGGCCGGCGTTGATCCACGTGGCCGAACCCGCCTCGACCGGCGGCGGGTGAACGGCGCAGGCGATGGACAGGCCCGCGTACATGGCGACGAACCAGACCGACCACAGCAGCAGGCCCAGTGCCAGGTGCAGCGGATGCGGATCGTGTTTCATTGGACTACCTTCGTGCTTCGCACTGCGGTTTTCGCCCTTGGGGCGGCCCGGCGGGCTCATTGGAGTACCTTCGTGCTCCGCACTCCGGTATTCGCCCTTGGGGCGGCCCGGCGGGCTCATGAGACGGCCCTGAAGGTGGGCGGCACCCCGACCAGCGCGGCGAAGCCGATCCAGAAGGCCACGGCGGTGAACGTCCACCACAGCGCCACGACCCCGGGCTCGTAAGGGGCGTCCATCCCCACGTGGCCGAGGCGAACCCGCCAGGCCTGCAGCGCCGACAGCACCGCGGCGAGCCCGGTGTGCAGTGCGAGGTAGCCCAGCAGCACGGCGATGACGGCGTCGTGCGCCGATCGTGTCGGAGCGAGCGGCATCGCCCACAGCATCCAGCACAGCGCCGCCGTCGACGCGAGGCCCAGCAGCGCCGCACCGGCCAGCCGCAGCGCCAGGCCGGACGCCGAACCGTGGCGCAGCCGCCGCGCGGCGCTCCACATCGACAGCGCGCCTGCGCTCAGCAGCACGCCGGCCGCCAGCAGCGGGCCGGCGGCGACCGGGGAGACCGCCGGCGGCTCCCACCGCGGCGAGGCCGTCCAGAAGAAGAGCCAGCCGAAGACCAGCGACAGGAAGAGCGATCCATTGGCGAGCAGCGTCACCCCCATGCCCCACAGGCCCGGTCCGTCGAAGGTGCGTGTGTGCAGCTTCAGCCCCGGCACCTCCGAGGGACCGGTGGCGCCGGGGGCCTGGGCACCGTTCTCCCACGACCAGCGCAGCAGCACGGCGAGCGCGCCCAGCGTCGCGGCCGCGGCGGTGGCATAGGACTTCAGCAGCAGCGAGACGCACACGGCCGCCAGCGCCAGCCCGGCGCACAGCGGCAGCCAGGAATTGCCGGGCAGCTGCACGACCTCCCGCGGCGCGCCGCTCACCGGGTCGCTGCCCAGCGTTTCGCGGCGGCCGTGGCGAGCCGTCGGCAGTGCATGTGCGCCTTCTGCGATGCCTTGTGCGAGGTCCGGTGCCTCCCACAACGGGTGCCGTGTCTCGACCGACGGCAGACTCGCGAAGTTGTAGGCGGCGGGCGGCGTCGCGGTGGCCCATTCCAGCGTGTCGGCCCGCCACGGGTTCGAGCCGGCAGGTCGCCCCCACCGAAAGTGCAGAACGAAGTCGAGCAGCACCATCGCGAGGCCGATCGCGGTGACGAAGCCGAAGACCGACGAGACGAGGTTGGGCCACGCCCACCCGAGCCCGGCGTCGTAGGTGTAGATCCGCCGCGGCATGCCCAGCAGGCCGGTCCAGTGCATCACGAGGAAGGTGCCGTTGAAGCCGATGAAGGTGGTCCAGAAACCCCACCGAGCGAGGCGGTCCGACGGCATGCGGCCGCTGAAGTGGGGCATCCAGTAGTAGAGGCCGGCGATCAGCGGGAACAGCATGCCGCCGACCAGCACATAGTGCATGTGCGCCACCACGAAATGCGTGTCGTGCACCTGCCAGTTGAAGGGCACCAGCGCCAGCATCACGCCGGTAAGGCCGCCGGCCACGAAGATCACCAGGAAGCCGACGATCCACAGCATCGGGATGCGCATCAACGGCCGGCCGGTCCACAGCGTCGCGAGCCAGACGAAGATCTGGATGCCGGTAGGCACGGCGACCAGCATGCTCGCGGCGGAGAAGAACGACAGCGCGAGGTGGGGGATGCCGACCACGAACATGTGGTGCACCCACAGCCCGAAGCTGATGAAACCGGTGGCGATCACTGCCATCACGGTCCAGCGGTAGCCGACCAGCGGCCGCTGCGCGAACACCGGCAGCACGGTCGAGACGATGCCGGCCGCGGGCAGGAAGATGATGTAGACCTCCGGATGGCCGAACAGCCAGAACAGGTGCTGCCACAGCAGCGGGTCGCCGCCGCGCATCACGTCGAAGAAGGGCAGGCCGGCGGCGCGCTCGAGTTCGAGCAGGATGCTGCCGAGGATCAGCGGCGGAAATCCGACGACGATCATCAGCGCGGTGACGAGCATGTACCAGCCGAAGATCGGCATGCGGTCAAGCGCCATGCCCGGCGCCCGCGTCCGCAGGATGGAGACCACCAGCTCCACCCCTGCCGCCACGGCCGAGATCTCGACGAAGGTGATGCCCAGGAGCCAGAAGTCCGCGTTGATGCCGGGCGAGTACGGTTGGCTGCTCAGCGGCGTGTACATGAACCAGCCCGAGTTCGGGGCCAGGCCGAGCAGCAGGCTGGAACTGAAGATGAGCCCGCCGAAGAGATAGCACCAGTACCCGAAGGCGCTGAGGCGCGGGAAGATCAGGTCGCGGGCGCCCAGCATCTTCGGCAGCAGGTAGACCGCCAGGCCCTCCAGCATCGGCACGGCGAACAGGAACATCATCATCGTGCCGTGCACGGTGAACGCCTGGTTGTAGGCCTCGGCGTCCATGAAGCCACGGCGAGGCAGTGCCAGTTGTGCACGCAGCAGCATCGCGAGCACGCCCGCGACCGCGAAGAAGGCCGCGCCGGTCACCATGAAGCGCAGGCCGATCGACGTGTGGTTGACGATCGTCAGCGCGCGCCAGCCGCGTGGATTGCCCCACACCGCGTCCATCTCGGCGTGCAGCCGCGCTGCCGCTCCCCGGCTCATTTCGCCGCCTCCGGCTGGGCCTGCAGCCAGGCGTCGAACGCCTCCGGCGTCATCGCATGCACCGTCAGCACCATCTCGGCGTGGTTCAGGCCGCAGAATTCGGCGCACTGGCCCCGAAAGCGCCCGGGCCGGTCGGCCTGCAGGCGCACGACGTTGGTCCGGCCGGGAATCGCGTCGACCTTGCCGCCCAGCCGCGGCACCCAGAACGAGTGGATCACGTCGGTGCTGGTGGTGTGCACGTCGATCGGCCGGCCGACCGGCAGCCGCAGTTCGTTGTCGAGGCGCACGTCCCGGCCCGGGTAGCGGATCTCCCAGCGCCACTGGTGCCCGATCGCATCGATGCGCAGCGCGGCCGGGTCCGGCAGCGGCAGCAGCGCACGGCCCGTGGGCACGCCGAATGCCAGCAGCACGAGGGTGCTGCCCAGCGGCAGTGCAATGCCGCCCAGAAGGATCCAGCGCAACTGGATGCGGCGGGCCTGCGCGTCGGTGTAGTCGCGCGGGCGCCGCCAGAGGGCCACCAGCCACAGCGCCACCACCCCGACCAGGACCACCATGGCCACGCCGAACATCCACCACCACAGCAGCGCGACCGCCGCAGCCGGCGGGCCGGCCGGGTCGAGGATGGATTGCGGGCCGCTGCAGGCGCCGAGCGCGGGCAGCACGAGCGCGGCATGCCGGCCGGACCATGGCCGCGTCTGAACGCAGCCCCGCCGATTCCCGGAGACCACGCCATGCCCCAGCAGGAAGATCCCATCGTCAGCCGCGCCGCCATCGCAGGCCATCCGCTGCACCCGGCGATGATCCACTTCCCGATCGCCGCGCTGCTCGCGCTGGTCGCCGCCGACATCGGCTACGTGGTCGGCGGAGATCCGTTCTGGGCGCGCGCCGGACTCTGGCTGGCGGGCGTGGGCAGCTTGGGCGGCTGGCTGGCGAGCGTGCCGGGGCTGGTCGACATCACCACGGTGGCCCCCGTGCGCCGGCTGATCACCGCCTGGTGTCATGCCGTCATCGCGGTGATGATGCTGTCGCTGGCCTCGCTCAACTGGATGCTGCGCCTGCCGGACGCGGAGGCCGGCATCCTGCCCTGGGGTCTCTACCTGTCCCTGCTCACTGCAGCGTTCATCTCGCTTGCGGGCTACCTGGGCGGTCGGCTGGTGTACGAACATACGGTCGGCGTGAACGTGAGCGCGTGAGCTCAGCTTGTTAGAACGGCTTGCGCAGCACCAGCCACGCGGCGGCGAAGATCAGCAGCGCCGAGGCCGTGCCCAGCACCGCGCAACGCGCGCCGACCGCGGCATCGCGGTTGCGCTCCACGCGCAGGATCAGTGCGCCGCACAGCACATGGCACAGCACCATCGCTGCGACGACGGTCAGCTTGCCCATCAGCCAATAACCCGGCAGGCCGTACAGCAGGATCAGTGCGGTGCCGCTGACGATGGTCAGCAGGGCGGCCGGCGTGGCGACCACCGTGAACAGCGTGCGCGCCATGCCGCCGTGCGGACCATGGAAAATTTCGCTCGGCGTGCGCCCGCTGCCGGCCGCAATCGCCGCCGGCAAGTACAGCAGCACGCCGCACCAGGCGATCAGGCTGACGATGTGGAAAAGCTTGAGCCACGGCATGCAGGGCGGTCCGGTGGTTGGCCCCGCGCCGGGCGGGGCCGGGGCGCCCTGGGTGCAGCAAATCGCGGTCCCGGGGTGGGCAGGCTCTTGTGCGGCGACCGGGCGATGACCGGTTGGGGACCTTAAGCAGCTCGCAAGGGGCCCTTGCGCAATGCCGAATTGCCGGCGCCGTGCCGATGTCGCAAGCTCTCGGGCATGACAGCTTTCGAATCGTGGGTCGGCCGCACCGAGTGCGCCGACGACACCGTCGCCGCGATGCCTGTGGCCGCGCTGGCCGCCACGCTGGACGTGGACGCGCCGCGCGATGCGATGCCGCCGCTGTGGCACTGGATCTTCTTCACGCCGAAGGCCCGCGCGAGCGAGATCGACCCGGACGGCCATCCGCGGCGAGGCGGTTTCCTGCCGCCCGTGCCGCTGCCGCGGCGCATGTGGGCCGGCGGGCGACTGTCGTGGCACGAGCCGCTGCGCGTGGGCGATGCGGTCACGCGAACGTCGCGCATCGAGCGCATCAGTGAAAGGCAAGGCCGCAGCGGCACGCTGGTGTTCGTCACCGTGCGGCACGAGATCGCCGGGCCGCGCGGGCTGGCGCTGACGGAGGAACACGACATCGTCTACCGCGACGCCCCGCGCGAGGGCGATGCCGCGCCGCCGGCGCAGGCCGCACCCACCGACGAGCGCTTCTCGCGCGAGATCGTGCCCGACCCGGTGCTGCTGTTCCGCTACTCGGCGCTTACCTTCAACGGCCACCGCATCCACTACGACCGCTCGTACGTCACCGAGGTCGAGGGCTATCCCGGCCTCGTCGTGCACGGGCCGCTGATCGCGACGCTGCTGATGCAACTCGCGCGCAGCGAACGGCCGGGTCTGGTGGCGCGCCGCTTCGAGTTCAAGGCCGTGCACCCGGTCTTCGACATCCACCGCTTCCACGTCTGCGGCCGCGACGAGGGCCCCGGGCGCTTCGCGCTCTGGGCGCGCGACCACCAAGGGCGCCTCGCGATGCAGGCCACACTGGACTTTTCCGAATGAAACCCTACCAAGACATCCGCGACGCGGTGCGCGACCTGTGCCGCCAGTTCCCCGACGAATACTTCCGCAAGGTCGACGAGCAGCGCGCCTACCCCGAATCCTTCGTCGACGCGCTGACGAAGGCGGGCTGGCTCGCCGCATTGATTCCGCAGCAGTACGGTGGTTCGGGCCTTGGCCTCGCCGAAGCGTCGGTGATCATGGAGGAGATCAACCGCGCGGGCGGCAACGCCGGTGCGTGCCATGGCCAGATGTACAACATGGGCACGCTGCTGCGCCATGGCTCCGAGGCGCAGAAGGAGCAGTGGCTGCCGAAGATCGCCGCCGGGGAGTTGCGCCTGCAGTCCATGGGCGTCACCGAGCCGAGCACCGGCACCGACACGACGAAGATCAAGACCACCGCAGTGCGCCAGGGCGACCGCTATGTCGTCAACGGCCAGAAGGTCTGGATCTCGCGCGTTCAGCACTCGGACCTGATGATTCTGCTGGCGCGAACCACGCCGCAGGCGCAGGTGAAGAAGAAGAGCGAAGGGCTGTCGATCTTCGTCGTCGACCTGCGCGAGGCCGTCGGCCGAGGGCTTGCGGTGCGGCCGATTCCGAACATGGTCAACCACGAGACGAACGAGCTCTTCTTCGAGAACCTCGAGATTCCGGCCGAGAACCTGATCGGCGAGGAAGGGCAGGGTTTCAAGTACATCCTCGACGGCCTCAACGCCGAGCGCACGCTGATTGCAGCCGAGTGCATCGGCGACGGCCGCTGGTTCATCGACCGCGTGACCGCCTACACGAAGGACCGCGTCGTCTTCGGCCGCCCGATCGGTCAGAACCAGGGTGTGCAGTTCCCGATCGCCGAAGCGCACATCGAGGTCGAAGCCGCCGACCTGATGCGCTGGAAAGCCTGCGAGCTGTTCGACGCCCGCCAGCCTTGCGGCGCCGAGGCCAACATGGCGAAGTACCTCGCGGCCAAGGCCTCGTGGGAGGCCGCCAACGCCTGCCTGCAGTTCCACGGCGGCTTCGGCTTCGCGTGCGAGTACGACGTCGAGCGCAAGTTCCGCGAGACGCGGCTGTACCAGGTGGCACCGATTTCGACGAACCTGATCTTGTCTTACGTGGCCGAGCATGTGCTTGGGATGCCGCGGTCTTTCTGAGATGAATTCAGGAGGACTGAAGTGAAACCCCAACAGTCGTCATACCGGCGAACGCCGGTATCCACTCGTGGCCGACTCGTTCACTTCCAACAGTGGATACCGGCGTTCGCCGGTATGACGGTGGCGACACAAGCACGATGGGAGCAACTGAAATGACACTTCCCCTCGAAGGCATCACCGTCGTCACGCTGGAACACGCCATCGCCGCGCCCTTGGCGACGCGCCAGCTCGCCGACCTCGGCGCGCGTGTGATCAAAATCGAGCGTCCCGGCGTCGGCGACTTCGCGCGCGGCTACGACGAACGCGTGCGCGGCCTGTCCTCGCACTTCGTCTGGACCAACCGCGGCAAACAAAGCCTCACGCTGGACGTCAAGCGGCCGGAGGCGGCCTCGGTGCTGGCCGAGCTGGTGGCGCGCGCCGACGTGCTGGTGCAGAACCTCGCGCCCGGCGCAGCGGCGCGGCTCGGTTTGTCATACGAAGCGCTGAGCGGCCGGCACCCGCGGCTCATCGTGTGCGACATCTCCGGCTACGGCAGCGACGGCCCGTACCGCGACAGGAAGGCCTACGACCTGCTGATCCAGAGCGAGTCGGGCTTCCTGTCGGTGACCGGCACGCCCGACACTCCGGCGAAGGCGGGATGCTCCATCGCCGACATCGCGGCCGGCATGCAGGCCCACGCGAACATCCTGGCGGCTTTGATCGAGCGCGACCGAACCGGCCGCGGCCGCTGCATCGACGTCGCGATGCTCGACAGCATGGTCGAGTGGATGGGCTTTCCGATGTACTACGCGTTCGATGGCGCCGAGCCGCCGCCGCGCGCCGGCGCGAGCCACGCGACGATCCAGCCGTACGGTCCGTTCCCGGCCGGCGACGGGAAGACGGTGATGCTCGGTGTGCAGAACGAGCGGGAGTGGGTCTCGTTCTGCCGCGACGTGCTGGGCCGGCCCGGTCTGGCTCAGGACGAGCGCTTCACGTCCAACAGCAAACGCGTCGCGCACCGCGACGCCTTGCACGCGGCGATCGCCGACGCGTTCGCGGGGCTGACGGCGCGGGACGTGATCGTGCGGCTCGATGCGGCGCAAATCGCGAACGCGAGCGTGAACGACATGCACGACGTGTGGGCGCATCCGCAACTTGCGGCGCGCGATCGCTGGCGCGAAGTCGCCACGCCCGCCGGCGCCGTGCCCGCGCTGCTTCCGCCGGGGCGTGACGACGCGCCCATGGGCGCCGTGCCGGCGCTCGGCGAACACACCGACGCCATCCTCGCCGAGCTCGGCTACGGCGGCCACGACATCGCGGCGCTGCGCGCGCAAGGAGCGATCTGAATGAGCCAAACCGCCACGCTCGCCGCCTTCGCGGCCGGCCTGCGCTTCGACGACCTTCCGCCCCCGGTCGTCGCGCGCACCGAGGACCTGTTCGTCGACTGGCTGGGCTCGGCGCTCGCCGGCAAGGGCGCGCGCCCGGTGCAGGCGATCGAGCGCTTCGCCATCGCGATGGGGCCGGGCGACGGCGGCGCCGAGGTGCTGATCTCACGCCGCCGCACCTCGCCGTACTTTGCCGCGATGGTCAATGCCGCCGCGTCGCACTTCGCAGAGCAGGACGACGTGCACAACGGCTCGGTGTTCCATCCGGCGGCGGTGGTGTTCCCGCCGGCGCTCGCGCTGGCGCAGTCGCTGGGCCGATCGGGGCAGGAGTTCATCGCGGCGTGTGTCGCCGGCTACGAGGTCGGCATCCGCGTCGGCGAGTTTCTCGGCCGCTCGCACTACAAGATTTTCCACACCACCGGCACCGCCGGCACGCTCGCGGCGGCGGCTGCGGCCGGCCATCTGCTGCGCTTGACGCCGGATCAGATGCAGCACGCGCTCGGCTCGGCCGGCACGCAGGCCGCGGGGCTGTGGGAGTTTCTGCGCGACGCGGCGGATTCGAAGCAGCTGCACACCGCGCATGCGGCGGCGGCCGGGTTGGCCGCCGCGTGGCTCGCACAGGAAGGCTTCACAGGCGCGCGCCACATTCTCGAAGGCCCGCAAGGCCTGGCAGCCGGCATGTCGAGCGATGCCGATCCTTCGAAACTCGTCGACCGGCTCGGCACGCGCTGGGCCCTGGCCGAGACCTCGTTCAAGTTCCACGCCTCGTGCCGCCACACGCACCCGGCAGCCGACGCGCTGCAACTTGTGATGCGTGAGCACCGGCTCGCCGCCGGCGACGTCGAGCAGGTGACCGCACAGGTGCACCAAGGCGCGATCGACGTGCTCGGCCCGGTGGTCGACCCGCAGAGCGTGCACCAGGCCAAGTTCTCGATGGGCACCGTGCTCGCGCTTGTCGCGCTGCGCGGCGCGGCCGGCGTCGGCGAGTTCGAGGTGCACTGGCGCGATGCCGACATTGCGGCGTGGCGCGGCAGGGTGGCGATGGTGCTCGACGACGAAGTCGACCGCGCCTACCCCGCGCGCTGGATCGGCAAGGTCAGCGTGCGGATGAACGATGGCCGCGTTCTGCATGCGCGGGTCGACGAGCCGAAGGGCGACCCGGGCAACACGCTGACACGCGACGAGATCAGCGCCAAGGTGCTGCGGCTGGCGCGTTTCTCGGGCGCGGCGGGCGAGGCCGAGATGAAGGCGGTGGTCGACACCGGCTGGCGGTTGCACGACATCGCCACGGTCAGGTTCTTCTTCGAATGACGCGCTCGTACCTCTTCGTGCCCGGCGATCGGCCGGAGCGCTTCGACAAGGCCCGCGCGGCCGGCGCGGGGCAGGTGATCCTCGATCTCGAGGACGCCGTCGCGCCAGATACCAAAGCGCGTGCGCGCGACGCCGTCGCCAACTGGCTGCATGCCGACCGGCCCGTGGCGCTGCGCATCAACGGCGCCGGCACGCGATGGTTCGACGACGACCTCGCGCTCGCCGCGCACCCCGGCGTGGCGGCGGTGATGCTGCCGAAGGCCGAGGATGCCGACACGCTCGCGCGCGTGGCCGCCGCTGCGCCGCAGGCCGCGCTGCTGCCGCTGGTGGAGACGGCGCTCGGCATCGCTGCTGTCGACGCCATCGCACGCGCGCCGCGCGTGCAGCGTCTGGTGTTCGGCAGCATCGACTTCCAGCTGGATCTCGGCATCGAGGGCGACGGCGACGAACTGCTTTTCTTCCGCTCGCAACTCGTGCTGGCGTCGCGCCTCGCCGAGCTGGCACCGCCGGTCGACGGCGTGTGCACCGCCCTTGACGACATCGAGGCTTTGCGCGCCGCCAGCCTGCGCGCACGGCGGCTGGGCTTCGGCGCCAAGCTGTGCATCCACCCGCGGCAGGTCGGTGTGGTCGAGGCGGCGTTCGCACCCGGTGAAGGAGAGATCGCGTGGGCGCGCCGCGTGGTCGACGCGGCCGCCGGCGCCAATGGCGCCGCCGTCGCGGTGGACGGCCGCATGGTCGACCGGCCCGTGCTGCTCAGGGCGCAGCGGCGGTTGCAGTAGCGTCCGCTTGCAGCAGGTCGACCAAGGCACGCGCGAAAACCGGCAACTGGTCGTAGCTGCGCATGC
>DATKCI010000261.1:0-4493 GCA_035513255.1 Piscinibacter sp. | reverse complement strand
GTCGCCGATGTACATACCCGGGCGCTTGCGCACCGCTTCCAGGCCTTCGAGGATCTGGATGCTGCCCTCGCCATAGGCATCGAGCGCGGGGCCGACGGCGGCCGCTTCCGAGGCCTTGTCGCCGATCTTCTTGCCGTCGTCGGGGGTGTTTAGCTGCTCACTCATCGCTGTTCTGGCTCACGGTTGGGGCGCCGATCCGTCGATCCACAGCCCCTTAAGAAACGCTGAAGCGGGCCGCAGCCCGCTTGGCACCGAGTTTCGGTCGCCCGAAGCTCAAATCCTCATCGGCATCACGACGTACTTGAAGCCGGCCTGCTCCGGCACGGTCAGCAGCGCGCTGGAGTTCGTGTCCTGCAGCTCGATGCGCACCATCTCCTGGCTCATGTTGGCCAGCGCGTCCATCAGGTAGGTCACGTTGAAGCCGATCTCGATCGCATCGCCGTCGTAGTCGATCTCGAGCTCTTCCTTGGCTTCTTCCTGCTCGGCGTTGCTCGATGCGATGCGCAAGGTGCCGGGTTCGATGTTCACGCGCACGCCCTTGAATTTCTCGCTGGTGAGGATCGCGGCGCGCTGCAGGCACGACAGCAGCGGCGCGCGGCCCAGCGTGACGTGGTTCTTGTGGTTCTTCGGGATCACGCGGTTGTAGTCGGGGAACTTGCCTTCGACGAGCTTGGTGACGAACTCCATGCCGCCGAAGCTGAACTTGGCCTGGTTGCCGGCGAAGCGCATCTCGATCGGCGTGTCGTCGTCTTTCAGCAGCCGCTGCAGTTCGAGCACCGTCTTGCGCGGCAGGATGACCTCCTGCTTCGGGATCTCGACGTCGAGCGTCGCCTGCGCCAGCGCGAGGCGGTGGCCGTCAGTGGCCACGAGCGTGAGGCTCTTGCCTTCGGCGACGAACAGGATGCCGTTGAGGTAGTAGCGGATGTCGTGCACCGCCATCGCGAAATGCACCTGGTTGATCAACAGCTTCAGCGTCTTCTGCGGCACGCTGAACACCGGGCCGAAGTCGGCCGCTTCCTGCACCAGCGGAAAGTCGTCGCTCGGCAAGGTCTGCAGCGTGAAGCGGCTCTTGCCGCCCTGCAAGGTCAGCTTGCTCTGGTTGGCGCTGAGCGTCACGACCTGGTCGGACGGCAGCGCCCGCAGGATGTCGATCAACTTGCGCGCGCCGACGGTGGTTGCGAAGCTCGCGGCGTCGCCGTCGAACTCGGCCGCCGTGCGCACCTGGATCTCGAGGTCCGAGGTCGTGAACTCGATCTGGCCGCCGTTCTTGCGGATCAGCACGTTGGCCAGGATCGGCAGGGTGTGCCGACGCTCGACGATGCCCGAGACCGCCTGCAGGGCGTTCAACAATTTTTCTTGCGCTGCCTTCAAGACAATCATTTCAACCTCTTAAATTGGTCGTTCTAGTAGGGGTTCGGGTTTTTTGTGGAGAACGCCATTTTCTCCTGTTCTTTCAACCGTTTAGCTGGCGGCGAACCCTGTGGGCGCAGGGGTCGGTTGGGCGGGAGTCGCAACCAACAACTTCGGCGGCGGCCGCGGGGCTGTGGACATCTGGCTGCTTGTTCAAAAGTTGTCCCCACCCTTGTTGCTTGACGCGAGAGGCATGTTCGTGCTCATCCCTTGAGGGTCTGCTCGAGCACGTGCAGCTGCTGGTTCAGTTCGGTGTTCTTCTGCCGCTCGCCGGAGATCTTGCGCACCGCGTGCAGCACCGTCGTGTGGTCGCGCCCGCCGAACAGCTCGCCGATTTCCGGCAGGCTCTTCTGCGTCATTTCCTTGGCGAGGTACATCGCGATCTGGCGTGGCCGCGCGATGCTCGCCGGACGCTTTTTCGAGTACATGTCGGCGACCTTGATCTTGTAGAAGTCGGCCACCGTCTTCTGGATGTTCTCGACACCGACCTGCCGGTTCTGGATCGACAGCAGGTCCTTCAGCGCCTCGCGCGCGAGCTGGATGTTGATGTCCTTGTGCGAGAAGCGCGAGTACGCGAGGATCTTGCGCAGCGCCCCTTCGAGCTCGCGAACGTTCGCGCGCACGTTCTTCGCGACGAAGAACGCCACGTCTTCGGGCATGGTTGCGCCTTCGGCATCGGCCTTGCGCATCAGGATCGCCACGCGCATCTCGAGCTCGGGCGGCTCGATCGCCACCGTCAGGCCGGCGTCGAAGCGCGACGTCAGCCGCTCGTCGATGTCCACCAGCCCCTTCGGGTAGGTGTCGCTGGTCATGATGATGTGGGCCCGCTTGGCCAGCAGCGCCTCGAACGCGTTGAAGAACTCCTCCTGCGTGCGCTCCTTGCCGGCGAAGAACTGCACGTCGTCGATCAGCAGCAGGTCCAGCGAGTGGTACTTGGCCTTCAGCTCGTCGAAGGTCTTGCGCTGGTAGTTCTTCACGACGTCGGTGATGAACTGCTCCGCGTGCAGGTAGAGGATGCGCGCGTCGGGCTTGTCGGCCAGCAGCGCATTGCCGACCGCGTGGATCAGATGGGTCTTGCCCAGCCCCACGCCGCCGTAGATGAACAAGGGGTTGTACATCTGCCCCGGCGCGCCGGCCACATGCAGCGCGGCCGTGCGCGCCATCTGGTTGGCGCGGCCCGGCACCAGCGTGTCGAAAGTCAGGTTGTTGTTCAGCCGGTTGCGCGACAGCTCGGGCGGGGCCGATGCCGGCCGGGTCGGCGGGGCGCCATGCAGCGCGTGCGCGGCGCTCACCGGGTAGTTCAGCACCGCGGCATTCGCCGCGGCCGGATAGGGCACGCCGCTGTGGGCGCTGCGGTCGGCGCCGTCGCGCTGCGCCAGAGCAATCTCCAGTCGCACCGGTTTGCCGGCGAGTTCGGTCAGCACCGCCTCGATGCGGCCGGCGTACTGGTTGCGGATCCAGTCGAGCTTGAACCGGTTGGGCACCCGCAGCGTCACCACGGCGCCGCCCACCCCTCCATCGGCCACGTCGGCGGCAGGCAGGGGGCGTATCCAGGTGTTGAACTGTTGTTCGGGCAGTTCAGCGGCAAGTCGTTCGCAGCCGCGCTGCCAGAGGTCGGCACTCATGAGGTGTTGTGGAAAACTCTTCTTGGAGCGGCGGGATTGTACGTCTCCCGGGTCGCGCGGAAGAGGCTTATCCACAGTCTTGCGGCGGGCCACCCAGCCGCGCCCAAGGCGCATGCTGCCGTCCAAGTCTTTGACTTTGAAGGGGGTTTTTGGTGTAATAGTGGGTTTCCCGAATGCGGCCTCGAAGCGAGCCGTTCCATAGACGACTGACACGACCGCCGGCCGTCATACTTTTTTGGCCGCCATGCCGCGATGCCTCACGCACGAGAAGATGCGTGGCAGGCAGCATGCGCCAGCAGGATCCGATCATGAAACGCACCTACCAAGCCTCCAAAGTCCGCCGCGCCCGCACCCACGGTTTCCTCGTCCGCATGAAGACCCGTGGCGGCCGCGCCGTGATCAACGCGCGCCGCGCCAAGGGCCGCAAGCGCCTCGCGGTCTGACCGAACGCCGGCTTCGCCCTGTGCCCCGCGGCGTGGCACCGTGATCGGCCGCATCGTGCGCTCCGCCGACTTCGAACGTGTGCTGGCTGCGCCCACCCGGGCGCGCAGTTCCCATTTCGCCGTGCACCACCTGCTCGGTGTTCCGAGCCGGCCGGCTCGGTCCGTCAAAACACCGGCTGCCGCCGAGTTGTCAACAGGGGTTGATCCGTTGGTCCCCGTTTCTGTGGATGACCGGTCGCCCGACAGCGAGGCGCACCGTGTCTGGCTCGGCGCCGTGGTGCCGAAACGGCATGCACGTCGCTCGGTCACCCGCTCGCTGCTCAAGCGCCAGATCCGCGCAGCGGTCGACCGGCAGCGCGAACTGCCCGGCGGCCTGTGGGTCGTGCGGCTTCGCTCCGGCTTCTCCCGCGAGCAGTTTCCGAGCGCCGCCTCCGACGCGTTGAGCGCCGCCGCCCGCGCCGAACTCGACGCGTTGCTGGCCGACGCGGCGCGGCGCCCCAACCGGGGCTGAGCGCTGTGTCTCTCATCGACACCCTTGTCGGCCTGCCCCGCCACGCGCTGATGGGGCTGGTGCGCGGCTATCGGCTGCTGCTGAGCCCGTGGCTGGGCAGTGCCTGCCGCTTCGAACCAACCTGCTCGGCGTATTCGCTGCAGGCACTCGAACAGCACGGCGCTGCGCTCGGCACGCTGCTCACCATCGGCCGGCTCGCACGTTGCCATCCGTGGTGCGCCGGCGGCCATGACCCGGTGCCGGCCGACCCGCGACGCCTGTTCACCCGGCTTCTTCAGGGCGCCCCGCGCAGCGCGGCGCCGCCCGAGTCTTCCCCTCTCTCCCGCGAAAAGAACATCCCATGACCGACATGCGCCGCACCCTGCTGTGGGGTGTTTTCCTGATCTCGCTGTTTCTGCTGTACGACGGCTGGAACAAGCACACCGGGCAGCCGTCGATCTTCGCGCCGCCCATTCAGCGGCCGGCCGAGGTGGCGAGCGCGCCCGGCGCCGAGGGCGTGCCGTC
>DATKCI010000260.1:0-2481 GCA_035513255.1 Piscinibacter sp. | reverse complement strand
GCTCGACGTCGTCTTCAACATGCTGCGCTTCACCGACGCGATGCTGCACAACAAGGATCTCGAGGAGACCGTCGGGTTCAAGAGCCGTGAAGAGACGTTCATGAAGAAGTTCTTCCTCGACCGCGTCGCGGAAGAATCGGTGCTGAGCGGCCAGGCGTTCATGTACCTGCACTACGCCGACATGATCGCGAACGGCTATCAGCGGACGATGCCGTGCCCGTTCCAGCGGCAGGGACTGCTGCTCAACCCGAACGGCGACCTGTTCTACTGCGAGAACTCGAAGAAGCTGGGCAACGTGCTCGAGACGAACGTGCAGGACATCTACTTCAACGCCTCGAACCTCGAGCACCGCGAGGCCCTCAAGCGCGACACGTGCACGACGTGTCTCAGCCCGTGCCAGGTCAACGTCGGGGCGATGAAGCAGGTCGTGCCCTACGTGAAGTTCCTGCGCCGCGCCTACCGCGTCAAGCACGATCCGTCGCGGCACCTCTCGACCCTTCCCGCGCCGGTCAGGTGACACCGGCCGCACGCGCAGTCCGCGTCCTTCTCGCGGCGGGGCTGTTCGCGCTGCTTCTCTGGTACAGCGATCCACGCAAGGTCGCGCAGGCCCTGGCCGGCGTCGACTGGCGGTGGATTGCCGCGGCCGCCGCGCTCGTGCTGGCGGATCGCACGCTGATGGCCTGGCGGTGGATTGCCCTGCTGGCGCCGGTGCAGCACGGCACGCGGCCGTCGATGGGCAGCCTGCTCCGCATCTTCTTCATCACGACGTTCATCGGCACCTTCCTGCCCAGCGTGGGCGGCGACGCCGTGCGCGCGTGGCGTCTGTCGCGCGCGGGCGTGTCGTCGCACGAGAGCGTCGCGTCGGTGCTGATGGACCGGCTGCTCGGCGTCATTGCGATCCTGATGGCGGCGGCGGCAGGGCTGGCGGCCGCGCCCGACCTGCTCGGCGAGCGCGCGGTCTGGCTGGGGCTCGCGGTGACGCTCGCGGGCTGCGCGGCCGGCATGTCCGTCGTGTTCAGCCGGAGGGCCGGTGGCGCGCTCGTGGCGCTCATGCGCCGCACGGCCGGCGTGGCGCGCCTCCAGGGCGCCGCCGAGGGGCTCCTCGCGGCGCTGCGCGCCTACAACGGCCACCGCGGGCTGCTGGCGGGGGTGCTGACGATGTCGCTGGCGGTGCAGGTCATCCGGATCCTGCAGGCCTGGCTGCTCGGCCTGTCGCTGGGCATCACGGCCGGGCCGGCCGCATATTTCGCGTTCATCCCGATCATTCTGCTCGTCCTGCTGCTGCCGCTGCCCGGCAACGGCATCGGTTCGAGCCAGGCGGCGTTCGTCTGGACCTTCGGCCGCGTCGGCGTCTCGAGCCCGCACGCCTTCGCCCTGTCAGTGCTCTTCATCGGCCTCGGCATCGTCGGCAACCTGCCGGGGGCACTGCTGTATGCCTTCGGCCGCGGTGAGCGGCCCGGCGAGGCGCGCGCGTGACACTGCCCCTTCGCCTCACGCTCACCGCGCTCATCGTCGCGCTCAGCTGGATCTTCGGGGGCGCGGGGGGGCTGCTGACGCTCGCGCTGTATGTCGCCGGCGTCAGCGCCGGGCTGCCGACTGGCTTCGTGCTGTTCGGGCGCGGCGCCGCGGCATGGGCGTCGGGCGCGCTCATCGGCTACGGCATGCTCGCGCTGGCGTGGTCGCTGCCTGCGGCATTCGGCCTGGCCAGCCCACTCTTCTTCGTCGCCATCTGGCTGTTGCTGCTCGCGATCTCGCTGGGCGTGCGCCGGGCCTTCGGGAACCGCGCCCCGCTGGTCGCCCTGCCCGACTGGACGTCGCGCGACTCGGCGGCCCTGCTGCTGGTGCTGCACCTCGTGCCGCTCCTGGTCGGGTCGCCCTTCGCCCGCACCGGCGAGCGTGACGAGGCAGGCACGCAGTACTACCGCGCCTACTTCACCGCCGACTTCGTCTGGCACATGGCGCTCACGCACGAGCTCGCGCGCTTCGAGCCCGAGCTGAAGAACCCGTACGTCGCCGACGAGCCGATGCACTACTACTGGACGTACTTCATGCCGCCGGCCGTCTTCGCCGGCCGCGGCGGCAGCGAGGCGTCGCCCGACGTCGCGGCTGCGCTGAAGATCACGGCGACGATGACCGCGCTGCTGCTGCTGACGATGGTGTACACCGTCGCGTGGGCGGCCACGGGGCGGCACTGGGCGGCGATGGCCGCGACGGCCCTCGCGGTCGTCGCGCCGAGCTTCGAGGGGCTGTACGCGCTGCACGACCTGATGCAGCGCGGGGCGCCGCTCGAGGTGCTGCGGTCGATCAACATCGACGCCGTGTCTGCGTGGCCGCAGTACCCGTTCCGCGGCGTCCGCGTCGACAACCTGCCGCGGTCGATGTGGTGGACGCCGCAGCATTCGATGTCGTGCGCGCTCGGCCTCATCGGCGTGCTGGCCGCGAGCCGGCTGGCGAAGGTCACGATCGCCGGCGCGCTGCTCG
>DATKCI010000259.1:0-19251 GCA_035513255.1 Piscinibacter sp. | reverse complement strand
GGGGGAGGGCAAGGCGGTGGCCTTGCCAGGACAAAGCCGGACTCCCGCGCCCTCCTCCGTTCGGGCTGAGCTTGTCGAAGCCTTCTCGCGTGCGCCGAGTGTGGATTCGGCTGAGCTTGTCGAAGCCGCGGCACCGCTGGTGCGAGGGGACCGGCCCACCGGCATCGAGTCGATGGACTGGGCGGCGTTGCGGCAGGCTGTCGTGGACTGCCGGGCCTGCAAGCTGTGCGAGCGGCGGCGGCAGACCGTCTTCGGGGTGGGCAATGAACGGGCGCACTGGATGGTCGTCGGCGAGGCGCCGGGGGAGCAGGAGGACATCCAGGGCGAGCCGTTCGTCGGCAAGTCGGGGCAGTTGCTCGACAACATGCTGCGCGCGCTGGGGCTGGGCCGCCATGACGCGGCGGGCGATCCGGCGCGGCAGGTTTACATCGCGAACACGCTCAAATGCCGGCCGCCCGGGAACCGCAATCCAGAGCCCGATGAACTCGCGCAGTGCGAGCCGTTTCTGGTGCGCCAGATCGAGCTCGTGCAACCGAAGATCCTGCTTGCGATGGGCCGTTTTGCGGTTCAAAGCCTGCTGCGCAGCAGCGAGCCGGTCGGCCGGCTGCGCGGGCGGGTGCACCGCTACCACGGCGTGCCGCTGATCGTCACGTATCACCCGGCGTACCTGCTGCGAAATCCGGAGGACAAGGCCCGAGCCTGGGACGATTTGTGCCTGGCCGCCGAAACGGCCGGCGTCTGAATCCCCGGCCCGGGGGCAGGCGGATAATCTGCGGTTCGCCATGAACGCCGTGCCGCAACCGCTCGTCGAAGATCTCGCATTGTGGAATGCATTGCCGGGCATGGCGATGCGCGTCTCGGCCGATGGCGAGCTGCTGCAGGCCAACAGCGCGTTCGCCGAACGCATGCCGGATGCTGCCGAGTCGCTCGGCACACGTTGGCTCGACGCCCTCACGCCGCCGTCCCGCCGCGACCTGCTGACCGCGCTCGCCAGGCGCGACGACTTCGCGCTGCGGGTCGAAACGATCCCCGAGTTCGACACCCGGTCGCTCGGGCTGACGGCGCGCTGGCTCGCTCCGCTCGGCCACTGTCTGTGCCTGCTGCACGACGTGACCGAGCTGCGAGAGGCGGAGCAGGCTGCCCGCACGCGCGCCGAGTTGTTGCGCCTGCTGGCCGACAACGTGCCGGCGCTGCTCGCGTACTACGAGTCGGACACCATGCGCTGCGTGTACGCGAACAGCCGCTACGCCGAGACCTTCGGCATGGATGGGCGCAGCATCGTCGGCCGCACCTTCGGCGAGGTGATCGGCGACGAGGCCGAGCGGCGCATCCGCCCGCAGGTGGACCGCGTGCTGCAGCAGCGCCTGCCGGCCGCCTACGAGCGCGAACTCGCCACGCCGGACGGCACGCGCTACATCGAGGTGAACCTGCTGCCGCACCTCGAGGAGGCCGGCCGCGCGATCGGGTGCTTCGTGCTGATCTCCGACATCAGCAAACACCGCCTCGCGGAGATCGCGCTGCGCGAGTCGGAGGAGCGGCTCGCGA
The DNA here is from genome assembly GCA_035513255.1 of Piscinibacter sp. Taxonomy (GTDB): domain Bacteria; phylum Pseudomonadota; class Gammaproteobacteria; order Burkholderiales; family Burkholderiaceae_C; genus Albitalea. The sequence goes on along the minus strand of DATKCI010000259.1, from coordinate 17,706 downwards.
AGTTCATGCAGGCGAGCGCCGAAGGCATCGTGTTCCACAAAGACGGGTTCGTCACCGACGCCAACCCGCCGGCGCTGGCGCTGATCGGCTACACGCTGCCCGAGATCCTCGGCTGCAAGACACTGGACTTCATCGCGCCCGACCACGTGGCGAAGGTCGCCTCGGTCATCGCGTCGGGCCAGGAGACCGCGTACGAGAGCGTGCTGATGGACAAGCACGGCCAGCGCATTCCGGTGGAATTCATCGTCCGCACGATGGTGCGCAACGGCGAGCGCATGCGAATGACGATCGTGCGCGACCTGCGCGACCGGCATGCGGCGCAGGCACGCATCCACCACCTGGCGCATCACGACACGCTGACCGGGCTGCCCAACCGCAGCGCGTTCATGGAACACCTCGATCATTTGATGGCCGGCGCGCGCGACGGAAGCAGCCAGCTGGCGCTGCTGTTCATCGACCTCGACCACTTCAAGCGCGTCAACGACTCGCTGGGCCACCTGGTCGGCGACACGCTGCTGCGCACCGTCGCGGCGCGCATCACCGCGAGCCTGCGCGCCACCGACATCGTCGCGCGTTTCGGCGGCGACGAGTTCATGGTGCTGTTGCCGAGCATCTCGCAGCGCGCGGATGTCGACGAGGTTGCGCAGAAGCTGCTGCAGGCGATCGAGGCGCCGGTGCATGCGGAGGGCCGGCCGCTGTCGGTGACCGCGTCGGCCGGCGTGGCGCTGTTTCCGCAGGACGGCCCGTCGGCGCAGACGCTGATCAAACATGCCGACACCGCGATGTACCTCGCGAAGGCCCGCGGGCGTGCGCAATACCGCTTCTTCGACCCGGCGATGGCGAGCTCGGCCTATGCCGCGCTGGTGATGGAGGGCGAGCTCGCCCATGCGCTGGAGCGCGGCGAGTTCGAGCTGCATTTCCAGCCGCAGGTCAGTGCGCGCGACGGCAGCATCGTCGGCGCCGAGGCGCTGATCCGCTGGCACCACCCGACACGCGGGTTGCTGCCGCCCGGCGAGTTCATCCCGGTGGCCGAGCAGCAGCGGCTGATGCTTCCGATCGGGCAGTGGGTGCTGCGCGAAGCGGCACGCTGCGCCGGGCGCTGGCACGCGATGGGGCTGGCGGTGGCGCCGGTCGCGGTGAACCTGTCGACGATGCAGTTCCAGTCCGCGAGCTTCAGCGACGCGGTCGCGCAGGTGCTGCGCGAGGAGGGCGTGGACGGCCACCTGATCGAAGTGGAGCTCACCGAACGCATGCTGATGGACGATCTGGCCGAGGTCGGCGGCAAGCTCGAAAAACTCGCCGAACTGGGCATCCGCGTGTCGGTCGACGACTTCGGCACCGGCTATTCGTCGCTCGGCCACCTGAAGGAACTGCCGATCGACAAGATGAAGATCGACCGCTCGTTCGTGAAGGACCTGCCGGGCAACCGCGGCTCGACGGCGATCACCCGCGCGATCATCCAGATGGCGCGCAGCCTGGGCATCACGGCGATCGCCGAGGGTGTCGAGACCGAAGCCCAGCGCAGTTTCCTTGCGCTGAACGGCTGCGACGAGCTGCAGGGCGACCTGATCAGCAAGCCGCTGCCGGCGGCCGAATTCGAGGCCTGGGTTCGCACTCGCCGCTCGTTGCGCATTCCGTAGCCCGGATGCAATCCGGGGCAGCGTCGCTTCGCCATCGCACGTCCCCGGATTGCATCGGGGCTACTTCTTCGGCCGCGTCCAGCCGGGCAAAGAGACCTGCTTCGCGCGGGCCACGGTGAGCTGGCCGGCCGGTGCGTCCTTGCTGATCGTCGAGCCGGCGCCGATCGTGGCGCCGTCGCCGAGCGTCACCGGCGCCACCAGCACGCAGTTGCTGCCGACGTGCACGTCGCGGCCGATGACGGTGCGGTGCTTGTTCGCGCCGTCGTAGTTGGCGGTGATGCTGCCGGCGCCGTAGTTCACGCGCTCGCCCACCGTCGCGTCGCCGAGGTAGGCGAGGTGATTGGCCTTGGCGCCCTTGGCGAGCGTCGAGTTCTTCACCTCGACGAAATTGCCGATGTGAACCTGCTCGCCGAGGTCGGCGCCGGGGCGCAGCCGCGCGAACGGCCCGACGGCCGCACCGGCGCCCACCTTCACGCCGAGCGTTTCGCCGTCGATGTGGGTGAAGGGGTGAATCACGGCGCCGGCGGCGATCGCGGCGTTGCGCAGCACGCAGTTCGCCCCGATGCGCACGCCTTCGCCCAGCGTCACGCGGCCCTCGAAGACGCAGTTGACGTCGATCTCGACATCGTTCGCGCACACCAGCTCGCCGCGCAGGTCGAAGCGGGCCGGGTCGGCCAGGCGCAGGCCGGCCTCCATCAGCGATTCCGCCTGGGTCCGCTGGAAGCGGCGCTCGAGATCGGCGAGCTGCGACGGGCTGTTCACGCCCAGCACCTCGGTCTCGCTCGCCGGATGGGTGGCCACCACCGGCACCCCGTCGGCGACTGCCATCGCGACGATGTCGGTGAGATAGAACTCGCCTTGCGCGTTCTCGTTGGTGAGGCGTGCCAGCCAGCCCTTCAGCGCCGCGGTGGGGGCGGCCATCATGCCGGTGTAGACCTCGTCGACCATGCGCTGGACCGGTGTGGCGTCCTTGTGCTCGACGATGCCGCGCACGCGTCCGCCTTCGTTCGCGTCGCGGCCGGCCGGGTCGCCGCGCAGCACGCGGCCGTAGCCGCTCGGATCGGCCAGCCTGATCGTCAGCAGCGCGAGCTTGCCGCCGTCGCACGACTCGATCAGCGCACGCGCCGTCGCGGCTTCGATCAGCGGCACGTCGCCGTTGAGGATTAGCGTCGTCCCGTCGTCGTGCAGCAGCGGCGCCGCCTGCTGTACCGCGTGCCCGGTACCCAGCTGCGGCATCTGGCGCACGAACTGCAGGTTCGGCGCGCTGACCGAGGATTCGACTTCGTCGGCGCCATGGCCGGTGATCGTCACGATGCGATCAGCCCCGAGTGTCGAGGCGGTTTGCAGAACGTGCTGCAATAGGCTTCGGCCGGCCAGCCGATGAAGCACCTTCGGCCGCGCCGATTTCATGCGAGTCCCTTTGCCCGCAGCCATGATGACGATGTCCAGAGCCATTCCGTGGTCCTCTTCGAGAGGCCCGATTATCGGCGTGCTGCTCGGCGCGCTGATCGTGCTGACCAGTTGCAGCGCGTTGCGCCTCGGTTACAACCAGGGGCCGCGGCTGGCGTATTGGTGGCTGGACGGCTACCTCGAATTCAACGAGGAGCAGACGCCGCGTGTGCAGGCGGCGATCGACGACTGGTTCGGACGGCATCGCGCGACCGAGCTGCCCGTCTATCTGCGTCTGCTCGAACAGGCACAGGCCGATGTGCTGGCCGACGCCACCGCGGCGCAGGCCTGCCGCTGGGCGGACGAGATCCTGGCACGGGTTCGGTCGGGCTACGAAGAGGCGATACCGGCGATGGCCGACGTGGCACGCACGCTGACGCCGCGCCAGGTTCGCCTTGTCGAGCGGCGCCATGCGAAGAACAACGAACGGTTCCGCTCGGACCATCTGCAGGACTCGGCCGAAGAGCGCCTGAAGGGCCAGGTCGAACGGGTTGTCGAGCAGGCCGAGGATTTCTACGGGCGGCTCGATTCGGCGCAGCGCGGGCAGGTGGCTCAGTGGGTGGTCGATTCCCCGTTCGATGCCGACCTGTGGTTCGCCGAGCGGCGGAGGCGCCAGCAGGAGGTCGTTCAGGTGCTGCAGCGCCTGCGCGCCGAATCACTGCCCACCGACCAGGCGCACGCCACGCTGCGCCGGTTGCTGGAACACGCCGTGCGCTCGCCGCGCGACGGCTACCGCGCCTATCAGCAGCGCCTGGCCGACTACAACTGCGGGTTCGCGGCCCGGCTGCACAACCTGACGACAGCCGAGCAGCGCCGGCACGCGGCGGCCAAGTTCAAGGGCTGGGAGGACGACCTGCGCGCCCTCGTGGGCGCCGCGGCTACGACTGTGCCGTGATCGGCGTCACCACGCGCCGCGGGTTCGCCCCGCCGGCCGGAAAGTCCTTCATGCCGGCTTCGAACATCGCGGCCAGCAGCGAGTTGATCGACGGCGAGTAGCCGTCGTTCGTCACCCGGGCCTCGTACAGCGGCTGGCCGCTTTGGCGGTCGCGGATCAGCAGGGCCACTTCGCGTTCGTAGGTCGTCGACCGGCCGAACGGCACGCCGAAATGCAGGCCGAAACCGGATCGGTAGGGATAGGGATAACCGTAGAAGCGCGAGCTGTACAGCCCGCCGCGCCACCACAGCGGGTCGTCGTACGGCGAGCGGTCGTAGGCGGTCACGCGTGCGCCGAGGGTGACCATCACGTCGGCGGTCTTGGGATCGGCGGCCGGGGTGAAGCCCGCTTGCTGCATCGCACGGTGGGCCGCGTCTTCGAGCAGGCCTTGCTGCTCGGCGTTCGTCTGCTGCGACGGCAGGCGCTCGAAGGAATAGGTCCCCGGCTTGCGGTCGGCGGGCCAGAGGCTGTAGGTGGAGACGTCGCTGCGCAGTTCATTGAAACTGGCGCAGGCGCTCAGCGCGACCGTGGTGGCGAGGATGGTCAGGAACTTCCACATGATGGTCCTCCAGCCGGCGACCTCACGTCGGCCGGTGCAAACGAATCCCGGCGGTCGGGTCCTTCGGGCCGCAGTCGTCGTCTTCGTCAAACGCGCGGTCACCCGCCGGGTTGACCACCCCGGTGGTTTGGAGCGTCGTGAACGGGTACAGGTTCCGGTCCATCAGGTGCGACGGCACGATGTTGCCCATCGCGGTGAACAGGTTGTCGATGCGGCCGGGAAACTGTCGGTCCCACTCGCGCAGCATCTTCTTGATCTGCACACGCTGCAGGTTCTCCTGGTTGCCGCACAACGTGCACGGAATGATCGGGAACGCGCGGTGGGCGGCCCAGCGCTCGAGGTCGGTTTCGGCCACGTAGGCCAGCGGGCGGATCACGATGTTCTTGCCGTCGTCGCTGACGAGCTTGGCCGGCATGCCCTTCAGGCGGCTGTTGAAGAACATGTTCATGAACAGCGTCTGGATCATGTCGTCGCGGTGGTGGCCGAGCGCGATCTTCGTCGCGCCCAGTTCGCCGGCCACGCGGTAGAGAATGCCGCGCCGCAGCCGCGAACACAGGCTGCACATCGTCTTGCCTTCGGGGATCAGCCGCTTGACGACCGAATAGGTGTCCTGGGCCTCGATGTGGAACGGCACGTCGCGGCTGGCGAGGTACTCGGGCAGCACATGTTCGGGAAAGCCGGGCTGTTTCTGGTCGAGGTTGACGGCCACGAGCTCGAAGCGGACCGGCGCGCGCTGCCGCAGGTTGAGCAGGATGTCGAGCAAGGCGTAGCTGTCCTTGCCGCCCGAGACACAGACCATCACCCGGTCGCCGTCCTCGATCATGTTGAAGTCGGCGATCGCCTGGCCGACCTGCCGGTGCAGGCGCTTGGACAGCTTGTTGATCTCGTGCGCGGCGCGGGCCTGCCTGTCGTGGTCCAGAACTGCACTCATGATGGTCTCAGACGGGTTTTGCTTCGGCGATGCCGAACACTTCACAGCCGACCGCGTCGCAGTCGGGGTAGACATCGGGTTTCTCGGTCGAGACCCGGGCGGCGCGCACCCGCGGATGCGCGAGCATCAGGGCGAGTATGTCGTCGCACAGCGTTTCCTGCAGGTGAATATGGCCTTGCTTGACCCGCAGGCCGATGGTGCGGCGCATGAAATCGTAGTCGACGACCTCGTCGAGCTCGTCTTCCTTCGGCGTCGAGATGGCCAGCGGAATGTAGAGGTCGACGTTGATCAGCACCCGCTGTTCGCCGCGCTTCTCGAAGTCGTGCACGCCGATGTTGATCCAGACCTCGTAGTTGCGCAGGAAGAGGCGCCGGCAGTCCATCAAAGTGGGGTGGCTGAGCAGGCTGTGCATCACGTTTCTTTCGTGGGGTTGGCGAGGAACAGCACGTCGCGCGGCTGCCCCTGCAGGTGCTGGCCGCCGTCGACCATCAGCGTGGTGCCGGTGACGGCAGGAGATTCGATCAAAAAGCGCACCGCGCGCGCGACGTCGTCCGGCGTCGACGAGCGCTGCAGCGGGGTCAGCGTGCGTGCCCGCGCAAACTCGTCTTCGCTCATCGTCCCGGAAACGAGCGTCACACCCGGCGCGACGCCGCAGACGCGCACTTGCGGCGCCAGCGCCTGCGCGAGCATCACCGTCGCGGCCTGGAGTGCGGCCTTGGACAGCGAGTACGAGAAGTAGTCGGGGTTCGGGTTCCACAGCTTCTGGTCGACCAGGTTGACGACGCAGCCGACCTCGTCGCAGCCTTTCAAGTGATCGTGCAGCGCCTGCGCCAAGATCACCGCCGGCGCGACGTTCGCGCGCCAGTGCTTGTCCATCGCCGCGGCGCCGAAGCTCGCCGGCGCGTCGTATTCGAACACCGAAGCGTTGTTGACGATCGCATCGAGCCGCTTGAAGCGCGAGACGACGGCCGGCACCAGGGCGCGGGAGGCGGCTTCGTCGGCCAGGTCCGCCGCGAACGGGGCGGCGTCCGCGCCGACGGCGCGCGCGTCGTCCACGGTGGTGTCGGCTTCGGCGCGGGAGCTGCGAAAGTGCACGGCCACATCGAAGCCGTTCGCCGCGAGGTGCAGGGCGATCGCACGGCCGAGCCGGCGGGCAGCGCCAGTCACCAGCACGACGGGGCGAGAGCTCATGGTTTCTACAATGCGTCGATGCAAGCCAACGAATCTGCCAGTGTAGGGTCTGCGCTGGCGACGCTGATCCGAAACGCCATCGAACGCAACGGCGACTGGTTGCCCTTCGACCGCTTCATGGCGATGGCGCTGTATGCGCCCGGCCTCGGCTACTACAGCCGCGGCAGCCGCCAGTTCGGCGTCTTGCCGTCATCGGGCAGCGATTTCGTGACCGCGCCGGAGCTGTCGCCGCTGTTCGGCCGGGCGTTGGCGCGCCAGGTCGAGCAGGCGCTCGTCGGCAGCCGGACGGACGAGGTGTGGGAATTCGGCGCCGGCTCGGGCGCGCTGGCGCTGCAACTGATCGATGCGCTGGACGCGCGCGTGCGCCGCTACACGATCGTGGATCTGTCCGGCGCGCTGCGCGCGCGGCAGCGCGAGACGCTGCGTGCACACGAGCCGAAGTTTCGCTGGCTCGATTCGCTGCCCGACACGATGCACGGCGTGGTGATCGGCAACGAGGTGCTGGACGCGATGCCGGTGCAGCTGCTGCACTTCGACGGCCGGCAGTGGTTCGAACGCGGCGTCGCGGCTCGGGCCGACGGCTTCGCGTGGAGCGACCGGCCGACGGCGCTGCGCCCGCCGCACGACGCGCCCTTCGTTCCGGGCACCGTCACCGAAATCCATCCGCAGGCCGAAGCCTTCATCGCGACGCTGGCCGAGCGGCTCGAACGCGGCGCGGCGTTTTTCATCGACTACGGCTTCCCGGCCGCCGAGTACTACCTGTCGCAGCGCCACGGCGGCACACTGATGTGCCACCAGGGGCACCGCGCCGATCCGGATCCGCTGCAGCAGGTCGGCGTGAAAGACATCACCGCGCACGTCAACTTCACCGGCATCGCGCTGGCGGCGCAGGAAGCGGGGCTGGACGTGCTCGGTTATGCGGCGCAGGCGCGCTTCCTGATGAACTGCGGGCTGCTCGACGATCTGCGGGGCGCCGCGCTGCCGGCGATCGCGAATGCGCAGAAGCTGCTCAACGAGCACGAGATGGGCGAGCTGTTCAAGGTGATCGGCTTCGCCCGCGGATGCGACCCGTCGTTCACGACCGCGCCGCTCGGCTTCGCGGCGGGCGACCGCACGCACACGCTGTGATCCGCTGGCTGATCGTCATCTTCGTCGCGCTGCTGATCTTCAGCGGCCTGCGGACCTGGCTCGAGAAGATCGGGCTCGGCCGGCTGCCCGGCGACTTCCGCTTTCGCCTGTTCGGGCGCGAGTTCTTCATTCCGCTGGCCAGCTGCATCGTGCTGAGCCTGATCGCAGCGGGCATAGGCAAGCTGATCTGACTCAGTCGTAGATCGGCCACTCGTGTTCGCATTTACGGCAGCGCACCTTCAGCTGCTGGCGCCTCGGGTCGTCCTCGACCAGACCGAAGCGGCCGTAGGTTTCACACTGCGGGCACACCGCCTGGTTCGCGATTGCCTCGGCGTGGCTGAGCAGGTAGAGGTACCGGCGCAGCGACCACACACCGACCGCGCTCAACAGCACAACTGCGCCGAGGTCGGCAATTTGGGCCGACCACGGCGCACTGCCGCTGTGCACCTCGAAGGTGGCGAACAGGCCGACGGCGCACAGGAAAGTGAGCACCAAGTGACCGTGGCTTTGAATCAGCTCGCGCTCGTACCACTTGCGAAAGCCCCGTTTGCGAATGCCGTCCGCCACATCCATCTCAGCCTCCGCGCCGCGTCACGTCACCCCCGATGTTGGCACAACAGCAATCGGGATGCCGAACTGGCCGTCGCCGCCGTCACGGCAGCGCGGTGGTCGCAAGGCAGGCTTTGACCGCCTCCACGCGGGCCTGGTGGATTGCCTCGCCGACGGCCGGCCCGCTGAGCCCACGCTCGGCGGTGTGTGCCGCGACGGCCGCGGTGTCGACGCCGCGTGCGCAGTCCAGCAGGGTGCGCAGCCGTTCGCGCGGCGGGTACGGTTTGTCTTCCAGGCCGAGGCGGCCCCGGGCGTCGCATTCGCAGGCGAACAGCGCGTCGTCGAATCGCGCTGGCCGGCGCAGCGCATCGCAGCGTTCGAACAGGCGCACCAGCGTGGCGGCTCGCATCTGCGCGCTGCGGTGCACGTTGCCGTGCTCGCGGGCGACCACCTCGGCCAGTTCGCGGCAGTCGCTCGGCACGCGCAGCCGTGCCGACAGGCCCTGCAACAGCCCCACGCTTCGCGCCTCGTGGGCGATGTGTCGCGGCCACTCGTCGCTCGGCGTCGTGCCCTTGCCCAGGTCGTGGCACAGGCAGGCAAAACGCACCGGCAGCGGCGCCTGCAACCGCGCGCTGATGTCCAGCACCATCAAGAGGTGCACGCCGGTGTCCACCTCGGGATGGTGCGCCGCCGGCTGGGGCACGCCCCAAAGACGGTCGACCTCCGGCAGCAGCCGCGACAGCGCGCCGCAGCCGCGCAGCACCTCGAACATGCGCGACGGGTGCGCTTCCATCAAGCCTCGCGACAACTCCTGCCACACCCGCTCGGGGACCAGTGCATCGGCTTCACCGGCCTGCACCATTTGGCGCATCAGCGCCTCGGTTTCCGGCGCGACCGTGAAGTCGCCGAAGCGGGCGGCAAAACGCGCCAGGCGCAGGATGCGCACCGGGTCTTCGGCAAAGGCCGGCGACACGTGCCGCAGCACCTTCGCGCGCAGATCGCGTTCACCGCCAAAGGGGTCGACCAGCGTGCCGCCGTCGTCGCGCGCCATCGCGTTGATCGTCAGGTCGCGCCGCGCGAGGTCTTCCGCCAACGTGACGCCGGGGTCGGCGTGGAATGCGAAGCCGTGGTAGCCAGGCGCCGTCTTGCGTTCGGTGCGGGCGAGCGCGTATTCCTCCTTGGTCTGCGGATGCAGGAAGACCGGGAAGTCCCGCCCGACGGGCGTGAAGCCGAGCTCGACCATCTGCTGCGGCGTCGCGCCGACGACGACCCAGTCGTGGTCGTTGACCGCTGCGCCGAGCAGCTGGTCGCGCACGGCGCCACCGACGATCCAGAACTTCATCCGGCCAGTGTAGGCGGGGCGTGGCACTCAGGAGGTGCGCCACCCGTGGCACGCCCCCTGCATGGGCCACCGGACACCCCGGGGATCAGGGGGTGCGAAGCTCGAAGCGATTCCGTATAACCCGATGGCACGTCGGGCGACACAACGAGCCGATCGAGCCGTTTCTGCCGCCCTCAGATGGCCGGTTCGGGTGAAGCGGCCCCACGTCAAAACTCACCGGAGGATGTTCCCATGAAGCTCAAGGCCTTGGCCGCTGCGGCCGCCCTGTTCGCCACGACCGCCGCCCACGCCCTGACGGGGCCCGGCTCTCTCGGCAACATCGACAACCAGACCATCGCGATCGGCAACACCCATGGTGCCGGCGTGTCGTTCAGCGATGTCTACGCGTTCTCGGTGTCCAACATCGGGCTCGGCGCCGGCGTGGTGTTTGATTTCGCACTCGATCCCCTCCCCAACCTGCCGGGGCCGGAGTTCGACATCGAGTTCAGCTCGATCACCTTCCTCGACGCGGCGCTGACCGTGCTCGCGCACGATGCCGACGGCAGCGATGGCTGGTCCCTGCTGACGCTGCTGCCGACCAGCGGGTCGTATTCGTTCGTCGTCGAGGGGACGGCGGTCGGCAACTTCGGCGGCACCTATGCCGGTGTGCTGACGACCTTCGTTCCGTCGCCGATTCCCGAGCCCGGCACCTATGCCTTGTTGCTGGCCGGGCTGGGCGTGGTCGGCTTCGTCGCGAAGCGCCGCAAGTCACAGTGACGGCGGAACCGGCGGCTGCCGGTTTGCGGATGAGGAAACAAAGCGGGCCGCGGCCCGCTTTGTTCATTCAGTGCGTTGCCGCCTTGCGGTACGGTTCGTCGAAGTCGAGGAAGTCGTTTTCCGCCAGCGCGCCGGCCACCCATGCCTGCAACGCCGGCAGCGCGAACACACGCTCGACATAGGCGGCCACCGGTGCAGGCACCGGCAGGCTATAGGTCTTGATGCGCGTGCACACCGGCGCGAAGTAGGTGTCGGGAATCGAGAAGCCGCCGAACAGGAACGGCCCGCCGGACTCGTCCAGTTGTTCCTGCCACATCCGGACGATGCGCGCAAGGTCCTGCGCCACACCGGGCTGTTCGGCGAGCACCCGTGCGCCCACCTCCGGCAACGACGCCTCGATGTTCATCGGGCAGTGGCTGCGCAGCGCACCGAAGCCGCCGTGCATTTCAGCGCAGAGGCTTCGCGCCCGGGCGCGCGCCAGCGGCTGGGTGGGCCACAACGCCTTGGCGGGGTACTTTTCGGCCAGGTACTCGGCGATCGCCAGTGTGTCCCAGACGGCGAAGCCTTCGTCGACGAGGATCGGCACCTTGCCCGACGGCGCAACCGTGGCCAGCGTGCGCTTGAAGTCGGAGTCGGCGTCGAAGCTCAGCCGCAGCTTGATCTCCTCGAACGGGATCGCCGCCTGGGTCATCAGCAGCCATGGGCGCAGCGACCAGGACGAGTAGTTTTTGTTGCCGATGTAGAGCTGCATGGAGTTTCCTTCTTTGTGCATTTTGTGGGGGCGCCTCATGCTATCGACTGGCCGGGCGTCGCGGATGACGAATGTGCATCGCTTCGATGCGCGCCGCGCATCGAACCCGGCGTGGCATTCAGGACGGCTTGCGCGCCACCGTGCCGATCGGTCCCATCCGGGCCGGCCCGGTGGTCGGGCCGAGCACGCCGGGCATCACGGCCTCCAGCGCGCGCGGAGTCAACCCGAAGCGCTCCAGCCCCGGCAACATGCCGCTGGCGACACTGGGCACCTTCATCGAGTCGAGGTTGTCACGCGACATCGGCGGGTCGCCGGGCAGCAGCCCGAGCAGCGCGGCCTGCAGCCGACCGAGCGGGCCGGGCAGCGGAATCACCGGCCGCCGATGCCCGCTCCACCGTCCCGCTGCTTCGACCAGCTCCTTCAGCGTGCAGACGTGGGGTCCGACACATTCGATGGTCTCGCCGATCGACGACGGCGTGTCGAGTGCGCGCGCGATGGCTTCGGCCACGTCGTCCACCCAGACCGGCTGGAACCTCGCGTCCGCGCACGGCAGCGGCATCAGCGGAAAGATCCGCAGCAACGAGGCGAAGCGGTTCATGAAGTGGTCGAACTCGCCGAACATCACCGACGGGCGCAGCACCGTCAGGTCGATCGCCGGCCGGTGCCAGACCGCCTCGCCGGCGGCCTTGGTGCGAAGGTACTTCGACGGGGCCGAAGCGTCCGCGCCGAGCGCGCTCACGTGCACGACGCGGCGCACCCCACCGGCCGCGCAGGCGCGTGCCACGCGGCGCGGCAGCTCGACGTGCACCTGCTGGAACTGCGCGTCGCTGCCGTGAAGGGTGCCGACGAGATTGATCACCGCGTCGCGGCCGCGCACCAATGCGTCGAGCCGGGCGTCGTCGAACAGGTCGGCCTGCACGAGCTCCACCGTCGGCAACGGCAGCAGGTGCCGCGCGCGATGCGGGTGCCGGCTCGGCACGATGATCGGCCCGCCCCCGCCCCCGGCGCGTTCGACCAGTTTCTCGCAGACGCTGCGGCCGAGGAACCCGCTGCCGCCGAGGACGAGCAGGTTGTCGAGAAATTGGTCGGGATGGGCGGGCATCGTCGGTCAGCGAATCACGGCACGTCCTTGGCCGACTCGGGCTCCGGCGCATCGGCGGCGCGTGGTCCGATCATGCGGCCCAGTCGCGGCACCAGAGCGGGTGGTTCGTCGTTCAGCAAAGCCGCGTAGATGCTGGCGTTGGCCAGCACCTTCTTCACGTAGTCGCGGGTTTCGGTGAACGGGATGTTCTCCGCCCACGCCGCGGGCTCGAGCCAGGGACCTTCGCGCCAGCGCCGCGGTCGGTTCGGGCCGGCGTTGTAGGCCGCGGCGGCCATCGGCTGCGAGCCCTCGAAGGTGTCCAGCACGATCTTCAAGTAGCCGGTCCCGATGCGCAGGTTGGTGTCGCGGTCGTTGATGCGGCCCGGCGTGTAGTCGAGACCGATCTTGCGTGCCGTCCACCGCGCGGTGGCGGGCATCACCTGCATCAACCCCGAGGCGCCGACATGCGAGCGGGCGTCGGTGATGAAGCGCGACTCCTGGCGAATCAGTCCGTAGACGTAGGCCGGGTCGAGTCCGGCTTCCCGGGCGCGCGTGATCAGGTCGGTGCGGAACGGCATCGGGAACCGCTGTTCGATGTCGATCTCATGGCGCGTGCGCTCGCTCGTGTTGATGCAGCGGTCCCACACCTCGCGGTCGCAGGCGAGCTGCGCGGCGGCGAGCAGCTCGCGCTCTCCCAGGCCACGCAGCGAGTAGTTCCACTCCCGCACACCTTCGCTGCGCAGGCCGAGGCCGATGAGCTGCAACGCACGCGTGAGCCCGGGGTGCTCGGCGGCGGCGCGGCGCTCCTCGGGCGTGAGCGGCTGCGGTCGCGGTGGCAGGGTGAGCGGTCGTCCCAGCGACTCGGCCGCCAGCGCGCCATAAAAATCCAGCGGCCCGGCGATCGAGGCCAGCAGCTCGCGGGCCTGGGCCCGCATTCCGTCGGCGTCCTGCGAATCGTCGGCGAGCGCTTGCAGGCCGCGGGCCTTCCAGTACACCCAGGCCGGGTCGCGTTGCGCGGCCGCGTCCATCGCGTTGATGCCCTGCACGACCTGCTGCCATTGCCCGCGGCCGTTGTCGGCGCGCAAGGCGGCACGCACCTTCCAGTCCAGTGTGCTCTCGGGCCACTCGACGTCGCCGCTGCTGCGCCCGGCGAGCATCGCGGCGCGCCGATAGTGGTCCGGCGCCTCCGGCAGCAGCCGCATCGCCGATTGCTTCGCGACCGACGCCCAGGCCCAGGACGCGAGGTCGCGGGGCAGGGCACGTTCCCATCGGTCGGTCAGCGCCACGGCTGCCACGCCGGGGTCGTTGCCGGCCATCCGCATCAAGGCCAAGGCGGCCAGCTCGGCATGGGCCCGGCTGTCGCGGGCCGAGTGGCGGGCCAGAAAGCGCGCCGGGTTGTCGACGAGCGCCTGAACCGGGGCGACCGTGCTCTCTCCGATCAGCGCGGCGGCCTGGCGTGCCACCGGCGCCCGCTTCGCGTCGATCGCGAGGCGCGCCTTGCGCCAGATGTCGGCGCTGCCGAAAACCTTCGCGTCGACCAGCGTCCGGGCGAGCAGGGCGCAGCCGTCGTCGTCGAACGTCTGTGCGAACCATGCCGCACGCGCAGGCGCGGCGACGCCCTTGCCGGCGAGGTGCTCGGTCAGCAGCGCGTAACAAGTGACCTCGCGGTCGTCGTTCATCCGAAAGCGCGGGAAGTCGACGGCGAAATTCGCCCAGTCGCGCCGCCGTCCGAGCTCCAGCAGCCAGTCGTTGCGCAACCGATCTTCGACGTAGGTGTCTTTCCAGCGCGCGTAGAACGCATCGATCTCCGGCTGAGCCGCGTCGGCGAGGCGCTGGGTCAGGTCCCAGTACTCGACCCACGTCGCCAATGGATGCCGGCCGGCCATCGCCGCGGCACGCGCCGCCGCCAGCCGGTCCTTGTCCTTCTTGCGGAAAGCGTCGTTCGCCTCGAGGATCGTCTCGTCGCCGGTCTGCGCGCAGGCCGCCGGCGCCGCGAGCAGGCCGCACAGGGCCCAGGCCGTGCCGGCAACACCGGCCGCGAGCCGCGCGCGAAGGCGCCCATATACTGAAACTGAACTGCCGGTTTTCAAGCTCACTGCCTTCCTGATCGTGTCGTACGTGCCCCCCGAACCCGTCCTGCCGGCGCGCCGCGCGCTGCGCGAGCGCATGCACGAGGTTCGCGATCGTTTTGTTGCAGAAAACGGGCCGACTGCGCATGTCGCGCTGGCGGGCCATCTGAGTCTGGTTCTGGCCGAGTTGCAACCCGAATGCCTCGGGCTGTACTGGCCGCTTCGATCCGAATTTAACGCCGCGGTGGCGTGCCTTGGTGACAATCGCCTGGAACCCATCTCCCTGGCACTGCCATATGCGTCACGCACCGACTGTTTGATGCACTATCGGCAGTGGGACCGTGAGCCGCCCGCTTCGCGCGACGAATGCGGCATTCCGGTGTGCGACGGACCGCCTGCATCGCCCGACGTGGTGCTGGTGCCGTGCCTGGGCTACACCGAATCGGGCTTCCGGCTCGGTTACGGCCGCGGCTACTACGATCGCTGGCTGGCCGCGCACCCGCAGGTCACGCCGGTCGGTGTGGCGTGGTCCGTCTCCAGGCTCGAGCATGCCGAACTCGCACCGCAGCCTCACGACCATCCGCTGATGATCATCGTCACCGAGCGCGGCATTCTGGCGCCTTGAGACTTGGCTCAGTCGGCCTCGGTCGGGCCTTCCACGTCAGGTGTCTCGCCGATCGCCGCACGCGTTTGCGCGGCGCGCGACTCCACCCAGGCGCAGAACTGCTTCACTTCGTCGCGGCCGCGGCTGCCCGGCGTGGTGATCAGCCAGTAGGCGAACGGGCTGGCGGTGCGGCCGGCCGGTCCGAATGGCTCGACCAGCTCGCCGCGGGCCAGCTGTTCGGCGATCAAGGCCACGCGTGCCAACGCCACGCCCTGGCCGGCCAGGGCGGCCTGGACCTGCTGGTAGGTGAAACCGAGGTAGACCCAGCGGCGCGGCTGCAGCCGCGGCTGGCCCTGGCTCGCGAGCCAATGTCGCCAGCTGAGAAACTCGGAGCTCGGGCGATGGTCGTCCTCTTCGAACAAGGTGTGCTGCGCGAGGTCGGCGGCGCTGTCGATGGCCGGCGCCTCGCCGGCGCGGATGCGATCCGCCAACCGCGGGCTGATCACCGGCGTGATGACCTCGCCGAACATGCGGTGCGCGCCCGGCGGCGCCGCCTGCACGCTGCAGTAGCGCAGCACGACATCGAGGTCCGGCTCGTCGAGGTCGACGAGGCGGTCGTTGGTGGACACGCGGATGTCGAGGTCCGGATGCTCGCGCTGGAAGGCCTCCATCTGCGGCAGCAGCCACAGCGACGCGAACGACGGAAAGGTGCTCAGCTGCACGACCTGCCGGCCGCGCGCCTGGCGGATCTGGCGCACGCCGGCATCGAGCCGGTCCAGCCACGGCGCGACGACGCGCAGCAGCGCGCTGCCGCTGCCGGTCAACTCCACGTGGCGCGTACCGCGGGAGAACAGCGGGGCGCCGAGTTCCTCCTCCAGCCCCTTGATCTGCCGGCTGACGGCCGACTGGGTGACATGCAACTCCTCTGCCGCTTCGCTGAAGTTCAGCCGGCGCGCAACCGCCTCGAAGGCGCGCAGGCTGCCCAGGGAGAGCGGCCGCTGACGTACGATATTCATATCAATTCCGCATCAAAGCGTCTGTTCGTTTTCATTGGATTCGAATCGAGATGGCATCGATCATAGAGGGACGACGGGACGAACAGACGGCCCATCGAACCGGAGATTGATGATGAAAGCGCAATTTTACGCAGACCGTGCAGCCGCCCTCGCGATGCAGTGGGGCGAACCGCTGCGCATCGACGCCCTAGCCGGCGAGCTGACCATCCGGCGCGGGCGCGTGTGGCTGACGCAGCGCGGCGACGCCGACGACCACGTGCTCGAAGCGGGCCAGCGCATCGTCCTCGAGCGGGCCGACGCGGTGGTCGTCGAGCCGTGGCAGCGCGGCGAATCCGTGCTGCTGCACTGGCAGCCCTTCGCTCAGCCGCGGCCGTTGGCGGTTCGCGCCTGGCGCGGCCTCGCCTTCTTGGCCGGCGCGGCGGCGCGTGTCTTGCGCCGTCCCGAACTCGGCTTCGACGCCCTGGCCCGCAAGGCGGCTTCCATGGCCAGGCGGGCCCAGGGCTGCATCTGCCCCGGCGACTCCATCGCCTCGGCCGGCACGGTCCAGTAGTTCAGCGTCACCTGCTTGCCGGCACCGTCGTAGACGAAGGGCTCACATCCCGCCGCCTCGAAGGCGGCGCGGGTGTGATCGTCGGCTTTCAGGAACAGCCGGTCGAACGCGATGATCGCGATGAAGAGGTCGTCCAGGTAGAGGCCCTGCCCGCCGAACATGCGGCGCTTGCGCGCGCTGCCCAACGGCTGCAGCAGTTCGAGGCAGTGGTCAGCCAGTTCGTCGTGGGCCATGGCCGATCTTGCACAATCGGGCTTTCCGCATCAACCGGCGTCTTCATGGCCACCGAAACGACCGACGAGAAAGACGCGCTTCGTCGCAAGCTGATCGCCGCGCGCCAGGCCTTGCCGGACCGCCTGGAGCGCGCCGTGCAGCTGCAAAGCGTGCTGCGCGTGTGGCTGGTCGGCCGCCGCGAGACGACGATCGGCGCCTACTGGCCGATCAAGGGCGAGTTCGACCCGCTGCCCGCGCTGTACCGCTGGTCCGAAGCGGACGAGCGCCGGCGCATCGGCTTGCCGGTGGTCGACCGCGACGCGGGCTCGTTGAACTTCCACGTCTGGTACCCGGGCTGCCCGACCGAACTCGACGCCTACGACATCCCCAAGCCCAAAGGCACCGAAGTGTTCGAGCCGCAGCTGTTGCTGCTGCCGTGTGTCGGCTACGGTCCGGAGGGCGTTCGGCTGGGCTACGGCGGCGGCTTCTACGACCGCACGGTGGCGGCGCTGCAGCCACGGCCGGTCACCGTCGGCCTGTGTTATTCGAACGGTTTCCTGCCGTTCCTGCGGGCCGCGGGCGACGACCTGCCGCTGGACGCGCTGATCACCGACGACGGCGTGGTCTGGCAGCGCGAGTGAAGCCGGGCTACGCGAGGCCCAGCCGCTTGCAGTTTCCCGTGGCCCGGATGCATCCCATGCGCTAACTAACTTGCCGTCACCCCGGAGAAAGCCGGGGTCCACTGGTGGGTTGCGTCCGAGTGGGTTGATTTGTTCGTGTTGCAAGCCGGGTCCCGCCCCGGCGGGCGGGTAACTTTCATTTGCTGGCCCAAATGAAAGTCACCAAAGCAAAGGGCCTCAATACGATTTGGCCGTGCACGTGGCAAAGCGGTCCGGCGGGCGGCCTGTGATCGCCGAGACACATCGAACCGCCTGACCCCTGT
>DATKCI010000258.1:0-10713 GCA_035513255.1 Piscinibacter sp. | reverse complement strand
CCGTGCACGTGGCAAAGCGGTCCGGCGGGCGGCCTGTGATCGCCGAGACACATCGAACCGCCTGACCCCTGTTGTTTCGGTCCGAAGCGGACCGAATACCAATACCAAGACCAATACAAGACGAATACCCGGACCCAGGGCCACGCGCAGCGGGCCCGTAGTTGACGAGCGGGCCGACGGTTCGATCTACCTCGCCGGTCAAAAGTGGCCCGCTGGGCCGCTTGGCCACGTGCACGGCCTGATGTCGGGCCCTTTGCTTTGGTGACCTTCATTTGGGCCAGCAAATGAAAGTTACCCGGCTGCCGGGCCGGGACCCGGCTTGCCACGCGAACAAAACAACCCACTCGGAAGCACTCCACCCGTGGACCCCGGCTTTCGCCGGGGTGACGAAAGAGTGGACCCCGGCTTTCGCCGGGGTGACGGCGCGGGGTGACGTGCACGCGCCTTACGACGCGGCCACGCTGATGCGCAAGTTGGGGCTGCCGTGCCCGCTCGGCGACAAGTCGGCGCCGGTATGGCCGCCCGGATGGAAAGCCCCGGCGCCGCGCCGCCGCGCGGGAAGGCTTCGGCGCGCCCAAATCGCGAAAGGCGCCGACAGACGCCCGACAAGGGGCTCGCCGATAATCCGGGCATGAATCCGCTGCTGGCCCGGCTCCACCCCTACCCGTTCGAACGCCTGCGCGCCCTCACCCGCGACATCTCCCCGAACCCGGCCTACCGCCCGATCAGCCTGGGCATCGGCGAGCCCCGCCACCCGACGCCGGATCTGGTCAAACAAGCCATCGTCGACAACCTGAAGGGCCTTGCCAGCTACCCGGCCACGGCCGGCGAACCCGCGCTGCGGCAGGCGATCTGCGAGTGGGTGACGCGCCGCTACGGCGTCGTGCTCGACCCCGCCACCGAAGTACTGCCGGTCAACGGCTCGCGCGAGGCCTTGTTCTCGCTCGCGCAGACGGTGATCGATCCGACGCAGCCGCAGGCCACCGTCGTTTGTCCCAACCCGTTCTACCAAATCTACGAAGGCGCGGCACTGCTCGCCGGTGCGCGCACCGCGTTCGCCAACAGCGACCCGGCTCGCAACTTCGCCGCCGACTGGGCCGCCATTCCCGACAGCACCTGGGCGTGCACCCAGCTCGTCTACGTCTGTTCCCCCGGCAACCCGACCGGCGCGGTGATGCCGCTGGCGGAATGGAAGAAGCTGTTCGAGCTGAGCGACCGCTTCGGCTTCGTCATCGCCTCCGACGAGTGTTATTCGGAGATCTACTTCCGCGACGAACCGCCGCTCGGATCGCTCGAGGCTGCGCTGCAACTCGGCCGCAGCAACTTCCGCAACCTCGTCGCGCTGACCAGCCTGTCCAAGCGCTCCAACGTGCCGGGCATGCGCTCGGGTTTCGTCGCCGGCGACGCGGCGATCCTGAAGCAGTTCCTTCTCTACCGCACCTACCACGGCAGCGCGATGAGCCCGACCGTCCAGCACGCGAGCATCGCCGCCTGGAGCGACGAGCAGCACGTGGCTGCGAACCGCGAGCAATACCGGCGCAAGTTCGAGCGCGTGACGCCGATGCTGGCCGAGGTGATGGATGTGCGCTTGCCGGACGCCGCGTTCTATCTCTGGGCCGACGTGTCGCGCATCGCCCCCGCCGGCGACGACGTGGCGTTCGCTCGCGAACTGCTCGCTCAATACAATGTGGCGGTGCTGCCGGGCAGCCTGCTCGCGCGCGAGTCGCAAGGCCTCAATCCCGGCACCGGTCGCATCCGAATGGCGCTGGTGGCCGAGGTCGACGAATGTGTCGCCGCCGCCGAGCGCATCGTCGCCTACGCATCATCCCTTCAACCTTCCGCCGCCCTCCCATGACCGAACAACTGCAATCCACGATCGAACTCGCCTGGGAAAGCCGGGCCTCGCTGACGCCCGAGAACAGCCCGAAAATCAGGGAGGCGGTGGAGCAGGTCATCGCCGACCTGAACAAGGGCCGCATCCGTGTCGCCGAGCGGCAAGGCGTCGGCCAATGGACGGTGAACCAGTGGGTCAAGAAGGCGGTGCTGCTGTCGTTTCGCCTCGCCGAAAACCAGCTCACGCATGCCGGCGACCTCGCCTTCTTCGACAAGGTGAAGACGAAGTTCTCGCACCTCAGCGACGAAGAGGTGCGCGAGTCCGGCGTTCGCATCGTGCCGCCGGCCGTCGCGCGCCGCGGCTCGTACGTCGCGAAGAACGTCGTGCTGATGCCCAGCTTCGTCAACATCGGCGCCTACGTCGACGAGGGCACGATGGTCGACACCTGGGCCGCCGTCGGCTCCTGCGCGCAGATCGGCAAGAACGTGCACCTGTCCGGCGGCGTCGGCATCGGCGGCGTGCTCGAGCCGATGCAGGCCAATCCGACCATCATCGAGGACAACTGCTTCATCGGAGCACGCTCGGAAATCGTCGAAGGCGTGATCGTCGAAGAGAACTCGGTCATCTCGATGGGCGTGTTCATCGGCCAGAGCACGAAGATCTACGACCGCGCCACCGGCGAAGTCAGCTACGGCCGCGTGCCCGCAGGCTCGGTGGTGGTGAGCGGCTCGCTGCCCAGCGCCGACGGCAAGTACAGCCTGTACTGCGCGGTCATCGTCAAGCGGGTCGACGCCCAGACCCGCGCCAAGACCAGCATCAACGAGCTGTTGCGCAGCTGATGCTGCGATCAGGCCCACCAGATGAAGTTGCCGGGCCTGAACGCTGATCGCCGCACCGCCTTCGGGCCGCTGATGAAGATGAACATCAGCTTGCGGCTGGGCCTGCTGCTGGCCGCTTTCGGCGTGCTCGCGACGGGGCTCACCGGGCTCTACTCGTTCACCGAAAGCCGAGCCTTGCTCGTACGCGCGGCCGAGCGCGACCTGATGACCGCGACCCAGCTCTTCGGGCACGGGCTGCGCATGCAAGTCGGCCACATCTCCGACGACGTGCGCGTGCTCGCGCAGCTGGAACTGATCCGAGGCCTGCCCTCGGCCCGAGGGGCTGCCGCGCAGGCGCAGAAAGCGGCACTGGCCGGCATCTTCGACGCCGCAGTGCGCGCCAAGCCGGAGTATCTGCAGGTGCGGTTCATCGCCGCCGCCGAGCACGGGCTGGAGCTGGTTCGGGTCGATCGCGACGCGCAAGGCACGCTGCGGGTCGGCGACGCGCAGTTGCAGGAGAAGGCGCACATGCCGTACGTCGTTCGCGCCCTCGCGCTGCCGCAGGGGGAAGTTGTTCTGTCGAAGATCCGCATCAACCATGAAGCCGGCTCGCACGCCGCACGCAACCGGCCGACGCTGCACGTCGCAAGCCCCGTGCGGCTGGCCGACGGGACGGCGCTTGGCGTCGTCGCCGTCAGCGTCGACGTGAGCCGCGTGTTCGACGTGCTGAAAGCCGACCTGCCGCCGCACCTGCAGCTCTTTCTGACCAACGAATCGGGCGACTTCCTGATCCATCCCGACGACTCCCAGACCTTCGGCTTCGAACGCGGTGGGCGCGTGCTGATCCAGGACAATTTCGCCGGCGTGCACACGCTGCTGGCCGGCGGGACCAACCCAGTGCTCGCGCGCACCCGCGCCGGCCGGGAAGGATCGAGCGCGCTGCTCGGCGCCTTCGTCAAGCTGCCGCTGTCGCGCGCGCCGGCGGATGACTTCGTCGTGCTCGGGGTCGCCCGGCCGCTGTCGGACATCCTGCAGTCCACGCGCGTGCTCGGCGGCACCGTGCTGCAGATCGTGCTCGCGTTCAGTGCCGTCGCGATCGTGCTCGCGATGTTCGCGTCACGGCTCGTGACACGCCCGCTGAACCAGATGACGCGCGAGGTGAAGCGCTTCTCCACCGACCAGGTCATCGGCGAGCTTCCGACCGAGCGCCACGACGAGATCGGCGACCTGGCGCGCGGCTTCCAGGAGATGCAAACACGCATCAAGTCGGCGATGGCCGAGCTCGACGCGAGCCGCAACCACCTGGCGCACCTGGCGCGGCACGACGCGCTGACCGGCCTGCCGAACCGCTCGGTGTTCATCGACCGGCTCGAACACGCGATCCTTTCGGCCAAGCGCACCGGCGGCTGCCTGGCGGTGCTGTTCATCGACCTCGACCGGTTCAAGCACATCAACGACAGCCACGGACACGCGGTCGGCGACCGGGCGCTCGTGCAGGCCGCTTCCATGCTCAAAGAGGCGGTGCGCGAGGTCGACACCGTCGCCCGCTGGGGCGGCGACGAATTCGTTATCCTGCTGGAGGCGATGGACGAGGAGCACGAAGCCCGCCGCGTCGCACAGACGCTGATCGACTGCTTCTCCCAGCCGATGGCGGTGGGCGGCGACTGGTTCGACCTCGGCGCGAGCATCGGCATCAGTCTGTATCCGCGTGACGGATTCGACGCTTCCGAGCTGATCCAGCGTGCCGACGAGGCGATGTACCTGTCAAAGCACCGGGATGGCAATCGTTACAGCGTGTTCGGCACCGAAAGCATGAAATGATCGCGTCTTTGCAAGCAGCGAGGGGAATGGCATGAGCGGCAACATGGAGCGGGTGCTCCGGCTGATGGCGGACAAGGGAGCGTCCGATGTGTACCTGTCGGCGAACACGCCCATCCTGATCAAGATCAACGGCCAGATCATTCAACTGAGCGATCAGCCGCTCACCCACACGCAGCCGCGGCAGCTGCTGTCGGAGCTGCTGACGCCGTCGCAGATGGAAGAGCTCGACGACACCGGCGAGCTCAACGTCGGCATCGGGCTGGCCGGCGTCGGCAGCTTCCGCTTGAGCGGCTTCAAGCAGCGCGGCTCCATCGCGGCGGTGCTACGCTGCATTCCGCACCACATTCCGGCGCTCGACACGCTCAATCTGCCGCCGCTGCTGAATACGCTGGTGCTCGAAAAGCGCGGCTTGATCCTGATGGTCGGCGCCACCGGCACCGGCAAGACGACCACGCTCGCGTCCATGCTCGAGCAGCGCAACCAGCAGCTCGCAGGGCACATCCTCACGATCGAGGACCCGATCGAGTTCCTGTTCACGAACAAGAAGTCGGTGGTCAACCAGCGCGAAGTCGGGCGCGACACGCAGTCGCTGCAGGTCGGCTTGCGCAATGCGCTTCGCCAGGCGCCCGACTGCATCCTGATCGGCGAGATCCGCGACCGCGAAACGATGACGGCGGCCATTTCGTATTCGCTGTCGGGCCACCTCGTGCTTGCCACCTTGCACGGCAACAACAGCTACCACGCGCTGGGCCGCATCCTGTCGTTCTACGCACCGGAATCGCGGCCTGCCCTGCTGTCCGACCTGTCCTCCGGCCTGCGCGCCATCGTCTCGCAGCGCCTGGTGCGCGCGGTCGCCGGCGGGCGGCTGCCGACCGTCGAGGTGATGCTGAACACCAAGCTTGTCTCGGAGTTGATCGAGCAAGGCGACTTCAACGCCGTGAAGGAGGCGATGGAGAAGTCGTTGGCAGAAGGGTCGCAGACCTTCGAACAGGACCTCGCGCGCATGATCACCCAGGGGACGATCACGCGCGACGAGGGCCTTGCTTTCGCCGATTCGCCGACCAACCTGATGTGGCGTTTGCAGAACGACATGAACCCGGTGTCGCGGGCGGCACCGAAGAAGGAGGAGTCGGACGACCAGCCGACCTTCACCGAGATCACCCTGGACGTGCGGCCCGACGAGCTGACCACGAGAAGCTCCACGCTGTCGCGATACTGAGCCGATGTCGCGCACGCTCCAACTCACCGAACAGCTGATCGCCTGCCGCTCCGTCACCCCCGACGATGGGGGTTGCCAGGCGCTGATGACCCGGCGCCTCTCGGCGCTCGGATTCGACTGCGAAACGCTGATCAGCGGCCCCGAGGATTTCCGCGTCACGAACCTGTGGGCGCTGCGCCGCGGTACGCTCGGCGCCGACGGCACGCTGCTCGCCTTTGCCGGCCACACCGACGTCGTGCCCACCGGTCCGCCGGCGCAATGGCACAGCGACCCCTTCGTGCCCACCCACCGCGACGGCAGGCTGTACGGGCGCGGCGCGGCGGACATGAAGACCTCGCTGGCCGCGATGGTGGTCGCGATCGAGGAGTTCGTCGCCGCGCATCCGGGCCATGCCGGCTCGATTGCGCTGATGATCACGAGCGACGAAGAAGGCCCCGCCAACGACGGCACCGTGAGGCTGGTGGAGCGGCTGCGCGAGCGCGGCGAGCGGCTGGACTGCTGCATCGTCGGCGAGCCGACCTCCGTCGAGCGGGTCGGCGACATGATCAAGAACGGCCGCCGCGGCAGCCTGTCGGGCAAGCTGCGTGTGCGCGGGGTGCAGGGCCACATCGCCTATCCGCAGCTGGCGAAGAACCCGATCCACCTGGCCGCGCCGGCCCTGGCCGAGCTGGCCGGCATCGACTGGGACCGCGGCAACGACTACTTTCCGCCGACGAGCTGGCAGATGTCGAACATCCACGGCGGCACCGGCGCCACCAACGTGATCCCCGGCGAGCTGGTCGTGGACTTCAACTTCCGTTTTTCGACCGAGTCGACGCCCGAATCGCTGAAGTCGCGTGTGCATGCCGTGCTCGACCGGCACGCGCTGGACTACGAACTGGATTGGACGCTGGGCGGCGAACCGTTCCTGACACCCGTCGGCACTTTGAGTGAAGCGCTTGCCGAGGCCATCCGCGGGGAAACCGGCATCACGACCCAGCTGTCGACCACCGGCGGCACCTCCGACGGTCGATTCATCGCCAAGATCTGCCCCCAAGTCGTCGAATTCGGCCCGGTCAACGCGACAATTCACAAGATCGACGAACACGTCGCCGTGCAGGACATCGACCCGCTGAAGAACATCTACCGGCGAACGATGGAAAATCTCCTCCTATGATTCTGATTGACTTGATTACGGCCCAAGCCGCCCGCCTCAAACAGGCGGGCGTTTCGTTTGGGCACGGCACGACCAACGCGTTCGACGAATCGGCGTGGCTGGTGCTGTGGGCGCTGGGCATGGAGCTCGATGCGCTGGAAACGCATGCAAAACGCGAACTCTCGGCCGACCAACAGGCGAAGGCCGAGGCGCTGGTCACGAAGCGCATCGAGACCCGCCAGCCTGCCGCCTACCTGACCCGCGAAGCCTGGCTGCAAAACGTGCCGTTCTACGTCGACGAGCGCACCATCGTGCCGCGCTCCTTCATCGCCGAGTTGCTCGTGGACGCCGAGGAGGCCGGCGCGCTGGACGCCTGGCTGTCGGACCGAACGCACCGGGTGCTCGACCTGTGCACCGGCAACGGCAGCCTGGCGGTGATCGCTGCGCTCGCCTATCCCGAGGTTGTCGTCGACGCCGCCGACATTTCGGACGATGCGCTCTCCGTGGCGCGCATCAACGTCGACCGGCACAAGCTCGGCAAGCGCATCACGCTGATGAAATCCGATCTGCTCGCCGACCTGAGCGGCCCCTACGACCTCATCCTCTGCAACCCGCCCTACGTCAATGCGCACAGCATGGCCGCCCTGCCCGCCGAATACCAACATGAGCCCGCCCTCGCACTGGCCGGCGGCGACGACGGCATGGACCTTGTGCGCACGATCCTGCGCGATGCGCCGTCGCGGATGACTCCCGCGGCCGTGTTGGTGCTCGAGATCGGCAACGAGCGCGCGCATTTCGAGCATGCGTTCCGCCGCCTGGAGGTCGCCTGGCTCGAAACCAGCGCCGGCGACGACCAGGTGCTGCTCGTCACTCGCGACGCGCTGCAGCGCTGGAGCCGCGCATGATCACCTTGCGCGACGTGACGCTGCGCCGCGGCGTCAAGGTGGTGCTCGATGCCGCCACCGTGACCCTGCAACCGGGCGAGAAGATCGGCCTGATCGGCCGCAACGGCGCCGGCAAGTCCTCGCTGTTCGCGATGCTGACGAACCGCCTGCATGCCGACGGCGGCGACTTCGACATGCCGCCGCGCTGGCGCCTGGCCGAGGTCGCCCAGAACATGCCCGAGACCGACGAAGGCGCGACCGACTTCGTGCTGCAGGGCGACACGCGGCTGATGGAAGCGCAGGCGCAACTCGCTCGGGCCGAAGCCGAAGACGACGGCCATGCGATCGCCGACGCGCATCACGCAATCAGCGACGCCGGCGGCTTCGATGCGCGTTCGCGCGCCCAGGCGATGATGATGGGTCTGGGCTTCACGGTGGCGCAGCTCGACGCGCCGGTCAACAGCTTCTCCGGCGGCTGGCGCATGCGCCTGCAGCTCGCCCGCGCGCTGATGTGCCCGGCCGACCTGATGCTGCTCGACGAGCCGACGAACCACCTGGACCTCGACGCGCTGGTCTGGCTGGAAGCCTGGCTGCAGCGCTACGACGGCACGCTGATCGTCATCAGCCACGACCGGGAGTTCCTGGATGCGATCACGCGCGTCACGCTGCACCTGGACGACGCCAAGCTGACACGTTACGGCGGCAACTACACCGCCTTCGAGGAGATGCGCGCCGAACGCATGACGCTGCAGCAGGCGAGCTACGAGAAGCAGAAGGAGCGCATCGCGCACCTGCAGCAGTTCATCGACCGCTTCAAGGCGAAAGCGAGCAAGGCCAAGCAGGCGCAAAGCCGAGTGAAGGCGCTCGCGCGCATGGAAAAGCTCGCACCGGTGCTGACGGCCGCAGACTTCTCGTTCGAGTTCCGCGAGCCGCTGAACCTGCCCAACCCGATGCTCGCGATGCAGGACGTGGCGTGTGGATACGGCCAAACCATCATCGTCCGCGACATCGACCGCTCCGTGCTGGCCGGTCAGCGCATCGGCATTCTCGGCGCCAACGGCCAGGGCAAGTCCACGCTCGTGAAGACCGTCGCGCGCATGCAGCCGGCGCTCGCCGGCACGATCACCGAAGGCAAGGGCCTCGCGATCGGCTACTTTGCCCAGCAGGAGATGGACGTGCTGCGGCCCGGCGACTCGCCGTTGAACCACATGATTCGCCTCGCGCGCGATGTGAGCCCGCAGGCGCGCGAGCAGGAGCTGCGCAACTTCCTGGGGCAGTTCCGCTTCGAGGGCGACATGGTCCACCAGACCGTCGGCACCCTGTCAGGCGGAGAAAAGGCTCGCCTCGTGCTTGCGATGCTGGTCTGGCAGCGCCCCAACCTGCTGCTGCTCGACGAGCCGACCAACCACCTGGACCTCGACACCCGCGAGGCGCTGTCGATGGCGCTGAACGAGTTCGAAGGCACGGTGATGCTGGTCAGCCACGACCGCGCGCTGCTGCGCGAGGTCTGCGACGAGTTCTGGCTCGTCACCGCCGGCGGCGTCAGCCCGTTCGACGGCGACCTCGACGACTACCAGCGCTGGCTGCTCGACCGGTCGAAGGAACAGGCGAAGGCGATGCGCGGTTCGGGAGCGGCGAAGCCGTCGGCCGAGGCGGCGCCGAAACGCAAGGAAGACCGCAAGGCGGCCGCTCTCGCGCGCCAGCAACGCGCCGACCAGGCCAAGCCGCTGCGCAAGGAGCTGACGCGGATCGACCACCGTCTGGGCGTGCTCTTCAGCGAACGCGACGGGCTCGAAGCGATGTTCGCCGACGACACGGTGGCGCCGGCCGATCTCGCCGACAAGGGCAAGCGCCTGAAGCTCGTCACCGACGAGATCGAACAGCTCGAAGGGCGCTGGCTCGAGGTCAGCACGCAGATCGACGAGTTGACGGCGAAGGCGGACTGATCCCTTCTTCTCGCGAGGAACAGAGGCCGCACGGCGATAAAGGTTTTGCACATTTATATTGCGTGCAATACAATTGCGCCATGTCGAAAACGACCCCCCTTCCGAAACTGCCCGCCAGCGAGATGCTCAGGCTCGATCACCAGCTGTGCTTCGCGCTGTATTCGTCGTCGCTTGCGATGACGAAGATGTACAAGCCCCTGCTCGAACCGCTCGGACTCACCTACCCCCAGTACCTCGCGATGATCGTGCTGTGGGAAGGCGACGCGATCACCGTGTCAGGGCTGGGCAATCGCCTGCAGCTCGACTCCGGCACCTTGACGCCGCTGCTGAAGCGGCTCGAGTCGTCCGGCCTGATCCGCCGCGAGCGCGACAGCGCCGACGAGCGCCGTGTGCTGCTGCACCTCACGCCGGCCGGCCGGGCGCTGAAGTCGCGCGCCGCGAAGATTCCGCCGCAGGTGGTCTGCGCGTCCGGCTGCAGCCTCGACGAGCTCTCCGCGCTGACGCGCCGCCTCAAGCAGTTGCGCGACCAGCTCCAGGCTTTCCCCCATCCCGAAGCCGCGTGAGCGGCCTCGGCTTTCCCTTCCTCATCCACCCCCCACTCGAAGGAAACACCATGGCACTCGACAAAGTCCTCTACACCGCCCACGCCACCTCCACCGGCGGCCGCGAAGGCACGTCCAAGTCGTCCGACGGCGCGCTCGAGGTGCGCCTGTCCACGCCGAAGGAACTCGGCGGCGCGGGCGGCCCGGGCACCAACCCGGAGCAGCTGTTCGCGGCCGGCTACTCGGCCTGCTTCATCGGCGCAATGAAGGCCGTCGCCGGCAAGCTGAAGATCGCGTTGCCGGCCGAAACGTCGATCAGCGCGGCCGTCGGCATCGGCCCGATCCCCACCGGTTTCGGCATCCAGGCCACGCTGGACATTTCGCTGCCCGGCATGGAAGTCGAGGCTGCGCAGAAGCTGATCGCTGCGGCTCACCAGGTGTGCCCGTACTCGAACGCCACGCGCGGCAACATCGACGTGACGCTGAACCTGGTCTGACCTCGCACCGCTCCGGA
>DATKCI010000257.1:0-16274 GCA_035513255.1 Piscinibacter sp. | reverse complement strand
CGGATCTGCTTTCAAGCGCCGGTCAGGTTCTCCAGCACCGCCTCGAGCATCGAATCCGACAGCTTCGGATCGTCAACCGCACGAGCCAGCACGAGGGCGCCCACCATCGTGGCCGTGGTGACGAGGGCGTGCTCGTGACAGCCAGGCTGGCCCCAGTCGGGCGAATGGCGGCCCACCAGATCGATCATCTCCTTGATGCGGCGCGTGGCCGCACGCCGCACTTCCGGCGCTTGGCGGGGCATCTCCGAGCCCAGAGCAGCAACGGGACAACCTGTCTCGGTACGCGCGACATGAGCCTTCGAGAGGTAAGTTTTCATCAACGTGCGAAAGGCTTCCTTTGGCGCTGCCGACGCCGCGAAACGCTCCAGCGCCGCCAGGCTTTCGGCGCCCGCTCGATCGGCCGCTTCGGCCAACATCGCCTCGCGAGAGTCGAAGTGGGCGTAGAAGCCGCCGTGAGTCAGTCCGGCCTCATTCATGATCGTGGCAACGCCCGCACCGTCGTAGCCGCTGCGCCGGATGGCGCGAGCAGCAGCCTCGAGGATTCGCTCGTGCGAGGCCTCCTTGCGGCTTTCCTGGGCCTTTTTCATGTTCCTGGCGAAAGTATGATGATCATCATATTATGTCATCGGCAAGAACGCAACACCCGGCACACAAGGTCACTGAGCTTGCGACGAAGGAACATGCTGCCCCGCGTAGGCCACCGCTTCTCCGCGTTGACGGGCGATCTGCTGCACCAGCACAGCGAATTGCGGAGAGGCGCGCATGGCTTCGTAGTGGGCGCGCGCACGGCGGTACTCGAGCCCGAACGTGTTGTAGCTCGCCTCGCCCCAACTCGTCGGAAGGCCGGCCTTTTGCCAGATATGGAGGTCGGCGAGCACTTCGGCACGGGTCAATGTCGAGCGCAGTGAATCGTCGTCGATCTGAACGTGAGCGAAGTTCTCCATAGGGGGCGAACTGCTTTCTTGCGCGTATGCGGACATCGCGGAAACGACGATCAGTGAGGCAATGGTGGCATGTTTGAGTTTCATGATGATCTTTGGGTCGGTTGGTTGGTTCAGTGGCAATCCATCGGGGTTCATTCAGCGAAGTTGTGTCGATATGCTGATCGAGTCGAGAGAATAGGCTTGCGGCGGAAGAAGAAAAACCGCGGAGAGCGCAATGGAGCATTCCACCGTGTGCCCGTCGTTCGGCTGTGTCGAGCGCACGGCCCTCAGGCCACGCGGCCAGCGGGCGGCCGCAGCATCGATTGTTGACAGTCGAGAAATAGCGCATTCGAAGTTGCGCTATTTATTCATGCGGGTCCTTTGCCTAAAGTTCATTCCATCGATGAGACGTACACAACGAAGCGCCTCACGATGCTGGACAAGGCGGTCGACATGCACCGATTTGCCAGGAATGTCTGACCACCCTCTTCAAGGAATCACATCATGAATGCCAAAGTTCTCGTCGCCGCGATGTTCCTCGCAACCGTTGGCCATGCGGCCTTCGCCGTGGAAGCCGAGCAGTTCAATCCCCCTCCGTCAACGCTGAGCCGCGCCGAAGTGAAGGCCGAGCTCTCCGCCGCCAAGTTCGACTCGATGGTCGTGAGCTACGGTGAAGCGACTGTCTTCGTCGACGCTCCGGCTGTCGGTGGCCGGTCGCGCGACGACGTGCGTGCCGAAGCGCGCGCCGCTGCTCATGACCTGTCGTTCAACGACCTGTATGCCGCTTGATGCTCAGCGCGAGCGTCCGGCTCGATGATTGAGACGTCGCAATGGCGCACCGGGACCGGCGCCATTCGATCTTTCCCGATCAGTATTCAAGCCACCGCGGCTACCGGCACGCGGGCGGCCTTCGCAAGCGTCGCGTTTGGCGCCGGTGCCTCGCTTTTGATCATCAGGGCCAGCGCATCGGCGAGATGGTCGATCAATGCGCGCACCCGCAGATGCTGATTGCGCCGCGACGTGTAGGCGAGGTACATGCCGAGTGGTGGCGTGGGCCAATGGGTCAGCACGGGCTGGAGCTCACCGCGGGAGACGGTGTCCAGGACAAGGAAGCGCGGCAGCAGTGCAAGGCCTGAGCCGCGAACGGCGGCGGCCATCAACGCTTCGGCGTTGTTGGACCACAGCAAGCCGCTCACTGACGGTGCTATCTCTTCTTGCGTGACAGGATGCTGGAACGACCAGGTCTCCTCACGACCGTT
Source organism: Piscinibacter sp. (assembly GCA_035513255.1). Taxonomy (GTDB): domain Bacteria; phylum Pseudomonadota; class Gammaproteobacteria; order Burkholderiales; family Burkholderiaceae_C; genus Albitalea. The sequence goes on along the minus strand of DATKCI010000257.1, from coordinate 14,092 downwards.
GCTGATATGCACCAGGCAATCGTGCTCGATCAACTCGTTCGGGTGCTTCGGCGTTCCCTTTCGAGCGAGGTAGGCCGGCGCCGCATAGACGCCGAGATGTCCTGAACATGCAGGGAGCAGGCTTGCGGCCCTGATTCGTCCTCACACCTCCGTGTCAGGCGTGGTTGCCCAGGTCCACGCAGGCGCACAGCGCAGCCGGCTTGGTGGGATGCTCGACATCTGTCGAACGCGGCAGTGTCGGGCTCCGTGTCCGCGACGCAGGCGACACTTCCGCGCGAGGGCGCGCCTCGTGTACCGGCTCGACGGTGGACTCGGTGGTCCGTTGCTCGTTCATCGTGGATCGAGTCTCGGCGGGCTGCTGCGCCCAGGCCACTGAGGCGTAGAAGCCCAGCAGCGCAATGAGCAGGGTGGTGATGATCGATTTCATGGTTCGTTCCTTCGGCGTGCAGCGCGATTGATGCGCCGCGCTGCCTGCAGAGAACTCTAGGCGCACTTGCTGCGCAGATAGACGGCCGATCGTTGAATGCAGCATTGCGGCCGCGCGAACGATTGCCAAGGAACGCATCGTTGCTGTTCCGGGAACACACCTTTGGCCAAGTTGCGCTTTTTCCGCGAGCCATCGATACCTACATTGATTGCACCGGTTCGCTGCAGCGTTGGTGCGCGGGCCGATCCACTTCATCAAGGACATCGAACCATGAACCCTCTCTCGCATTCACCTGCTCGCTGGGCGGCCCTCGCGGCCTTGCTGGCGACATCCACCACGTTCGCACAGGGCGGCAATCTGCTTCGTGATGCCTCGGCGCCGGCGAGCTCGTGTGTCGTCGCTTCGGACGCCACGGGGCACGCGCTTGCGGTACCCGGCCCGTACGCCAAGTACCTGATCCATCACGGCATGAGCAAAGAGCGCGCGCTCCAGGCAGCCCGCACCATCGATGCCGCTCAAGCCGCGGCGTACGGGGCGCTCGATCGGCCTGCTGCGGCCGCCGCGCATGCGGCCGCGGTCCAGCAAGATCACGCAGGAGCATCACTGGTGCTGACCGGCGGCTCGCGCGAGTAGGCCTCGGCGGCGGCGCATGCCGCAGCGATAATTCGCACCGACGAAGGCGCGGACGTGAAGACCCGGCTCGCGGCGGTGGCGGTGCCCGACAATCTGGCGGCCATCATCGACCACTACATCGACCGGCTCGGCAGCGAGCCGCGCTCGCTGCTCGCGGCAGCTGCGGTGGTGGCCGCGTCGGAGCTTGCGATTCACTTCGACCGTGGCCGGCGGCCGATGGCCGCGCTGCGCTATTACGCCGAGGCGGCCGAAGCCGCGCTGCTGCACTTCAGCCCCGCGGCTTGCATGAGCCGGGCCGAGCGCGGGCTGGCGCTGGTGCCGCAGGCGCCGGAGGGGGCCGAGCGCGACGCGCTGGAGCTCACGCTCGCGACGCTGCACGGCATGTCGGCCTTCCACTCGCGCTGGCGTGTGCGCGCTGCCGCGTTGCGGCAGCCGATGACGCGCCTCGTCGCGGTCTGGCACGAGACGCTGCTCGAGGTCCGCGTGGGCGGCACCGAGCGCGTCGCCACGCTGGTCGACGAGATGCAGGCCCTGGTCGACGAGTCCTCGGTCGCGCATGGCCAGACGGCCTGCCAGTGGTTCCGCGGCTGGGCGCAGGCGCGCCAGGGCCACCCGCCCGCGCGAGGGCCATCGGCTGATCCGCGAGGCCTACGAACACAACACCCGGCTCGGGATGCGCGCCGGCGCCAGCGAAGTGCTTGGCTATGCGGCGGAAGCGCTTTTGCTGGCCGGCGATGTCGACGGCGCGCAGGCGCAGCTGCGGGAGGCGCTGCAGATCGCCGACGAGCTGGGCGAAGGCGTGTACCTGCCGCAGTTGCTGCTGCTTCAGGCCGCGATCGCCCGCGCTCAGGCCAGGCGCCGCGTGGTTCAAGGTCCGCCGACAGCCGTCTGCCCTGAGGAACTCGGGCTCGAAGCGCGTGAACACCTCGTCGCCGAAGGCGGCGTAATAGGTGGCGCGCTGCCGCCGGACACGCCGCTGATCAGTCCCACCTCATCGAGCAGCGTGGTCGAGCGGCCGTCGAGCTGGAAGCGGGTGGCTTTCAGTTCGTCCAGCACGCCGAGCCCGCGTGCAGGGCAGCGTTGATCATCGACCTCTCAACCGGGCAGGCCCTCGGCTTTCAGCGCCTGCTGCACCGCCGGCCTCGCGCTCATGCGGACCATGAACGCGTTGAGGTTCGCGAGGCCGGAAATATCCAGCTTCAGCGGTGCCGTCCAACGAGTCACGGTGTAGAGGTAACCATCGGCCACCGTGAAGTCGCCCAGCAGGTACTCGCGCCCGGCCAGGTGCCGGTCCACATGGGCCAGGCGGTCCAGGATCTTCTGGCGGAACAGCAGTTTGGCTTCCTCCGGCATGGCGGGATTGAAGAGTGGGCTGAACTGCTTGTGGATCTCGGTGCCGATGAACGTCAGCCACTCCTGAAGGCGGTAGCGCTCCATCGTTCCGGCCGGCGGGGCCAGCTTCTTCTCGGGCGCCTGGTCGGCGATCCACTGCACGATGGCCGGGCCTTCGGCCAACCGGGTGCCGTCGTCGAACTCCAGCAGCGGCACATAGCCCTTGGGGTTGATCGTGTAGTAGTCGGTGCCGTCCTGCAGCTGGTGCGATTTGGTACTGGCCAGCACGGCCTGGAAAGGCAGGCCCGACTCGTAGAGCGCGATGTGGGGGGAGAGGGAGCAGGCTCCCGGGCTGTAGTAGAGCTTCATGGCTGAGCGGAGCATCATAGTGACTGAAGTGTCATTATGATGCATGATGAGACTGAACACCAGCTGATCCCGACGATGTCGCCCGTGCTCGACGGCCCTGGCTCGCTGTGAACTCCCGGCGCTGGGCAATGAAGGCTGAGAGGCTGAGAGGGTGTAGACAAATATCTTCTCTGTGTCCTCTGTGTCGACCAGAGCTCCACGAGTACGCGCGTACGTGGCATCGACGCGCCAGGTCGGTAGGTTGCGTTTGACACAGAGACACAGAGACACAGAGGAACACCGGAAGGATTCTTCTTTTGTCTACACCCTCTGAGCACCAGCGCGGGGTGCTGTCATCACTGAGCATCGCCCAGCCGGACTTGCAGGGCGAACTGCCCCAACACACTTCGCGCAAGCTGCCGGTCTGCACCTTCGGCGAGCCCAACGTCGACCAGGGTGCCGACGGACGGATCGTTGCGAGCCTCGACCGAGGCGTACGGTACACCGGCGCTGCGCAGCGCCTCGATCAGCGCACTCTCCGTTTCGCGCAGCTTCAGTTCCGGCTTGAAGATCTTCCCGACCCCGGTCAGTGGCATCGCCGGGACGATGCGAATCGCCTTGGGGACGGCGGCACGCTCGCCGATGTGGTTGCGGGCGAAGATCATCAGATCTTCCTCCGCGGCATCGGCACCCGGCTTGAGCTGCACATAGGCCACGGGCACCTCGCCGGCGTGCACGTCGGGTCGGCCGACCGCCGCCGCCATCAGCACCGCCGGGTGCTCGTGCAGCGGCTGCTCGATGACCGCCGGGTCGATGTTGTGGCCACCGCGAATGATCAGCTCCTTCTTCCGTCCGGTGAGATAGAAGTAGCCTTCGGCGTCCTGGCGACCGAGGTCGCCGGTGTTCAGCCATCGCTCGCCATCGCCGGCATAGATCCACAGACGCTTGTCGTGCTCGGCGACCTTGTAGCCGGCGAAGACGTTCGGACCGCGGACCACCAATACGCCCACTTCGCCGACATCGCAGTCGCGCACGTAGGTATCGGATTCGTCGAGCAAGACGGCTTTCATGGCCTGCAGCGGCACGCGCAGCCCGATAGCGCCGAGGCGCCGCTCGCCCTGCGGTGGATTGACGGTGCTGACGCAGGTGCCTTCCGTGAGTCCGTAGCCTTCGAGAATCTTCAGTCCGGTCCTCTCCTCGAAGCTGCGCATCAGCGCCATGGGCATCGGCGCGGCGCCGCACAAGCCGTACTCGAGCGAGCTGAGGTCGCGTCCCTCGACGGGCTGCTGCATCAGCGCCGCGTAGACCGTCGGCACGCCGCTGAAGAAGTTGATGCGGTGACGCTCGACCATCTCCCAGAACCGGGCGATGACGCCTTCGCCGCGCCAGCCCTGCGGCGTGCCCAGGATCACGTGCGCACCGCGCGAGAACGGCAGCAGCCCGGTCACCAGCACGGCATTGACGTGGAACATCGGCAGGCCGCAGAAGAGCGTCTTGCCGGGCGCGATGCCGTCGCCCAGGAGCTGGCCGACGCTCCACGCATTGGCCACCTCGTTCGCATGGCGTCGCATCGCGATCTTCGGGGTTCCCGTCGTGCCACCGGTGCAGAAGAAGGAAGAGAAGTCGTCCGGCGCGATCACACGGCCGCTGACCAGCCTGTCGGTCGGTTGGCTGCCGACCCCGTGTGCAAAGTCGTGCACCGCGATGCGGTCGGTGTCGATGTCGACACCTTGCGGCAGGGTGGCGGGCAAACCGGGCACCTCAGGCAGATGCTTGGCAAGGTCGACCAGCACCAGGTGCCGCAGGCCGGGCACGTTGCCGATCACGGGCTGCAGTTTCGGCCAGAGATCGGAGCCGGGGAGGGGCGCGAGCGTGACCAGTACCTTCGCGCCTCCGGCCTTCAGCAGCTCGACGATCGCGGCCGGCTCCAGCAACGGGTTGATCGCGAGGACGATGCCCGCGGCCTGGCCGCCCCACATCGCCAGATGCGTCTGCGGCAGGTTCGGTAGCGCGAACGCGATGACGTCGTCCTTGCCGACGCCCAGGCCGTGGAAGAAATTGGCGGTCGCCGTGATCTTTGCAAACAGCGTCGCGTAGTTCCAAGTCAGCGGCCGGTCGTGGTCCTGCGCGCGCGGGAAGAACGACAGCGCCGGCGCATCGGCGTGAGCCGCCGCCGCCTGGCCGATCATCTCGTAGGTGCTGGCGGGCAGCATCGGAACATTGCGTTCAATGGTCTCGACGTCGGACATGCCGGCAATGCCATTCATGGGTGTCATCCTCGTTCGTGTCGGGGCGATGAAGGTCAGGGTTGCAGCACGGCACGGCCGGGCTTTCCTGCTGCGACATGGGCGAACGCCCGGTCTGCCTGGTCGAAGCCGGTGCACAGGCCCACCGGCAACGAGAAGCGATGCTCGCGCACCCCGGCGGCCAGTGCGGCGAGTGCTTCGGGGTCTGGCTTGAAGGTCGTCCAGGCGTAGTGCGCTGCGGCGGATCGCCGACGCACGGCCGAACGCACGGTGCGCGCATCACGCCGGCAGGCGAGTGCACCGCGCAGCCAGCCCAGTCGGTCGAAGTGGCCCAGCAGCGGATGCACGGTCGTCGCGTGGCCGAGCGCGTTTGCACTCAGGCGTGACGCGAGCGCGAGCTCGTCGTCCCAGCTGGCGAAGTTCAGCACGACGTCGAAGTCGGTCGGCAGGGAGCGGATGGCCTGTGGCCCCCGCTCGACCGCGACCTGCGCGCCCAGCGCGCGGCAGTCGTGGGTCTTGTCGGCGTCGCAGATCGCCGTGATATGGCAGCCCCACCCCGACAGCAACCGCAGCGCCAGCTGCCCCAGCGCCCCGGCGGCTCCGAGGACGAGGACCCGCTTGCCGGCCGCGTTGGCGGGGGTGAGCCGCGTCGAGCGCACCGCCAGCCACATCGTCGTGAACGAGTAGGGCAGCACGGCGAGCGCCGGAGCCTCGGCGTCCTCCGGAGTGGCCTGCAGCAGCGACTGCGGAACCACGACATGGGAAGCGTGGGCGCCGCCGCCCTTGCCGGTGGCCACGAGCCCGAACACGCGCTGCTCCAGGGCCAGCGTCGAAACGCCCGGGCCGACTGCTTCCACGCGGCCGGCCACGTCGTTGCCGAGCACGATCGGAAAACGCCCCGCGCCCTTCAGTCGGAGCAGGCGCTGGCCATAGCCGCCGGCACGCTTGGCATCGATCGGATTGACGGACGTGGCTTCGACACGCACGAGCACCTGGCCGCGTTGCGGTGCGGGCATGGCGCTTTCGCGCACTTGAAGTCGCGGGGGCGATGACGGGGCCAGGCAGATCAGTTCACGTCGCATCGACGGCACTCCAAGGACTCGGGTTGGCGCTTCGCCGTGGCAGGCGTTCGGCATCGGGCGCGAGACGGCGAAGGGCTTGATCCAGCAGCTCCTGCACCTGCTCGACGGGTCCCTCGGCCAGCACGCAACGGTCGGGGCGGACGATGAAGACCCAGCCCAGGGGCGCGCGACGAGGCAGCAGCGTCTCGTCCAGCGCCTCCAGGCGCTGACCTTCGGCCGCCAGGTGCTGCGCTTGTGCGCGCTGGGTCCACTGCCACACCTTGCCGCCCGCGCGCTGCCAGCTGTGCAGCTGGTCGGGTCGCAGCCGCGTGGTCGGGTCGACGCCGACGCCGACGACCGCCCAATGCAGGCCCAGCGCGTCATCGCTCAGCACGGGGGCGCCTCCGGCCGGTCGCACCCAGCCCTGCGGCAGCGTCGAGCCCGCGCGCAGCCGCTCGTTCTTCCGGTTGCGCCAGAACAGCCCGTTGTCGAAGGTGTTCTCCGGCTTGATCTTCAGGTCGTCGAACAGCCTTCGGCCGGCAGGCAGCACGCGGATCGCGCGAATCACGCCATGCAGCGCGAAGGCGACCGCGCGGTTGCGCGGCATCACGAGCGCGCCGAGGAAACGGGCGAGACGGATGATTTTCTTCGCGTGGGGGCGCCGTTCGGTGTCGTAGCTGTCCAGGATGCGGGCATCGGCCTGGCCGCGCACCACCCATGCGAGCTTCCACGCAAGATTGGCGACGTCGCGCAAGCCGGCGACGAGCCCCTGGCCTGCAAAGGGCGGGGTGACGTGCGCCGCATCACCGGCCAGAAAGCAGCGGCCCTTGGAGAACGACCTGGCCTCGCGGGCGTGAAACCGGTCCACCGCCGTGCGTTCGATGCGGATGCGGTCGACGTCGCACCAGGGCGCGAGCAGGCGGCGCACCGACTCCGGCCGCTCCATCGCCTGCGCATCCTCACCCGGGTGCAGCATGAACTCCCAGCGCTGGCGGCCCCCGGGAGCCACCATGTGGGGCGTCGGCCGGCGCGGATCGCAGATGAACTCGACATGGTCGACCGGGTTCGGAACGTCCAGCGCGTCCACGACCAGCCAGTCCTGCGCGAAGGTCTGACCCTCGAACTCCAGTCCCAGCAGGCGCCGCACCAGCGAGTTCGCGCCGTCGCTGCCCACCAGGTAACGCGCCCGTGCCTGACACTCGCGGCCCTCGGCGTCCTTCAACCGGGCGTGAACGAAGTGGCCGTCGTCGACCATTCCTTCGAGCGAGACGCCAAGCTGCATGTCGACGCTGGGATGGTCGGCGAGCTTGGCGCGCAGGAGTTGCTCGAGCTCGGGCTGGTAGAAGGTCACCAGCATCGGATGGCCATCGACGATGCCGGCCGTGCCGATGCGCGCGAATCGGCCGAAGAGCGGCGAGTGGTACTGCACCTGGGGGATCGCGACCGTCGAGAACTCGCCATCCCGCACGCCGATCAGCTGCAGGACGCGCAAGGCCTCGTTGTCGAGCGTGATGGCGCGCGGCTTGGTGAAGATCTCCGTGGCCTTGTCGATCGCCAGCACGCAAATGCCGTAGCGGCCGAGCAGCGCGGCGAGCGCGGCGCCCACCGGACCGAGGCCGACCACGATGACGTCGGTGTCGATGACGCCTGCGCCGAGGGCACCAGGTGCATGCTGAAGAGTGGATGGCACGGGAGCCCCCTTGGCTGCTCGGATCAGTCGGTCGTGATGGCGGTGGTCTGTTGCCCCAGGTCGATGGCGCCGTCGTCGGTGCGGATCGAGAGGTTCAGGCGATCGCCGGGCCGCAGGTAAGCCGGGTTGGCGAGGCTCTTGCGGATGAACAAGCGCCACTTGGAGGCGTCGCTGACGAAGTGCCGCAGCACGAACATCGCCAGCCTCCCGGGCGCGCGCACCGCGCAGCCTGCCGGCGTGCCGGTGGCGATCAGGTCGCCGGCCTGCACGTCGTGCATCGCCGCGAGCTCGGTCAGCGTTGCCGCGGGGGCGTGGATCATGTCGCGGCAGTAAGTGTCCTGGCGCAGCTGACCGTTCACCGCCAAGCGCATGTGCAGTTCGGGCCAGCGCGCCCATTCCTCTGGCGTCAGCAGCACGAGACCCGGCCCCACGGGGCCGAAGCCCCGGTAGCTCTTGCCCTTGTAGAACTGCCCCTGCGGCAGCTGCACATCGCGTGCCGACAGGTCGTTGACGATCGTCACCCCGGCCAGCCAGGCGCCCAGGTTGGCGGCGTCGACCTTGGCGCCCGCCGTCAGATCCCGCCGCATCACGAGGCCGAGCTCGATCTCGTAGTCCAGCAACTGGACATGCCGCGGGCGTGCCACCGGCGCGTCGGCGGCGGTGATGCAGGACGGCGCCTTGGTGAAGATCGTGTTGAAGGGAAAGTCCTCGACGCGCAGCCCCGACTCCTCGACATGGCTGCGGTAGTTGACGCCCTGGCAGATGAACTGCTGGTTCTGCGTCACCGGTGCCAGCAGACGCACGGACTCGACCGGCACGGTGGCCTGCGATGGGGCGACTTGCCAGAGCGCGTCCCAGTGCTCGGCGAGCAGTTCTCCGGTGGTCTGCGGCTGCATGGACAGCGGCGCGATGCGGGCGCCGAACTGCACACCCCAGCGGGCGGTGGAAGCAGTGCCGGCTTCGACGAAGCGGACGATGGTGAGAGGCATGGCGTGGGTCTTTAGAGCCAGGGTCTGGCGGGAGCGTCGAGGGCGGCGCCGAGCAGCTTCAGGCGCTCGGATGTGAGGGCGCCCCTGCGCAGGAGCTTCAGCACGCGCAGCAGCGTGGGCAGGTTCTTGCTGGGCTGCATCGAGGCCGGCGCGTCGTCGCCCCAGGCCCAGATGCCGCCGAAGGTGAGCGGCGAGTATTCGGTCTCGTGGTCGGCCGTGAAGAGGTCGCCGTCGGTGTAATGCTCGTGCTCGAAGCCTTCGGGGTCGCGCCAGTAGTCGAAGAGCTGGCTGCCCAGCAGGTGACGGCCGATGCCCCACAGGGGCGAATGGCCGGCCGCGCGCAGCACCTGCTGGCCTTGGCCGAGCGCGTCGAGGTCGACCACCTCGTAGGCGCTGTGCTCGTACTTCTCCTCCAGGCCGCCCACCAGCACCAGGGTGTGGTGGTCGGCCGGCTCGTCGCCGAGGTCGAGGCGGCAGAACGCGAGGTTGGGGCTGCCGTCGGGCAGGACCTGCACGTCGGTCGGAATCAGCCCCAGCACCTGCAGGTACCACTCGGCCATGCCGGCGAAGTCCACGGTCTGGAACACCACGTGTCCGAGCTTGGCCACCTGCGCCGGCTCGATCGGCGTGCGCACGGTGCGGTTGACGCGCGGCGCATGCCGTGCGGTGTTGGTGAGCGTGGTCACCGGCTCGCGCAGCGGCAGCGGCTCGACACGCGCCTGCCCCTGCAGCAGCCACACGCTGCGGCCGGAGGGGTCGTGCAGCGAGACGCCGCGTCCGCCGCCGGGAATGTGCTCGGTCGGCAGCCGGGTGGCGCCGAAGCGCGTCACGTAAGCCTCGAGTTCGGTGTCGTCCGACATGCGGAACGCGGGGCCTACGAAGCGGTTCGCCGCGCCGCGCTCGGCAATCGCGATGCACGGCGCGCGGCCGGCAGCGCGCGCCACCAGCCGTTGTGGTATCGAGCTGACGATGTGGAAGCCGAAGTCGCGCCAGAAGCGCTCGGTGGGCGGCAGTTCGCGCTTCTCCCAGCGAAGGAACGCGAGCTCCACCGCGCGGCCCACGGCCGGCGGCCGCGGCAGCGACTGCACCCCGGGCGGCAGCCGGCTCTCCCGGTACGATTCGGGCTGCCGCAGCATCGCCTTGGTCTTGACCATGCCTGACATCCTCAGAAGTTGTGCAGGTGGCTCGCCATCGGCATCTGCGCCTTGCTCGTGAGCGAGGTGCCGGTGGCGCTGCCTTGCGGCGCGGTGCGAGGGTGTTGAGGCTTTGTCTCCATGGCGTCACTTTCTCGGTTCGGTGTTGTCATGATGACATAAGTGTCATCTTGACAAAATAGTCGTTTTCGCTGAGAGTGAGGTCGGCACACCACGACCCGAGCCCGCGAGACCGACTCATCGCGGCCGGACCCTGAGCATCAGAACGCCAGCACAATCGTCCCCCATGGAAAACCAAGACCATCGACCCCGAGTGGCCGCAGAGCGGCGTGAACGCATGCGTGCGCGGCTGCTCGGCAGCGCGCTTCAACTGGTGGCCGCCAAAGGGCCCGCGGCAACCTCGATCGACGACGTCATCGCGGCGGCCGAGGTGTCGCGAGGCACCTTCTACAAGTACTTCCCGTCACCCGACGCGCTGGTGCGCGAGCTGGCCTTCGAGGTGGCCAAGGACCTGGTCTATCTCGCCGATCCGCTCGTGCGCGAACGCGACGATCCGGCCGAGCGCGTGGCCTGCGGCATCCGCCTGGTGGCCCGCCTGGCGCTGCACCACCCGGCGGCCGCTGGTTTCCTCGTGCAGCTGGGGTGGCCGGACACCCAGGGCGAGAACGTGCTGCTCGAGTTCGTGCGCCGCGATCTCGCGCAGGGCATGGCGCAGGGACGCTTCCGCCAGATGCCCATGCCGCTGGCGCTCAACATGGTGTCCGGCGGCGTGATCGGCGCGATCCACTGCATGCTCAAGGGCTCTTGCGAGCCCGATTTCCCCGAGATGACGGCCGCCGCGGTTCTGCGGGCGTTGGGCGTGGCGGGCAAGACGGCCGATGCGCTGGCCTGCAAGCGGTTGGAGCCGCAGCCGTACCTCCCCGAAGGGCTTCTGGCCGCGACCTTGCCGGTGGCCGGTGAGATCACTCCGAATGCCGGCGTCCGCGCCCGTAGACCAGCAGCATCGCGACGATGACCCCGCCGTAGATGACATGCCGGCCGTATTCCTCGATCTGCATCACCGACAGGATCGACTGCAACAAGGTGACAAGGATCACGCCGGCGACGGTGCCGAGATAGTTGCCGCGCCCGCCGAGGATCGACGTGCCGCCCAGAACCACGGCGGCGATCGCCGGCAACAGGTAAGCATCGCCCATGGCTTGCGCCGCCTTGCTCGCATAGCCGGCCAGCAGCACGCCGCCGAATGCAGCCAGCCCTCCGGCAATGGCGAACGCAGAGATCAGCACGAGATGGGTGCGGGCGCCGGACAGGTACGCCGCGCGCTCTCGATTGCCGATCGCGTAGACCGAGCGCCCGAAGGTCGTACGGCGCAGCAGGAAGATCGTGGCTGCGCCGACGACGAGCCATACGATCAGTGCGTTCGGGACGCCGAGCAGGCTGTGACCGGTGGCGATCAAGCGCATGGCAGGCGAGGACGAGTCTTGCGGCGAGAAGCCGCCGGTGTGAACGACCATGAGGCCTTGCGCCACGGCATTGACTGCCAGGGTCGCGATCATCGAGGGAATGCGCAGCAGCGCCACCGCGCACCCGTTCACCAGACCGAGCATCATGCCGCAGCCGATGCCTATCGGGATGGCCAGCGTCGCGCCTAACGGTCCCCATCCTGTCGCCGCGGTGGCCATCATCCCGCCGACCGCCACCACCCAGGGAACGGACAGGTCGATGTGGCCGAGCAGGATCACGATCATCGTGCCCGACGCGATGACCCCGAGGAACGACGCGACCTTGAGCTGCTGGAGCAAGTACTCGGGCGACAGGAAGCTGCTGGAATAAAGGCTGCCGAGCAGCAGCAGCAGCGCGATGCAGCCGAAGGCCGCCGCAACGGGCGCGTCGGTGCGCCGCCACATCGTCGCCATCGCGCTCATGCGCACGCGCATCTCAACCATAGACATCCAGCCGATTCTTCACGCGCAGCAGACGCGCCGAGCCCAGGCACACGGCGGCCGCGAGCACCACGCCTTGAAACAGCGGCTGCCACAGCGGCTCGAGGTTGAACACGAAGAGCAGATCGCCAATGGTGCGGAACATCAGGGCGCCGAAGATCGCCCCGACCGCGCTGCCTACACCGCCGAACAGAGAGACGCCGCCCAGCACCACGGCGGCGATCGAGTAGAGCGTGTAGGTGCTGCCGTTCGCCGCCGAGGCCTCGCCCGAGTAGGTGATGAAGGTCAGGAAGAGTCCGGCCACGGCCGCGAGCAGCCCCGACATCGTGTACGCAAGCAACTTGGCGCGCTGAATCGGAACGCCCGACATGTAGGCCGCAGGCTCGGACGACCCCACCGCGTACAAGGCCCGGCCCAGCGCGCTGCGGCGCAGCGGCATCCATACCAGCAGCACCAGGCCGAACAGCAACACGAGGCTCGCCGGCACGCCGCCGGGCAGTTGACCGGTCGCCAGGTCGGCCAGCGATGCATTGACGTCGCCGCCCGGCACGCGCCGAAGCGCCAGGGCGATGCCGTAGTACACCGAGCCCGTGGCGATGGTCGCGACGATGGGCTGCAGCCTGCCCACGACCACGATCAGCCCATTGACCGCACCGCACGCCGCACCTGCCGCCAGCACGCCCAGCACACCCAGTGCGGTCTCCAGCGGCGTGCCCACGACGATGGTCGACGCGAGGCAGTTGGCCAGCACCATCACCATGCCCACCGACAAGTCGATGCCGGACGTGAGCACGACCAGCGTTTGCGCCATGGCGAGGATCGCGAGCAAGGTGCCCTTGTTGGCTGCCGTCGTCGCGACGTTGGCGCTGAGGCCCGCGGAGTGATTGGCCGCGTAGATCGCGAACATCACGACGAAGCCGAGAAACGCGAGCAGCGTGCCACGATGCTGGCGCAGGTGGTACGGCCAGTCGCTGTTCATGGTTGAGCCACCTCGGGTTCGGTTTCTCGGGCGTCGATGCCGAGATTCAGCGCGCTGCCCACGAGCGCACGCTCGGTGATGTCGGCGCCCACCAGTTCGCGCTTGACGGCGCCCTCGACCATGACGAGCACCCGGTCGCAGCAGCCGATGAGCTCGTCGTAGTCGGTCGAATAGAAGAGGATGGCCGCGCCTTCTGCGGCCAGCCGCCGCAGCAGCTCGTAGACCTCCTGCTTGGTGCCCACGTCGATGCCGCGGGTCGGGTCGTTGAGCAGGATGATCCGAGGCGCGACCATCAGCCACTTGCCGATGACGAGCTTCTGCTGGTTGCCGCCGGACAGCGATCCCGCCGGCACGTCGACGCCGTCGCTGCGCACCGACAGCATCCGCACGATGCGCTGCACCGCCTCGCTCTCGGCCCCGGCGTCGATCACACCCCAGCGCGACAGGCGCTCGAGCGCGGCAAACGACAGGTTGTGGCTCACCGACATCGGCAGCATCAGCCCTTCGGTCTTTCTGTCCTCGGGGATCAGCGCCATGCCGATGTCCGGGCCCTTGGCCACGCGAGGCCCGGTGATGGCGGCAGGCTTGCCATCGACCAGCACCTCGCCTGACGTGCCGCGCAGCACGCCGAACAACGCGAGCAGCAACTCACGCTGTCCTTGCCCGTCGAGACCGCCCAGGCCAACCACCTCGCCCGCATGCAGTTGCAGCGAGATGTCGACCAGACGGTCCGTCCAACCGAGGTGGCGGACTTCAAGACGCGGCGTCGCCTCGCGATCGACAAGTGAGGTGCGGCCCGGAAAGACGCCGTCGTATTTGCGGCCGATCATCAACTCGACCACCTCCTTGTCGGTCTTCGTCCCCGCCGCGTAGTGGGCCACTGAGCGGCCGTTGCAGAACACGGTGCACTCGTCGGCCAGCTCGGAGATCTCGTGCATGCGGTGAGAGATGTAGACCAGCGCCAATCCTTCGGCGCGCAGCCGCTTCAGCACGGCGTAGACCTTCGTCACGTCCGCGGCCGTCAATGCCGACGTGGCTTCATCCAGGATCAACAGGCGAGGCTTGCGAGCAAGAGCCTTCGCGATTTCGACCATTTGCCGCCGCGACAACGGCAAGTCCTTGACCAGGGCGAGCGGGTGGATGTCCTCGGCACCGGCGCGTGCCAGCGCCTGTTCGGCCATGCGGCGCTGCGCACGGCGATCGATGAGTCCGAAGCGCCGCGGCGGGTTGCTGATCGCGATGTTGTCGGCGACACAGAGATCGGGGATAAGCGACAGCTCCTGAAAGACG
>DATKCI010000256.1:0-4168 GCA_035513255.1 Piscinibacter sp. | reverse complement strand
CTCGGCAAGGCACGCGTGCTCAACCTGTACCTCGCGATCGCGCCGTGGGGCGAGGGCCGCTGCGGCGCACATGCCGCGGCGCGGCACTACCTTCGCAAGCCGGTCGAGCGGCTCACGCCGCTCGAAGCGGCGTGGCTCGCGAGTTTGCTGCACGGCCCCGACCGCGAGTGGACGCGCTTCTCGCGCACCGGCCAGGTCAACGTGAGCCGGGTGGCGTGGGTGATCGACCACCTGCGCCCGATGTCGGCTGCGAAGCGCGAGACGGCCATCGACGCACTCCCCAATTGGTCACCGCGATTGAACCCGTAGCCCGGATGAAATCCGGGGTTGGTGCGGTCCGGACGCCGCTCCCGGATTGCATCCGGGCTACATCACGCGTCAGAGCCGCAGCTTGGGGATGGCTGCGGCTGCGTGCTCGCGGCCGTGCAGCCAGTCGCGCGCCAGCGTCGCGATGTCGCCGCTTTGCGCCGCCTCCCACACCGTTTCCGGCGGCACGACACGCGTGCCGGGCGGCGCGAGCGGCAGGTGGGCGGCCAACTGGGCGGTGAACTGCGCGACCTTCAAGGCGCGCACCGGCTTGTCGCGCTGGGGAATCATCAGCTGCAGTTGCGCGAGCACCCAGTCGGCCAGCCGCTGCAACGCCCGTGCCGAACGCGCGGTGTCGTGCGCCTGCGCCGAACGCACGAACACGAGGTGATCGAAACCGAGCGCCGCGACAGCCTGTTCGTCGAGACTCGCGAGCCCTTGCTTGAGCGCCTGCGGCAGCGTGGCCGGTGCGTGCGGCATCACGACGACCAGGTGGCGCACACCACGCCGCTGCAAGGCCGAGGCCAACGCCGGCAGGCCGGCCGGGTCCGGTCGCCAGAACGCCTGCTCGCGGCCGTTGGCGTGGCGTTCGCGATCGAACACAACAACGGCGGTGCCTTCGCCGAGTGCGCCGGGCGCCGGCCGGAGGAGTGCCTCGTGGCGCACCGGCACCAGACCGCTCAGTGCGGCGCTCAACGGCTGCGTGACCAGCACGGCCACCGCGCCGAAGGCACGCCCGGCAAGCAGTTGCTCGAGCACCGCCGCACCGAGGGCACCGCCGCCGCCGGCCACCAGCACACGCCGCGCCGCCGCCGTTCGCAACGGTGGTGCGTGACCGGCACGCAGCGCGTCGTGGATCGAGCTCATGCGCGCAGTATCGGGGCAAAGGCAATGCCGCCCTTGAATGGCGGCCGCGCGCCGATGTGCGCCGCGCGGGGTAGCATGCACCCCGGTCACATCGGAGGACACACCATGATTCGCACTTTCTGGCTGGCCGCGCTGGCACTGTCTGCCGTGTTGGGCCTGAGTGGCTGCGGCTACAACGACTTCCAGCGCCTGGACGAACAAGTCAAGGCGTCGTGGTCGGAAGTGCTGAACCAGTACCAGCGCCGCAACGACCTGATCCCGAACATCGTCAACACGGTCAAGGGAGAGGCGAGCTTCGAGCAGGAGACGCTGACCCGCGTGATCGAGGCGCGTTCGAGGGCGACGAGCATCCAGGCCACGCCGGAACTGATCAACGACCCCGCGGCCTTCAACAAGTTTCAGCAGGCGCAGGGTGAGCTGAGCAGCGCGCTCAGCCGCTTGATGGTGGTGGTCGAGCAGTACCCGAACCTGAAGACGAACCAGGGCTTCCAGGACCTGCGCGTGCAGCTCGAGGGCACCGAGAACCGCATCACCGTCGCGCGCAACCGCTACATCAAGACGGTGGCCGACTACAACACGCTCGCGCGCAGCTTCCCGACCAACCTCACCGCGATGGTGTTCGACTACGACGTGAAGCCGAACTTCAGCGTGCAGGACGAAGCGGCCATTTCGGCGCCGCCGGCGGTCAGCTTCGACAAGCCGGCGTCGAAGTAGCCGCTTGGCTTCGTCCATGTTCTGCCGCGCCACCGGCTGGTTGACCGCGCTGTCGGCGGGGCTCGTGCTCGCGGCAGCGGCGTTCGCACAGGACGTGCTGCCGGTGCCGGCGCTAAACGGGCGTGTGATCGACCAGACAGCCACGCTGAGCGCCGCGCAGAGCGCTGCGCTGACGGATAAGCTGGCCGCGATCGAGGCCGACACGGGGAGCCAGATCGTCGTGCTGCTGGTGCCGACGACACAGCCCGAGGACATCGCGTCCTATGCACAGCGTGTGGCCGACCAGTGGAAGATCGGCCGGCGTGACGTCGGCGACGGGCTCGTGGTCCTCGTCGCGAAGAACGACCGCCAGGTCCGCATCGAGGTCGCCAAGACGCTGGAGGGAGCGATCCCGGATCTCGCGGCCAAGCGCATCATCAGCCAGCAGATCACGCCGGCGTTCCGCGCAGGCGACTTCGCCGGCGGACTCGACGCCGCCGTCGACCAGCTGGCCGCGCGCATCAAGGGCGAGGCGCTGCCCGCCCCGGCCGCTCGGCCGGACGCCGAACGCGGCCTGCAATGGGAAGAACTCGCGATGTTCTTCTTCGTCGGTGTGCCGGTGCTGGGCACCGTGCTGACGACGATGCTCGGGCGCAAGTTCGGCTCGGTGGTCACCGGCGGGCTGGCCGGCGGACTGGGCTGGTGGATCACCGCGAGCACCGTGCTGGCCGGCGCGGCGGCGCTGCTGGCCTTGGTGCTGGTGGGCGTGCTGGGCATCGGGTCGTCGGGCCGGCGCGCCGCCGGCCGGGGTTCCAGCCACGGCATCCCGCCAGTCATCTGGGGTGGAAGCGGCAGTTGGGGAAGCGGCGGCGGCTGGGGTGGTGGTGGCGGCGGTGGATTCAGCTCCGGCGGCGGCGGCGACTTCGGCGGCGGCGGTGCGTCGGGCAGCTGGTGAGCACGATGAACAAGTGGCTTCGCATTTTCAAGCACCGCCTGCTCGACGAGCGCGACGCCGAACGGGCGCTCGGGGCCGGCGCGCTGGAGCGCATCGAAGCGCTGGTGGCCGACAGCGAGCAGCGCCACGGCGGCGAGATCCGCGTCTGCGTGGAGGCGGGCCTGCCGCTGTCCTACCTGTGGCGAAACGCGACGGCCCGCGAACGTGCGATCGCGCTGTTCGGCAAGCTGCGGGTGTGGGACACCGAAGGCAACAACGGCGTGCTGATCTACCTGCTGCTGGCCGACCACCAGATCGAAATCGTCGCCGATCGCGGGCTAAGCCGGCTGATGTCGGCGGCTCAATGGCGCGACATGGTCGACCGCATGGCGCAGGCCTTCAAGCAGCATCAGTTCGAAGCGGGCCTGAACGCGGCGATCGACGAAGTCGATCGCCTGCTCGCGCAGCACTTCCCGCTGCCGGAGGGCGCCGCCAATCCGAACGAGCTGCCCGACGCACCGATGCTGAGCTGAGCGGGTACCGTGCACTCGATGTCTTCCATCCGGAGAACACCCATGAAACTCATCGTTCGCAGACTGTTCGCCGCCTCGCTCGCCATCGGCAGCGCCGCCGTCGTCCACGCGCAAAGCACCCCGCCCATCAAGCCGGGGCTGTGGCAGACGAAGGTCCAGCAGGACGATCCGGAGATGGCGGCGAAGATGCGCGAGATGGAAGCCCAGCTGAAGAACCTGCCGCCCGAAGCGCGCAAGCAGATCGACGCGATGATGAAGCAGCGGGGCGTCAGCCTCGGCGCACCCGGCGTCATCAAGATGTGCTTCAGCAAGGAGCAGCTGTCCGAAGAGGGCTGGCAAGGACTGCAGCAACGCGGCGACTGCAAAGTGGACACGACGCGCCAAGGAAACACCTGGAAGTTCCGCGCGAGCTGCCCGGCGCCGAACCCGTCGGAAACCGAAGGCGAGGCGGTGTTTTTGAGCCCGGAGCGCTACACGGTCAAGAGTTCGACGACGACCTCCGTCGGAGGCCAGCCGAAGGTGATGAAGACGTCGGCCGAGTCGACGTGGCTGGGCGCCGATTGCGGGGATTTGAAGCCGATTCAGCCGCGGAAGTAGCTGCTGCGGGGCGTTGACGGCGGGTGGATACCGGCGTTCGCCCATGGGCGCCAACTTTTCGCCGCCTGGCCCCCTCTCCCTCTGGGAGAGGGCTGGGGTGAGGGCTGCGGCGTGGGCGAGTATCGGCTGTTTGTCGATCGCCGCGCCCTCACCCTAACCCTCTCCCAGAGGGAGAGGGGAAGAATTCATCACCCCGCCTTCAACGCCTTCGCCACCCGCTCCGCACTGAACCCCACCT
>DATKCI010000255.1:0-7844 GCA_035513255.1 Piscinibacter sp. | reverse complement strand
CGACGCCTCCGAAGCGCTGATGATCAGCGCCAAGTCCGGCCTCGGCGTGCCCGATGTGCTCGAAGCCATCGTCAAGCGCATCCCGCCGCCCAAGGGCGATCCCGACGCTCCCTTGCGGGCGCTGATCTTCGACTCCTGGTACGACGCCTACCGCGGCGTCATCATCCTGGCGCGAGTCGTCGACGGCGCCATCCGCGAGGGGATGAGGATCCGGTTGAACGCCGTCGGCAAGGTGTTCGATGTGGAAGCGCTGGGATACCGGACGCCCAAGCACATCCCCTGCAAGGAGCTCACCTCCGGCGAGGTCGGCTGGATCGTCGGCAACATCAAGGAGGTCGGCGACGCCAAGGTCGGCGACACCATCGGCGACGCCGACAATCCGCCCGCCGGCCCTCTGCCCGGCTTCGAGGAGACCAAGCCGATGGTCTTCGCCGGCCTCTATCCCGTCGAAGCCCATCAGCACACGGATCTGCGCGACGCGCTCGAAAAGCTCAAGCTCAACGACTCGTCGCTGCGCTACGAGCCCGAGGTCAGCCAGGCGCTGGGCTTCGGCTTTCGCTGTGGCTTCCTCGGTCTGCTGCACATGGAAATCGTGCAGGAGCGGCTGGAGCGTGAGTTCGACCAGGACCTCATCACCACCGCGCCGAGCGTGGTCTACGAGGTCGAGCTGAACAACGGCGAAATCATCCACGTCGAGAACCCGTCGAAGATGCCCGACCTCGGCCGCATCGCCGAGATCCGCGAGCCGATGGTCACAGTGCACCTGTACATGCCGCAGGAGTACGTGGGGCCAGTGATGACGTTGGCGAACCTGAAGCGCGGCAACCAGCTCAACATGGCCTATCACGGCCGGCAGGTCATGCTGACCTACGAGATGCCGCTGGCCGAGATCGTGCTCGACTTCTTCGACAAGCTCAAGAGCGTGTCGCGCGGCTATGCGTCGATGGACTACGAGTTCAAGGAGTACCGCGGCGCCGACGTCGTGAAGGTCGACATCCTGCTCAACGGCGAGAAGGTCGACGCGCTCTCGATCATCGTGCACCGCGCGCAAAGCCAGTATCGCAGCCGGGCCGTCGTTTCGAAGATGCGCGAGCTGATTTCGCGGCAGATGTACGACGTTGCGATCCAGGCGGCGATCGGAGCCAACATCATCGCGCGTGAGACAATCAAAGCCCTTCGCAAGAACGTGCTCGCCAAGTGTTATGGCGGCGACATCTCGCGCAAGCGCAAGCTGCTCGAAAAGCAAAAGGCCGGCAAGAAGCGCATGAAGCAGATCGGCTCCGTCGAGGTGCCGCAGGAAGCGTTTCTCGCCATTCTCCAAGTGGACGATCAATGAAGGTTTCAACTTGCCTGAAGCGGCCCGAGCGCCGGGCCGCTCCCAAGCCGGGCCGCATCCCCCCGGGGGATCGGCCGACGTACCCGTCGGCCGAGGGGCGCCATCAATGAGTTCAGTGACGGGTTTGCTCTATGGTGGCCTCGTGGTGTATCTCGGAGGTTGGTATCTAGGCAAGTGGACCGGCAATTTTTCGCTGCTGCTCTTCATCCTGACGCTGGTGACGATGGGCTACTGGCTGGCCGAGCGCTTCGTGTTCGCGCCGCGGCGCGTGGCGGCGGCGAACGCCTTGGAGCATCAAGCGGCGGCCCGCCGGCAGGAGCTGTCGCGCCAGGGCATCGCCAAGGTGGACGGCGACGTGAGCGAAGCCAGGCAGGCACTGCTCGCGCAGCCGTGGTGGCTCGACTGGACGGCCGGCCTGTTCCCGGTGATCCTCGTCGTCTTCCTGCTGCGCTCGTTCCTGTTCGAGCCCTTCAAGATCCCGTCCGGTTCCATGATCCCCACGCTGCTCGTCGGCGACCTGATCCTCGTCAACAAGTACCACTACGGCGTGCGGCTGCCGGTGATCAACAAGAAGATCATCGCCAACAACGATCCGCAGCGCGGCGACGTGATGGTGTTCCGCTATCCGAAGGACACCGGCATTGACTACATCAAGCGGGTCGTCGGCGTACCCGGCGACGAAGTGGCCTACCGCAATCAGCAGCTCTACCTGAATGGGCAGCCGGTCCCCACGAATCCTCTGCCGGACTTCTTCAACGAAGAGACGCTGCGCTTCGAGAAGCAATACGCCGAGAAGTTCGGCGATACCGAGCACGGCATCCTGGTGGACCGCAGCCGCCAGCTGTACCTTCCGGTCAACGAGCTCTTCCCATTTCGGGAGAACTGCCGCTACAGTGCCGAAGGAGTCGCTTGCAAGGTGCCGGCGGGCCACTACTTCATGATGGGGGACAACCGCGACAACTCGATGGACTCGCGGTTCTGGGGTTTCGTGCCGGACGAGAACATCGTCGGCAAGGCCTTCTTCGTCTGGATGAACTTCGGCAACCTCGGACGCATCGGTGCGTTCCAGTGACGGCTGTGCAGGGTTGATAAGGAGCATGAAGGCATGACGGTCAAGTCGCTAGGGGCCCTGGGTGTCCGCCATCAACGCGGGGTCACGCTGTTCGGGCTGCTGTTGTGGGCCATCATCATCGGCTTCGTCGCGCTGCTCGCGATGCGCGTGTTCCCGACGGTCAACGAATTCGCCACGATCCGCCGAGCGGTCGACAAGATCGCCGCGGAGGGCCTGACGACGGTGCCGGAGATTCGCGCGGCGTTCGAGCGCCAGAAGGAAATCGAATACTCCATCGAGTCGATCAGCGGCAAGGACCTCGAAATCACGAAGGAAAACGACAAGGTCGTGATCCGCTTTGCCTACGACAAGGAAGTGGAAATCATGAGCCCGGTCTACCTGCTGATCAAATACCAGGGAAGCTCCAAAGGCAGCTGACTCTCGATTCATCACAATGGATTCACGCCTCGCCGCACTGCAAACCCGACTCGGCTATGTCTTCGCCGACGATGGCTTGCTCGAGCGCGCATTGCGGCACCGCAGCTACGGGGCCGACCACAACGAACGCCTGGAGTTCCTCGGCGACGCGGTGCTGAGCCTCGCGATCTCGAGCCTGCTGTTCGAGCGCTTCGCCGGCTCCGACGAAGGCGACCTGACCCGTGTGCGCGCGCACCTGGTGCGCGAGGACAGCCTGCACAAAGTGGCGCTGTCGCTGGGTATGCCGGAGGTATTGCGGCTGAGCGAAGGCGAAGCGCGCGGCGGCGGCGCGCAGCGCGCGTCGATCCTGGCCGATGCGCTGGAAGCGGTGATCGGCGCGGTCTTCGTTGACGGCGGCTTCGATGCCGCCCGCACCCTGGTGCAGCGCATGTTCGGCGAGGTCATCGTGACGACCGATGTGGCGAGCTGGAGCAAGGACGCGAAGACCGAGCTGCAGGAATGGCTGCAGGCACGCCGCTTGCCAGTCCCCACGTATCGCATCAGCGCCACGCGCGGGCAGGCGCATGCGCAGACCTTCGAGGTCGAATGCTCGGTGCCGGCTTTGAGTCTCACGCACGAAGGCGTCGGCCGCTCGCGGCGGCACGCCGAGCAGGAGGCCGCGCGCCGCATGCTCGACGCACTCAAGGCCACGGACGAGAGCCCGCTGCGCTCTTGAGCGCCCGTTCCGCAAGGCTCCTATGACCGGACCCGACGCGCCTTCAGGCGCCACCGAAGCCCCGCCGCAACGCTGCGGGCTGGTGGCTATCGTCGGCCGGCCCAACGTGGGCAAGTCGACGCTGCTGAACGCGCTCGTCGGCCAGAAGGTCAGCATTACATCGAACAAGGCGCAGACCACGCGCCACCGCATCACCGGCATTCGCAGCGTCGACGAAGCGCAGTTCGTCTTCGTCGACACGCCCGGCTTCCAGACGAAGCACGGCGCGGCGCTGAACCGCACGCTGAACCGCACGGTGCAGGGGGTGCTGGCCGATGTCGACGTTGTGCTGTTCGTCGTCGAGGCCGGGCGCTTCGGTCTCGACGACGCCAAAGTGCTGGGCCTGATGCAAAGCGAATCGATGCAAGGCAAGCCGGTGTTCCTCATCGCCAACAAGCTCGATGCCGTGCACCGCCGCGCCGAGCTCGCGCCGTGGCTCAAGGGCATGCAGGAGCGCCACGCGTTTGCCGAGTTCGTTCCGCTGAGCGCGAAGAAGGACGCCGACGCGCAGCGGCTGCTGGGCATCGTCAAGCCGTACCTGCCGGAGCAGTCCTGGTTCTACGAGGCCGAGGCGCTGACCGACCGCAGCGAGCGTTTCCTCGCCAGCGAGATCATCCGCGAGAAGCTGTTCCGCCTGACCGGCGACGAGCTGCCGTACGCGTCGACGGTGGTGATCGACAAGTTCGAAGAAGAGGGCAACCTGCGCCGCATCGCGGCCAGCATCGTCGTCGAACGCGACGCCCACAAGGGCATGATCATCGGCGCCGGCGGCGAGCGGCTCAAGCGCATCGGCAGCGAGGCGCGGCAGGAGCTCGAGACGCTGCTCGACGCCAAGGTGTTCCTCGAACTCTGGGTCAAGGTGCGCTCCGGCTGGGCCGACGACGAAGAGCATCTGCGCAGCTACGGCTACGAGTGAGGCGCGCTGTCCTACCTCTGGCCGTCACCCCGGCGAAAGCCGCGGTCCACTGGTGGTGCACCCACAGTGGACCCCGGCTTTCGCCGGGGTGACGGTGCCTGACCATGGCCGCCGCGCGCCGCACGGCCGCTCCGCTCACCGGCTATGTGCTCCATCGCTACGACTGGAGCGAAACCAGCCTGATCCTCGACCTGTTCACCCGTGAGCAGGGGCGTCTCGCGGTCGCCGCCAAGGGAGCGAAGAGGCCGTATTCGCAGCTGCGCTCGGTGCTGCTGCCGTTCCAGCGCATCCACGTGGGCGTCGGGCGAGTGACGAAGTCCGACGATGCCGAGCCGGCGAGCGAAGTGCAGAACCTGCGCAGTGCCGAATGGGCCGGCGGCACGGCGATGCTGACCGGCGCGGCGCTGTTCAGCGGCTTTTATCTGAACGAGCTGCTGATGAAGCTGATGGCGCGACACGACCCGCACCCGGCCTTGTTCGACGTCTACGCCGGCACCTTGCCGCTGCTCGCCGCACGCGACGAGGTGCAGGTCCAGACCGCGCTGCGGGCGTTCGAGGTGGCGTTGCTGAAGGAGATCGGCCTGCTGCCCGACCTGAGCCTCGTCACGCTGACGAGGCAAGACGTGCGCGAGGACACGAGCTACGCCGTGCTGCCGGAAGCCGGCGTGGTGTCGCCGCGCGGCGGCGAGGTGCAGATTCGCGGCGCCGTGCTGATCGGCCTGCAGGCCGCGCTGGCGCACGGCAGCCTGGCGGCGCTGCAGCAGGCCTGTGCCGCCGCGCTGCCTGAACTGAAGACGCTGCTGCGCGGCCTGCTTCACTATCATCTCGGTTCGCCGGTCTTGCGCACGCGCCAAGTGATGCTCGACGTGCAAAGCCTGGAGCGATAGCGAGACGCACCCATGAATCCTCTGCTCACCACCGGACTCGACGCACACCGCGGCTTCACCGCGCTGTCGGTCAACCTGAACAAGGTCGCGCTGCTGCGCAACACCCGCGCGCTCGGGATTCCCAGTGTCACGCGCGCGGCGGTCGTCGCGCTCGAGGCCGGCGCGCAAGGCATCACCGTGCACCCGCGACCCGACGAGCGCCACATCCGCGCGCACGACGTGCACGCTCTCGCCGAGCTGTTGACGCAGTGGCCGCAGGCCGAATACAACATCGAAGGCAACCCGCTCCACAACCTGATGGACTTCGTGCGCGCCGTGCGTCCGCACCAGTGCACCTTCGTGCCCGACGCGGCCGATCAGGCGACGTCCGATCACGGCTGGCTGTTCCCGCAGGACGGCGAGCGGCTGAAGCCGCTGGTCGACGAAGCGCGTTCGCTGGGGGTGCGGGTGAGCCTGTTCATGGACCCGACACCGCAGGCGATGCGCGCGGTGCGCGAACTCGGCGCCGACCGTGTCGAGCTCTACACGGAAACCTATGCCCGTGCGCACGGCACCCCCGAGCAGGCCAGCGTGCTTGCAGGCTTCACGGCGACCGCCGAAGCGGCGCTGCACGAGGGCCTGGGCCTGAACGCCGGCCACGACCTCAACCGCGACAACCTCACCGACTTCCTGATCGCGGTGCCGGGGGTGCAGGAGGTCTCGATCGGTCATGCGTTGATCGCCGACGCGCTCGAACGCGGTTTGAGCGAGACGGTGAGGGACTACCTGCGCTGCATCCACCGCGCATTCGCCCATCCATGATCTACGGCATCGGCACCGACATCTGCGACATCCGGCGCATCGCGGCCACGCTTGGGCGGCGCGGCGAGCGCTTCGCGGAGAAGGTGCTGGGGCCGAACGAGATGGTCGTCTTCCGCCATCGCCGGGCGAAGGTCGAGGCACGCGGCATCGCCTACCTCGCAACGCGCTTTTCGGCGAAGGAAGCCTTCTCGAAGGCGATCGGGCTGGGTCTGCGCATGCCGATGACCTGGCGCGCCTGCGAGATCCTCAACGAGCGCAGCGGCAAGCCATGCGTCCGGCTGCACGGCGAGCTCGCATCGTGGTTCGAGACGAAGCGCCTCACCGCGCACGTCACCTTGAGCGACGAGTCGGACTACGCAGCGAGCTTCGTCGTCGTCGAAACCCAAGAACAAACGCCATGATCCAGCATTCCCCCGTCATCCTCGACATCGCCGGTCACAGCCTGACCGACGACGACCGGCGCCGCCTGCGGCACCCGCTGACCGGCGGGCTGATCTTCTTCACGCGCAACTGGCAGGACCGGCGGCAGCTCACCGAGGTGACGGCCGAAGTGAAGTCGCTGCGGCCCGACATCCTGATGACCGTCGACCACGAAGGTGGTCGTGTGCAGCGTTTCCGCACCGACGGCTTCACGCATCTGCCGGCGATGCGCGAGTTCGGTGCGCTGTGGATGACGGACCCGATGCGCGCGATCGACGCGACGCTGTCGGCCGGCTACGTGCTCGGCGCCGAGCTGCGCGCCTGCGGCGTGGAGCTCAGCTACACGCCGGTGGTCGATCTCGACCACGAGCGCAGCGAAGTCGTCGGCGACCGGGCCTTCCACCGCGATGCCCGCGTCGTGACGATGCTCGCGCAAAGCCTGATGCTCGGCCTCATGCGCGCCGGCATGGCGAACTGCGGCAAGCACTTCCCGGCCCACGGCTACGCGGTCGCCGATTCCCATGTCGCACGCGCCGTCGACGACCGGTCGCTCACGGCCATCCTCGGCGAAGACGCCAAACCCTATGACTGGCTGTCCACCGGACTCACCTGCGTGATGCCGGCGCATGTGACATTTCCGAAGGTCGACAAGCTGCCGGCCGGGTTTTCTCCGCGCTGGCTGAAGGACATCCTTCGCGGCAAGCTCGGCTACGCCGGCGCGATCGTCTGCGACGACCTGAGCATGGAAGGGGCGAGGGTAGCCGGCAACCCGGTGGAAGGCGGCATCGCGGCGCTGAACGCCGGCTGCGACATGGTGCTGCTATGCAACCAGTCCAAGGTCGACGGCGGGAAGCCGGTCGACGTGTTACTCGACGGCTTGCAGGCGGCTCTCGAGCAGGGCCGCTGGCACGCCGACCCGCACAGCGAAGCGCGGCGGCTCGATCTCCTGCCGCAGAGCGCGCCGATGCCGTGGGACGAGCTGATGCACCATCCGACGTATCAGCAGGCCCTCGAAAGACTGCCGTAGGCCCGTCGACTCCTTCCTCCACTTGGGGGAAGGAGTCGATCGACATCAAGCCTGCGGCTGCGACCCCTGCGCGTTCTCGAACGGCAGCTTGAACTGCGTCAGGTCCTTGCGGGTCTCGACCAGCACCAGCGGCCCTTCGTCGATCGAGACGAGCGGCTTCGGCTCGCGCGGCACGTGAACCGGCTTGGGTTCCATGGCCATCGCCTCTTGCACC
>DATKCI010000254.1:0-10177 GCA_035513255.1 Piscinibacter sp. | reverse complement strand
AACACCGACAGGTTGATCGCCACGCGCATCTTCAGCCCGCGTTCGCGCCACACGCCGGCCTGCCGGCAGGCATCTTCGATGACCCAGTTGCCCAAGGCGCCGATCAGCCCGTGGCGCTCGGCCAGCGGCACGAACAGGTCGGGGCTCAGCATGCCGCGCACCGGATGGTGCCAGCGCAGCAGCGCCTCGGCCGCGGTCACCTGGCCGCTGCGGGCGTCGATCTTCGGCTGGTAGAACAGCTCCAGCTCCTTGTTCGCGATCGCGTGGCGCAGGTCGCGCAACAGCTCATGGCGATCGCGCGCGTCGTCCTGCATGCGCGGCTCGAAGGTCACGTAGGTCGAGCCGCCGGCCGCCTTGGCCGCCTGCATCGCCGCGTTGGCGCGGGCGATCAGCTTCGAGGCACCGCCGTCCTCGGGAAAACACGCCACGCCGATCGACGCCGACAGCCGCAGCTCGTGCTCGTCGCAGATCATCGGACCGTCGAGCGCCTCCAGCAGCCGGTGCGCCGCACGCCCGACGGCGGGCCGATCGATGTGGCCTTGCAGCATCAGCACGAATTCGTCGCCGCCGAGCCGGGCGAGCTGGTAGGCGATGGTCTTCGGCGGCGTGACGAGACCCGCGCCCTGCTCGACCAGCCTGCGCGCGACCTCGCGCAGCAGGCTGTCACCGAGCGCGTGGCCGAACGAGTCGTTGACGCTCTTGAATCCGTCCAGCCCGATCGCCAGCAGTGCGACGCGGTTGCCCTGACTCTCGGCCCCGGTCGCGGCCTGGCGCAGCGCCGCTTCGAGGCCCAGGCGGCTCAGCAGACCGGTCAACGGATCCGACAAAGGCGTGCGCTGCAGATTCGCGTTGGCCTGCTGCAGCTGGACGCCCAACATCTGGTGCTTGCCGACCAGGTGGCCTTCCATGCGCTGCGCCTCCAGCGCCAACGCCGCCATCGCGGCGGCAAGAAGCGCGAACAGCAGCTCGACGCCGGCAGCTGCCGGCGCTGGCATCGGCAGCGCGGAAAACACCGCGGCCAGCGGCAGCAGGTTCAACGCGGCCAGCCCCAGCGCCATGCGGGCACTGCGCGCCAGCGGCGCCTCGCGCTGGCTGCGCTGCCAGTGCACCAGCACGGCGAGCATCACCGCCTGCGCGGCGAACGCCAGCAGCAAGGCCGCCAGGACCGCCGCCACCGGCGTCTTCCAGCCGAGCCCCTGCGCCCAGGTGGCGAGCGTGCCGACGAACAGGATCGCGCCGGCGGCGGTGCCCAGGTGCCGATGCGCGCGGCGACCGCTGGCCGTCGACGCCAGCGCCGCCGCCGCCCCGGCGACGGCCAGCAGCAGCGCGAACGCGGCGCTCCCCGGCGGCCAGGCAGCGGCACCGCCGGCAGCCAGCACGGCGCACAGCAGCCCGGCCCAGGTGCAGGCGCCGACGATGACCGACCCGCTCACGAGCCAGCTTCGGCTCAAGCGCGGATCGCTGCGGTCCAGCCGTTGGGCCACCCGCAGCGCGAGCAGCGACGCGACCCACAGCATGGCCCCGGCGAGCGCGAGCCGCAGCGGCAGGCCCGCCGCTGCCGGAAGCGCAAACACGGAAAGAGTCGGGGTCATGAAGCGATGTTCTCGACCCGCAGTCTGCTATGCCGGCGACGCGCGTGCGCTGCCGCACCCCCCGCGCGGCAGCACACGGCGTGCAGGAATAACGGGTTGCGGCCTCTTCAGCGCGGGCGGCTGCGGCTCAACGCCGAAAGCCGATGCTGCGCCGCTGCCGCACTTCCGGCTTCACCCGGTGCTCGCACTCAAGCTGCGACAGGAACTCGTCCGGTTCGAAAGCGATGTCGAGGATGTCGACCTGCCGCTTGACGGCGGCAAAGTCGCCCGGCGCCAGCTGGTCCAGCGCCACCAGGCGCTCGCGCTGCTCGGCTGTCAGCGCCTGCGCCTCGCCGGCCAGCGCCTCGACGATGAACATGCGTTCGCACTGTGGCGCGGTCAGCGCCTTGAAGCGGATCTTGAACGTGAAGCGCCGCAGCGCCGCCTCGTCGAGCTCGTCGAACAGATTGGTCGTGCAGATGAACACGCCGGCGTGGCGCTCCATGCCCTGCAGCATTTCGTTGACCTCGCTGACCTCGTAGTTGCG
Organism: Piscinibacter sp.; assembly: GCA_035513255.1. Classification (GTDB taxonomy): domain Bacteria; phylum Pseudomonadota; class Gammaproteobacteria; order Burkholderiales; family Burkholderiaceae_C; genus Albitalea. Next base: position 8,059 of record DATKCI010000254.1, on the reverse strand, counting down.
CTCAGCCATGCGGCGGCTGCGCAGGAAGCTGTCGGCCTCGTCGAGCAGCAGCACCGCCTGCTCCGCCTGCGCTTCCTCGAACATCGCCGCCATGTTCTGCTCGGTTTCACCGACGAACTTGCTGACGATGTCGGAGGCCTGGCGGATCAGCAGCGGGCGCTGCAACTGCTGCGCGATGTGCTCGGCCAGCGCCGTCTTGCCGGTGCCGGGTGGCCCGTAGAAACACAGCGTGCCCAGGCCCTTGCGGCGCAGCGCCTCGATGATCTTCGGCACCTCGAAGCGCGTTTCGAGGTTGACGAGGCCGAGGTCGTAGGTCGTCACGACATGCCGCGCGCCGCGCCCGCCCTGCAGGTTGCCGAGCGCCTTGTCGGCGTTGCCGATCTGCCGCTCGATCAGCGCCTCGACCTCGCCGGCGTCGCCTGCGAGCCGCGCGAACTTGACCGCCGTGCGCACCTGCGCCGGCGTCAGTCCCTTGCGTTCGGCCAGCTTGGCGGCAAAACCTTCGGACACCGGCACGCCGGTCAGCGCGCGCGTGACCAGCGCTTCGCGCGCGCCCGGCGGCGGGCTCTTCAACTCCAGGTGATATTGGAAGCGGCGGCGGAATGCCGGATCGATCTGCTCGATGCGGTTCGTGACCCAGATCACCGGCACCGGGTTGGTCTCGAGGATCTGGTTGACCCAGGCCTTGCCGCTGACGCTGCCGCTCAACGCACCATCGCCGGTGTCCAGGCGCGCCATCAGCTGCGCGGCGTCGGTGGAGATTGGCGGAAACACGTCCTCGACCTCGTCGAACAGCAGGCCGACGTTGCTGCCGCCCTTCAGGAACACCTGGCTGATCTGCAGCGAACGGTAGCGGTCGCGTCCGGACAGCGAGTTGCCGTCGCGGTCGGCGTATTCGACTTCGTACAGCTCGAGGCCGGCCGCCTGCGCCGCGACCTTCGCGAGCTCGGTCTTGCCGGTGCCGGGCGGGCCGTAGAGCAGCACGTTGACGCCGGGCTCCTTGTTCGCAACCGCGTTCTTCAGCATCGCGGTCAGCACCTTCTGGTCGTCACCGACGTAATGGAAGTCCGCCGGCGTCAGCTCGCTGGGCGTGGCCGGCCGCGTGAACACCGCCATCAGGTCCGACGGTCCTTCGTACTTGCGCATCAACACCGGCGGCAGCTGCTCGCTGACCTTCATCAGGTCCGCGAGGTCGGTGATGTTGTGCTCGGAGATCAGGTTCTCGACCATGCCGATGCGTTCGAGCCGCGAGCCGGCCCGCAAGGCCTCGGCGACCTCGGTCTCGTTGACGCCGGCCACCGACGCGATCGCCGCATACGCCTCCTGCGCGTTCGACACCTTGAACTCGACCAGCAGGCCGCGCAGGTCGCGCTGGTAGCGCGCGAGCGTGCCGTACAGCAGCAGCGCGCGCTCGGCCGGGTTCAGTTGCAACAGCCCGGCCAACGCGTCGATGTTCTTCTCGACGAGCGTGGATTCCTTCTTCAGGCTGCGGTCCAGCCAGTCGGCGGTGGCGCCGAGCACCGCGAGCAGGTCCTTGGGCGCGTCCTTGATGTATTCGTCGACGTAGAAGAAAAGGGTCGCTTCTTCGTACGGGCCGCGCCAGCCGCCGTGGCGCTCCATGAAGACCTCGTGGCTCAGCGCCTCGTGGCCGCGCCACTGCTCGTTGCCCTTGCAGCGGGCGTTCAGGAACTCGCGCAAGCGTGCGAGCACCGACACCGGCCACACCAGGTGGCGGCCGGTCAGCGACAGCAGGCTGTTCCAGTCGCGCCGAAGGTTGAAGCGCCCGACGTGGCGCATGGTCAGCGTCAGCACGAACTGCGAACACATGCGGTCGAGCACCGGTGCCTCTTTGAGGCCGGGCGACAGCAGCACGCGTGCATCGTTGACGGTCTTGGCCATGGTCTCCTCCAGCGGGGGGACACGTCGGAACATCTTGGCGCAGCGTACGCCAAGCGACAAGCCCTTGTCATCCGGGTCCCGACCGGGCCCGGACAAGCGTGAGAAATTGCGTGATTGCAAAACAGCGAGGGCCCCGCTGGGGCCCTCGATTCGCTCAGCCGGCGCCGCGCAGCCAGCTAGTGCAATACGACCGGGTGCTGCATCAGCGACGAGAAGCGGCCGAGGTACTCGTCGATCTCTTCCTCGGAAGGTGCGCTTTCGATCAGCGCCTCGACACCTTCCTTGAAGCTCTGCGCCAGGGCACCTTCGATGAAGATTTCCTTGCGTGCGAACTTGTCGACGATCTCGTACCCGCCGCGGTTGATCGGGTTGTCGCCGGCCGTGACGGATTCATCCGTCACGTCGAACATCACGACGGCGAAACTGTCTGAGTTGTAAAGCATCTGCATCGAGAACTCCTCTGGCCCAAAGGCACTTGAGTCCTTCAACGCAAATTTCAAGCCAGCCGCCGACACATCACCCCGGGGCCGCAAGGGTCAGGGTGTGCCGGTTCACACGTCCAAGGCGCCCGCGCATGGTGCAGTGCGCAAGCACATCGCCGCCCCCGGTCACGGAATGTGCATGTCGCGCAGCAGCAATTCGAACACGTCGCCGTCCGCCGAGGCAGTGAAACGGGCTCGCACCGGCAGGTGGTGGTGCGCCGTGGCGAGCCACACTTCGACGCGTTTGTCGCCAGGCTGGCGAGGGGCCCGTGTAAATTTGACGGCACGGAGCGACCCGATCGGCGTCTGCAGCGTCTCGACACCGCCGTATCGAAGCACCCAGGGGTCGGCGTCGCCGCGTGCGCCGGTCACGAGGAAAGCGACGCTGCCGCCCGGCCGGGCATGCTGCGGCTCGGCATTGAGCACGGCGCCGAGTTGCATCATCCAGCTCAGCCGGTCCTGCGCGCCTGCCGGCAACGGGACCTCGGCATGCGACCCGGCGTAGGTGATCTTGCCTTGGTCCCATTGGAAGTCGGCCGCCGTCAGCGCCCGGCGGATGCGCTTGTCGGTGTAGCGCAGCGGCGCGAGGCCGTGGGCATCGACACGGCCGGTGCTCGTTTCGGTCAGCACATGCAAGCCGGCGACCTGCGCCTCCAGGCGCGCTTCGTAGCGCGGCGCGGTGGGACGCCAGTGCAGGTCGCCGCTGCCCGACATCCAGCCGTTTCGCATCTGGTAGCTCAGCGTGGCGGGTGGCGCCATTTGGGCGCGGTACACCGGCAGGTCGGGCGCGGGGCCGTCGTCGGCAATCGCCGGGCCGGCGTGCATCGCCAGCGTCAGCAGGACCGACAGGGTGGGAAGGCGGCGCCAGGAGGGTACTTCGTTGAACATCGACAATGGCGGGTCGGGAAAACAGCGGGCACTGCGCCCACCGCCTCATGAAACTCGCAAGCTACAAGGATGGATCGCGCGACGGCCAACTCGTCGTCGTCTCGCGCGACCTGAGCACGGCCCATTATGCGACCGGCATCGCGACGCGCCTGCAGCAGGTGCTCGACGACTGGGGGTTCCTGTCACCGCAGCTCGAGGAGCTGTCGCAGACGCTGAACCACGGCAAGGCGCGCCACGCGTTCGCCTTCGACCCCGCGATGTGCACCGCGCCGCTGCCGCGCGCCTACCAGTGGGCCGCCGGCTCGGCGTTCATCAACCACGTGGAGCTGGTGCGAAAGGCACGCGGCGCCGAGGTGCCGGAGAGCTTCTACAGCGACCCGCTGATGTACCAGGGCGGCAGTGACGACTTTCTCGGGCCCTGCGACGACGTGATCGTTGCGAGCGAAGACTTCGGCATCGACTTCGAAGCGGAGGTTGCGGTGATCACCGCCGACGTCAGCATGGGCAGCTCGCCCGACGAAGCGCTGGAAGGCATCCGCCTCTTGGTGCTCGCCAACGACGTCTCGCTGCGCCAGCTGATCCCGGCCGAACTGGCGAAGGGGTTCGGCTTCTTCCAGAGCAAGCCGGCCACCGCGTTCAGCCCGGTCGCCGTCACACCCGACGAACTCGGCGCCGCCTGGCAAGGCGGCCGCGTGCATCTGAAGCTCGAGAGTGTGTGGAACGGCAAGCGCGTCGGCCTGTGCGACGCGGGGCCGGAGATGACCTTCCACTTCGGCCAGCTGATCGCGCACATCTGCAAGACGCGCAACGTGCGCGCCGGCAGCATCGTCGGCTCGGGCACCGTCAGCAACAAGGACTGGTCGCGCGGTTATTCGTGCATCGCCGAGAAGCGCGCAATCGAGACGATCGAAGGCGGCGAGCCGAAGACCGAGTTCATGAAGTTCGGCGACACGATCCGCATCGAGATGAAGGCCGCCGACGGGATGAGCGTGTTCGGCGCGATCAATCAAAAGATGGCCTCGCCGGCGCGCTGAGCGGCGAGACGGAATCCGGCCCCATGGCGAACGAACCCCCGCACACGCTGAAGATCGTCACCGTCTGGCTGCTGGTCGGTGTCGCGCTGTTTCTCGGCGTCCAGTGGTGGCAGCACGCGCAAAAGCAGACGCGTTTCCAGATCGACGACGGCACCATCGAGATCCACCGTGCGGCCGACGGGCACTACCACTGGCCCGGCACCATCAACGGCCGGCCGGTGGACTTCCTCGTCGACACCGGCGCCAGCGGCACCGCGATTCCGATGGCGCTGGCGCAGGAGCTCGACCTGCCGTTGATGGCCCATGTGCAGTCCAACACCGCCGGCGGCGTCGTGCGCGGGCGCGAGTCGCGCGCCGACGTGGTGCTGCAAGGCGGCGTGCGCGCCGAGCAGTTGCGCGTGGTCGCGCTGCCGGCGCTGGACTTCCCGCTGCTCGGCATGAACGTGCTCGGCCGGCTGCACTGGCGCCAGCGAGACGGCGTGCTGACCATCGAGCTCGGTGCGCCGCAGCCTTAAGGGCCATGAACCTCATACGCCGCTTCGCCGCCGCGCTGCTCGGGGCGGCCGCGCTCGCCGTCGGGTTGCCAACCGCCGCACAGACCGCCGACGCCTGCCCGCCGTCGGCGCAAATGCCGACGCAGGAGCAGGCGCAAGCGGGCCGGCAAGCCGCGCGCGACCGCGGCTTCCTGTGGCGCATCCGCAAGGACGGCCGCAGCTCCTATCTCTACGGCACCGTGCACGTCGCGAGGTTCGACTGGCTGTGGCCCGGTTCCGCCGTGCTCGACGCGGTGCGCGCGAGCGACGTGATCGCGCTCGAGCTCGACATGCTCGATCCCGACATCGTGCAGCGCTTGCGCGCCGGCATGGCGCCTCGGCCCGATCGCGCGCTGAGCGCGCCGCTCGCCGCGCGCATGAAGGCGCAGCTGAAGTCGGCCTGCCTGCCGGAGCAGCTGATGGCCGCGATGTCGCCCGAGATGATCGCCACGACGCTGATCGTGATGGCCGGCCGCCGCGACGGCCTCGACCCGGCCTACGCGATCGACATGGTGCTCGCGGACCTGGGCCGCGAGCTGAAAAAGCCCGTGGCCTCGCTGGAATCGCCCGAGTTGCAGTTGCAGCTGCTGCATGCAAGCACCGCCGCGCAGGCCGAAGCGATGGTCGAGCAGGTCTTGAGCAGCCTCGAGGCCGGCGAGGCCGGGCCGATGTTGGAGCGCATCGCGCAGATTTGGGCCGACGGCCGCCTGCAGGAGCTGGAGCGCTACGAACAGTGGTGCGACTGCCTCGACACCGCCGAGGAACGTGCGTTGCACGAGCGGCTGCTCGACGGCCGCAACCCCGCGCTGGCCGGGCGCATCGACGCGTTGCACCGGGGCGGCAAACGGGTTTTCGCCGCGGTCGGCGCCCTGCACATGATCGGCCCGCGGGGGCTGCCCGCGCTGCTGGCGCAGCTCGGATACGAGGTGGAGCGCGTCACGTTCAAGTGACGGGCCCCGTGCCATCCATCCCGGCGAACGCCAGGCGAACGCCGGGACGCTTGCGCCGAACCAATCGAGCCCTTCGGTCCCTGCCGGGTAATGGATTGCCCTCGAACGCGCAATCCACTACCTTTGCTTTCAGCGCGCCGACATGTCGGTTTGGCCAGCATGCGTTGGCGCGGCCCGTAACCCCATGCACAATCGTCCGCACAACGACACGAACGGAGACCCCCATGGCCGAAGCCCCCTCGTTCACCAAGCTCGTACCGGGCTTCGATTTTCTGCAAGGGCTGGTGAAAAACGCCGGCTCGGCGCTGCCCAGCATCGGCCAATGGGTCGCTCCGACGCTGAATCCCGAAGAGCTCGAGCGGCGCATCGAAGAGCTGCGCACGGTTCAGTTCTGGCTCGAGCAGAACGCGCGCATGCTCGGCGCAACAATCCAGGCGCTCGAGGTCCAGCGCATGACCTTGTCGACGCTGAAGACGATGAACGTGCAGATGGACGACCTGCGCGAATCGTTGACGATCCGCATGCCCGGCGGTGCCGAGCCGGGCAAGGCCGAGGCGGCGGCCGCACCGGCCGCGGCGCCGCAGCAGCCGGCCGCGCGAGCCGCCACACCGGCAGCGAAGAAGCGCGGCCGGGCCGCTGCGGAATCCGGCGCCACTCCGCCGGTCGACCCGATGCAGTGGTGGGGTGCGCTGACCAAGCAGTTCACGCAGCTCGCCGCCACGGCGATGAAGGACAGCGCCACCGACGCCGCGAAAAACATGGCCGGTGCGATGGTCAAGCAAGGTTTCGACGTGGCCGGGCAGACGCTGAAGAAGGCCGCCTCCGCGCCGTCCGCGGCGGTGCAGAAGGCCCGCGGCACCGCACGAAAGCGAACCGCGAAGAAAACCTGAAGTCCAACCCGCTGCCCCTGTCCTGCGGCAGCCTGACCATGAAACTTTTCCTGCACGCCCACGCAACCCACCCGGATGCGCAGACGGCGCTGGCGCTTGCCGCGGCGCAGATCGAGGCGCAGCGCACGTCCGCCGAAACCATCGACCAACCGACGCTCGGCTGGCTGTATTTCACCGACGCCTTTGCCGGCCAGGCGCAGGCCCTGCTCGACGACGCGCGCCGCCGCTGGCCGGACGTCGCGTGGGTCGGGGCGGTCGGCATCGGCATCGCGGGCAACGGCATCGAGTACGTCGGCGAGCCGGCGGTGTCGCTGATGCTCGGCGACGTGCCGCGTGAGCACTTCCGCATCTTCTCGGGCGTGCGTCCTCTGACGGTCGGCGATTCCGGCTTCGATGCGGCCACGGCCCAGGTGCACGCCGATCCGGCCACGGCGGATCTCGGCGAGCTGATCGGCGAATTGGCGGGACGCACGTCGACCGGCTACCTGTTCGGCGGGCTCGCGTCGGCCCGCGGCGGCGAGACGGCACCCGGCCTGCACCTGGCCGAGGGCGTGTTCGACGGCGGTTTGTCCGGCGTGGCGTTCAGCGCCGACGTGTCCATGGTCTCGCGCGTGACGCAAGGCTGCCAGCCGGTCGGGCCGGTTCGGCACGTCACCGCCTGCGAGCGCAACGTCGTGCTGACGCTCGACGATGAACCCGCGCTCGACTGCCTGCTGGGCGACCTCGAACTCGAAGCCGACGAGCCGCGCGAGGTCGTCTCGCGGCTGCGCCACACGTTGGTCGGCCTGAGCGACTCCTTCGACGACGTGCTGGCGCGTCCCGGCCAGTTCGGCACCGACACGCGTGTGCGCCACCTGATCGGCATCGACCCGGCCCGCCGCGGCATCGCGATCGGCGACATCGCCCAGCTCGGCACCCAGCTCGCGTTCTGCCGCCGCCACGTCGAGGCGGCGCGGCGCGACCTGGTGCGCATCTGCAGCGAGATCCGCGAAGAGCTGGAGCCGGAGACCTTGCCGCTGGAGACGGCGCTCGCGCTGCAAGGCACCGCCGCCGAGCACACCGCCCACCCGGCCCGCCGCATCGCCGGCGCCGTCTACGTCAGCTGCGCCGGACGCGGCGGCGCGCACTTCGGCGCCCCGTCGGCCGAGTTGGCGATCGTCCGCCACGCGCTCGGCGACGTGCCGCTGGTCGGCTTCTTCGCCAGCGGCGAAATCGCGCGCCACCACCTGTATGGCTATACCGGCGTGTTGACGGTGTTCACGGGGTGACGTGGTGCGGATGCAATCCCCGCACCACGTCACCCCGCACCGTCACCCCGCACCGTCACCCCGCACCGTCACCCCGCACCGTCACCCCGCACCGTCACCCCGCGCCGTCACCCCG
>DATKCI010000253.1:0-8319 GCA_035513255.1 Piscinibacter sp. | reverse complement strand
GACGGCAGGTTCACGCATAGGGGCGAACGCCGGGTTGACGGTGTTACACGAAGCGCCGTGTCACTGATTCGGCGACGCACACGGGCTTGGTCGTCCCGTCTCGCTCTATCGTGACTTCGACGGTGAGCTGCGCCCCGCCGTCGATCACCTCGTAGGCCAGCAGCTTGAAGCGGCCGCGCAGCCGGCTGTCCACCGGCACCGGCGCCGGAAAGCGCACGCGGTTGAGCCCGTAGTTGACGCCCATCCTGACCTGATCGACCGCGAAGGCCGACGCCGACATCTCCGGCAGCAGGCTCAGCGTCAGAAAGCCGTGCGCCACCGTGGTGCCGTAGGGGCCGGCCGCTGCGCGCACCGGATCGACGTGGATCCATTGGTGGTCGCCGGTGGCGTCGGCGAACCGGGCGATGCGCTGCTGGTCGACGGTGATCCAGTCGCTGATGCCGATCTCCTGCCCCACCAGGGCCTGCAGATCGGTGAGTTGCTCGAAACGTCTCATCGGGGTCCTCGAAGGAAGCGGAAATCGCGCCAGCATCGCGCATTTGCGCAGCGCGCGCTTTCACGCGGGCGACAGGCAGGCTTCAGGTGGAAAGCCATTCGGCGATCGGCTGCCACTGCTCGAGATCGCGCTGCACGCGGCCTGGCGCCACGTCCCACAGCGTCAGGCCGCGGGCGGCGAGGTGCACGTAGTTCTGCGTGTCGCGCAGGTAGCCGATCACCGGCACGTCCAGCCCGCCGAGGAAGTGGCGCAGCTGGTCGGCCGAAATCGTGCCTTCCTTCATGCGCACGCCGACGATGCCGATGCGCTGCTTGCTGCCGCGCTTGTGCGTCACCAGTTCGCGCAGGAAGGCATGGGTGGCGTGAATGTCGAAGATGCTCGGCTGCAGCGGCACCAGCACCTTGTCGGCCAGCTTCATCACGGCCTCCAGGCGCTTGCCGTGCAGGCCGGCGGGCGTGTCGAGCACGACGTGGGTGGTGCCCTTGGGTGGGCGCACGACCTCGTCGTGCGCGACGTCCCATGGCTTGATCGCCGGCAAGCCCGCCTGCCGCAGCCCGAGCCAGGTGCGCGACGACTGCTGACGGTCGACGTCGCCGAGCATCACCGCATGGCCGTTGGACGCCAGCCAGCCGGCGATCTGGGTCGACAGCGTGCTCTTGCCGACGCCTCCCTTGGGGTTGGCGACCACGATCACCGGCATCTCGTCTCCTCGTGCTGCGCTTTCAGGTTATGTTACCGGCGCCCGCCAGCCCCGATATCGAGACTAACCCCGCGCCATGCCTCATGAATCCACCGCCCCGACCCCCGACATCCTCGTCATCGCAGCCCATCCGGACCTGCACCACTCGCGCGTCGGCCGCGCGCTGATGCGGGTGGCCGGCGAGCTGCAAACGCGGGTCGACGTGCGCGACATCTACGCGTTGTATCCCGACTACCTGATCGACGCCGAGGCCGAACGGGCACGGCTCGAGCGTGCCCGGCTCGTCGTCTGGCAGCACCCGATCCACTGGTACGGCATGACGCCGCTGATGAAGCTGTGGGTCGACGAGGTGCTCGGTTTCGGCTGGGCCTACGGACCGGGCGGCACGGCGCTGCGGGGCAAGGACCTGTGGTTCGTCGGCTCCACCGGCGGGACGCAGGCGTCGTACCGGCCGGACGGCTACAACCGCTACTTCTTCGACGCCTTCCTGCCGCCGTACGAACAGACGGCGGCGCTGTGCGGCATGCGCTTCCTGCCGCCGCAGATGCTGCATGCGGCGCACCGCGCGGGCGACGCGGAGATCGCCGAGCACGCGGCCGTCTATGCGCAGCGGCTCGCGAGCTATCCGGCCTGGCCCGAGCTCGACGCGCTCGACGAGTGCCCGGCGTGCGACGTTCCGGCCGCTGAACGGCCGGCGGAGGCGATCTGATGGAAGCCGGCGGCTGGCTCACTCACACACTCGTCTACCTGGCCGCCGCGGTCGTCGCGGTGCCGGTCGCGCGGCTGCTCGGCCTGAGCTCAATCATCGGCTACCTCGGCGCGGGCATCCTGATCGGCCCCTTCGGGCTGCGTTTCGTCAGCGAACCGTCGCATGTGCTGCACTTCGCCGAGTTCGGCGTCGTGCTGATGCTGTTCCTCGTCGGCCTGGAGCTGGAGCCGCGGCGGCTGTGGGCGCTGCGGCGGCCGATCTTCGGCTGGGGCAGCGTGCAGTTGTTCGGTTCGGCATTGCTGATGGTCGGCGTGGGCATGCTGGCCGGGGTCGATGGGCGGCTCGTGCTGGTCGCCGCGCTGGGCCTCGCGCTGTCGTCGACCGCAATCGGGCTGGGCGTGCTGGCCGAACGCAACCTGACGGCCACCGGCTCGGGGCAGACGGTGCTCAGCGTGGCGCTGCTGCAGGACGTGGCGGCGATCCCCATCCTTGCGCTGGTTCCGCTGCTCGCGGTGTCGGGCGCGGCGGACGCCGTCGACGGCGGCTGGTCCGGTGCCGTGAAGGCGATCGCCGTCGTCGCGGCGATCGTGCTCGGCGGGCGCTTGCTGCTGCGCCCCGCACTGCGCTGGATTGCCCGCAGCCGCACGCCGGAGATCTTCACCGCCGCATCGCTGCTGCTCGTCGTGGCGACCGCGGCGCTGATGCAGGCCGTCGGCTTGTCGATGGCGCTGGGTGCGTTTCTCGCCGGCGTGCTGCTCGCCGAAAGCGAGTACCGCCGCGAACTGGAAACCGATCTCGAGCCGTTCAAGGGGCTGCTGCTCGGGCTGTTCTTCATCGCCGTGGGCATGAGCATCGACTTCGCGGTCATTCGCGAGCAGCCGGTTCTGGTGGCGCTGCTGGTGCTCGGATTCATGCTGCTGAAAGCGGCGGTGCTGTGGGCGATGGCGCGTGTCATCCCGCTGCCGACAGGTGAATGGCCGGTGTTTCTCATCCTGCTCGCACAAGGCGGCGAATTCGGCTTCGTCGTGTTCCAGGCGGCGGCGCAGGCGGGCGTGATCGAGGCCTCGGCGAGCTCGCTGCTGGTCGCTGTCGTGGCGATCTCGATGCTGCTGTCGCCGCTGCTGCTGGTGCTGGCGGACCGGTACTGGATCCCGCGCCTGTCGCGCGGCGAACGCGCCGCGCCGCCGGAGCTGAGCGAACCGCAGCACGCGCCGGTGATCATCGCCGGCTTCGGCCGCTACGGGCAGATCGTCGGCCGCATGCTGTATGCCAACGGCATCCAGCCGACCGTGCTCGACCACGATGCCGAGCAGATCGAAGCGATGCGCAAATGGGGATGGCGCGTCTTCTACGGCGACGCCACCCGGCTCGACCTGCTGCGTCATGCCGGCGCCGACAAGGCGCGCGTGCTGGTGCTCGCGATCGACGACATGAATCAGAGCCTCGCGGTGGCGAAGATGGCGCGTGAACAGTTCCCCCGGCTCGCGATCGTCGCCCGTGCGCGCAACGTGCGGCACCTCTATGCGCTGCGCGAACTCGGCGTGCAGATGATCGAACGCGAAACGCTGGACTCGGCGCTGATGAGCGGGCGCAGCGTGCTCGAAACGCTGGGCTGGGAGCCGCACCGGGCGCGCACGTTGGCGATGCGCTTTCGCCGGCACACGGTGCAGCAGCTCGACACGATGGCACCGCACTGGAAGGACGAAGGCAAGCTGATCGCCGCGGCCAAGGAGGGCCGCCGGCAGCTGGAGCAGCTGTTCGCGCAGGAGCGCGAACAGACGGCCGGACGCCGGGTCCGCGAAGGCTGGGTGGCGGAACCCGGCGCGCCGGGCGAGTCGGCACAGTCGGTTTCTGAGCGGGATCGATGATCTGCGTAACATCGCCCGCATGGAACACCTCACCCGTTCGAGAGCTGGCGCCTGCCGGCCGATTCGGCGAGCGTTGCTCGCCGTGCTGTCATCCTTCGTCGTTCTTGCGCCCGCGATGGCAGCGTCGCCGCACCAGCACGGCGCCGCGCGGCTGGACGTGGCGGTCGAAGGCGAGCGCATCACGCTGTCGTTCGAATCGCCGCTGGACAACCTGGTGGGCTTCGAGCGCGCTGCGCGCACCGACGCCGAGCGCCAGCGTGCCGAAGCGGCCGTTGCGCAGCTGAAGGCCGCGGACGCGATGTTCACCATCGACGGCGCCGCGCAATGCACGCCGGTCAAGGCCGAGCTGAACTCGGCCGCGCTCGCCCTCGGGTCCGGAGCGGACGCGGACCACGGCGACGGCCATGCCGAGATCGAGGGCCTCTACGAGTTCGACTGCAAGAACGCCTCGCGCGCCGGCTTCATCGACGTCGGCTTGTTCGAGGCGTTTCCGCGGATGCGGCGCATCGACGTGCAAGTGGTCGCTCCGAAGGGGCAGATGAAAGCGGTTCTGAAACGGCCGTCCCGGCGCATCTCGCTGGTGCGCTGAGGTGATAGCGATCGACCGGCTGCGGTTTGCCTGGCCGGGCGCGGACGCCGACTGCCTCGCGATCGACACGCTCGAGGTGGCGCAAGGCGCCAGCGTGTTCATCCACGGACCCAGCGGTTGCGGCAAGAGCACGCTGCTCGGGCTGCTGGCCGGCGTGCTGTCGCCGGCGGGCGGGCGCGTGAGCCTGCTCGGCGCCGACTGGACGGCGCTGTCCGGCGTGCGCCGCGACGCCCACCGCGCCGACCACGTCGGCTACATCTTCCAGCAGTTCAACCTGCTGCCGTACCTGAACGCGATCGACAACGTGCTGCTGCCGTGCCGCTTCTCGCGGCTGCGCCGTGAACGGGCCGCGGCCGATGCGGGGACGCCGCGCGCCGCGGCGCGCTCGCTGCTGGAACGGGTGGGCCTGGTGCCCGGCCACTGGGGCCGCGCCTCGTCGCAACTGTCGGTTGGGCAGCAGCAGCGGGTGGCCGCCGCGCGTGCGCTGATCGGCCACCCGGAGGTGGTGATCGCCGACGAGCCGACCTCGGCGCTGGACGCGCCGCTGCGCGAGGCCTTCATGGCGCTGCTGCTCGGCCAATGCCGCAAGGCGGGCAGCACGCTGGTGTTCGTGAGCCACGACGAACGGCTGGCCGCGCACTTCGATCGCCGGCTCGAGCTGGCGTCGCTGAACCGGGCTGCAGCGCCCGAGGCCGTCGCATGAGCCGCCGGGCCGCTCCCAAGGCGAATGCCGCAGCGCGTAGCGCGGAGGTTACCCAGTGAGCCGCCAGGCCGCTCCCAAGGCGAATGCCGGAGTGCGCAGCACGGAGGAGGCACTCCGATGAGGCCCTTGCTCGGCCTGGCGGCACGCAGTGCATGGAACCGGCGCGCCACGCTGTCGCTGGTCGTTGCGTCGATCGCGCTCGCGACGCTGCTGCTGCTCGCCGTCGACCGCGTGCGCGTCGACGTGCGCGACAGCTTCTCGCAGGCGGTCAGCGGCACCGACCTCGTGGTCGGTGCGCGCACCGGCCCGGTGCAACTGATGCTCTACGCGGTGTTCCACCTGGGCGGCGCGACGAACAACATCCGCATGAGCAGTCTCGAGGCGATCGCGCGCCATCGCGCGGTGGCGTGGGTGGTGCCGATTTCGCTCGGCGATTCGCACCGCGGTTTTCCGGTGATGGGAACGACCGTCGACTACTTCGAACGCTTCCTGCACGGGGATCGCGAACCGCTCGTGCTGGCGCAGGGGCGGCCGTTCAGCGGCGGGATCGACGGGCTGTACGAAGCGGTGGCGGGCGCGGAGGTCGCGCAGGCCCTCGGCTATCGGCTGGGCGCGTCGATCACGCTCAGCCATGGCGTCGGCGCCATCCCCGGCGCCCAGCACGCGGACAAGCCGTTCAGCGTCGTCGGTGTCCTCGCGCGCACCGGCACGCCGGTGGACCGCACCGTGCACGTGAGCCTGCCGGCGATCGAGGCGATCCACCTCGACTGGGCTGGCGGTGCGCCGATGCCCGGCATGCGCATTCCCGCGGACCAGGCGCGCAAGTTCGATCTGGCGCCGAAAGAGGTGACGGCCGCGTTCGTCGGGCTGAAGAGCCGCGCCGCGGCGTTCGCGGTGCAGCGGCACGTGGCCGACTTCGCCGGCGAGCCGCTGATGGCCGTGCTGCCCGGGGTGGCGCTGGACGAACTGTGGAGCGTGGTCGGTGTCGGCGAGCGCGTGCTGCTGGCGCTGTCGGGCCTGGTCGCGCTGGTCAGCCTGGCCGGCCTCGTCGCGGTGGTGCTCGCCGGGCTGAACGAGCGACGGCGCGAGCTCGCGGTGCTGCGTGCGGTGGGCGCCGGCCCGCGGCATGTGCTGCTGCTGCTCGCCGGCGAAGGGGCGCTGATCACGTGTCTGGGTGCGGCGATCGGCGTCGTGCTCACCGTGCTGCTGATTGCAGCGGCCGGGCCGTGGATACAGTCGCGTTTCGGCGTCGCATTGAAACTTTCCGCGCCGGGCGAGTCACAGGGATGGCTGCTGGCCGCCGTCGTGGCCACCGGGCTGCTGGCGAGCCTGGCGCCGGCCTGGCGCGCTTACCGGCTGTCGCTGGCGGACGGCCTGTCACCGAGGACCTGAATGAGCTTCATCCGATCGATTGCGCTGGCGCTCATCGTCGCGACGAGCGGCGCTGCGTTCGCGCAGGCCGGTGGCGCGGCGTCGGCGGCCAGCGGTTTCCGCGAACTGTCGTGGGACGAACTGGTGCCCGCCGGCTGGGACCCGGCCAAGGAACTCCGCGAGATGGACCTCGGCGTGATGTCCGACGCCGACCCGCGTGCGATGGACATGCTCAGGCGCATGCGCGAGGTGTGGGACAAGGCGCCGACCAACCCGGCCTTGAACGGCGCGGCCGTGCGCATCCCCGGCTACGTCGTGCCGCTCGAAGAAACCAAGGCCGGCATGAAGGAGTTCCTGCTGGTGCCGTACTTCGGCGCCTGCATCCACACGCCGCCGCCGCCGGCCAACCAGATCGTCCACGTGGTCATGCCGCGCGCCCGCAAGGGCATGCAGTCGATGGACACGGTGTGGGTCAGCGGCAAGCTGAAAACCGCGGCGTCGGACACGGTGATGGGTGTGAGCGGCTATCGGATGGAAGCGGCGGCCGTCGAGCCCTATGTCGAGAAGGCGCGCTGAAGCTCAGCGCAAGCCGTCCCACAGCAGCTTCGTGCCGGTGAGGAACATGCCGCCGTAGGCGATGCGGTAGAACCATGTCGACGCGATGCGCCGCGTGAGCTTCACGCCCAGCCACACGCCGAGCGGCGCCAGCGGCATCAGCGCGAGCGAGGTCGACATGTTGCGCCCGTCGATCAGGCCGAGCCAGGCGTACGGGATCCATTTCGACAGGTTCACCGCCGCGAAGAACACCGCCATCGTCGCCGCGAAGGTGAGCGGCGGCAGCCGCAGCGGCAGCACGTAGGCGTTGACCGGAGGGCTGCCCGCATGGGCGACGAAGCTCGTGAAGCCGGCGGCGATGCCGAGCACGAAGCCCAGCGCCCGCGGGGGCGGCGGCGCATCGGCGCGCGGCGGGAACAAGAGACGCTGTGCCAGGAACAGCAAGGTCAGCCCGCCGACCACCGCGGCCACCGTCTTGACCGACAGCACGCCGAACAGCACGGTGCCGACGACGGTGCCGATCAGCCCCGCCGGCAGCAGCAACCGAAGCAGCGCGCGGTCGCGATGCGGCCACAGCTGCTGCAGGCCGACCGCGTCCATCACGAACAGCAGCGGCAGCATGACCGCCGCGGCCTGCGGCACCGGCACGGCCAGCGCCATCAGCGGCACCGCCAGCGACCCGAAACCGCCGAGAAAGCCGCTCTTTGACAGCCCCATCAGCAGCACGGCCGGCACGGCGACGGCATAGAACGAGGCGTCGGTGATCAGCGGGAAGGTCAAGGAAGAGGGGGAGGGCAGGGAGGCGACAATTCTGCGATGTTTGCCCCTTCCCAGAACGACGTCCGGCGATTCTTTTGCGAGGCCTACCGCAAGCAGCGCGACGGCGTGCCGATGACGCCACTCGAAACCGTGGCCGCCGATTGGATCGCCGCGCATCCGGAATACCACGCCGATCTCGGCGACGTCGACGCTGCGCTGGCGGCGGTGTTCGACGTCGAAGCGGGTCGCACGAATCCGTTCCTGCACCTGTCGATGCACCTGTCGATCAGCGAGCAGGTCAGCATCGACCAGCCGCGCGGGATCAAGCAGGCGTTCGAGTTGCTGGTCGTGCGCCGCGGATCGGCGCACGACGCGCAGCACGAGGTCATGGAGTGCCTGGGCGAGATGATGTGGACCTCGCAGCGCAGCGGGCTGCCGCCGGACGGCGAGAAGTACATCGACTGCGTGCGGCGGCGGGCGACGTCGTAGCCGGAGTCACCCCGCAGTAGCCCGTCACCCCCCGCCCCGTCACCCCCCGCCCCGTCACCCCCCCCCGCCCCGTCACCCCC
>DATKCI010000252.1:0-3253 GCA_035513255.1 Piscinibacter sp. | reverse complement strand
GGCGCCCAGCGAGTACATGTCGGCGCGGCAGTCGAGCGTGCTGCCGTCGAGTTGCTCGGGCGACATGTAAGCGAGCGACCCCACGCGGTAGACCTGCGTGGTCTCCGAGGCCATGTTGAGTGCGCTGCCGAAGTCGCTGATCTTCACGTCGGTGATGTTGCCGTTGTTGATCACGGCGAGCAGGTTGGCTGGCTTCACGTCGCGGTGGATCAGGCCTTGCCGGTACACGTAGCCGAGCGCCATCGCGCACTTGAAGCCGATTTCGACGATCAGCTCCAGCGACAGCAGTTGGTCGGCGCGGCAATACGGCCGCAAGGTGCAGCCGTTGACGTATTCCATCACGAGGTAGGCGCCCTCGGGATCGACCACCGCGTCGAAGATCTGCACGACGTTGGGATGGTGCAGCCGGCCGACGAGCGCCGCCTCGGCGGCGAAGAAGCGCTCCGAATAGCGGCCGTCCACCGGATCGCCCGAAGCGACGCGCACACGCTTGATCGCCACGTCGCGACCGTGAAAGTCGTCATGGCAAAGAAAGACTTCGCTGGTCGAGCCTTCGCCCAGCTTGCGCAGCACGCGGTACTTGCCGACTTGCACAGGCAATTCCGGAGGTTCGAGGGCCAGATCGGCGGGGCCGGCAAGAGTGGACATGGGCGTTTCAGCCGGAGTGAGCCCGGCCCGTCATCTTCACTCGCCAGCTTGACCGCAGCGGCCGAATCAGGGGCACAAAAACCGTGTAATCCTGCGCTCGTTCGGTCGGCCTGTCGCAACGGCTTGTATCTGCCGCGCTGCAGCAAGGGTCAAACGTAGAATTCAAGGAATGATTGAAACCGCACCATGATTGAAGCCAAACAGGCGCTGCTCCACGCTCTGTCCGAAGCGATCCAGGAAGTCAGCCCCGGCGCGACGGTGCCCGCCGCGTTCGAATCCCCCAAGCAGGCCGGCCACGGCGATCTCGCGGTCACCGCGGCGATGCAATTGGCTCGGCCGCTGAAGAAGAACCCGCGCGAGGTCGCGCAGTCCCTGATCGACGCGCTCGGCCGCACGCCGGCCGCGCAGCGTTTCATCGCCGGCATGGACATCGCCGGGCCGGGGTTCATCAACCTGCGGCTGACAGCCGCCGCGAAGCAGGCGATCGTGGCCGAGGTGCTGGGCGCCGGCGAACGCTTCGGCATGCGACCCGACAGCGGCGAACACGTGCTGGTTGAATTCGTCTCGGCCAACCCGACCGGCCCACTGCACCTGGGCCACGCCCGTCAGGCCGCACTTGGTGACGCGATCTGCCGCCTGTTCGAAACGCAGGGCGCGCAGGTCACGCGCGAGTTCTACTACAACGACGCCGGCGTGCAGATCGCGACGCTGGCGGTGTCGGTGCAGGCCCGCCTGCGCGGCCTCGAACCCGGCGACCCGCAGTGGCCGGACGCAGCCTACAACGGCGACTACCTCGCCGACATCGCCGCCGACTTCCTCGCGAAGAAGACCGTGAAGGCCGACGACCGCGAGTTCACCGCGTCCGGCGACCCGGACGACCTCGACGGCATCCGCCAGTTCGCCGTCGCCTACCTGCGCCACGAGCAGGACCTCGACCTGCAGGCCTTCGGGCTGCGTTTCAACAACTATTTCCTCGAGTCCAGCCTGTACACGACCCACCGCGTCGATGAGACGGTGCAGCGGCTCGTGGCGGCCGGCAAGACCTTCGAAGAAGGCGGCGCGCTGTGGCTGCGCACGACCGACTACGGCGACGACAAAGACCGCGTGATGCGCAAGTCCGACGGCTCGTACACCTACTTCGTGCCCGACGTCGCGTATCACATCGACAAGTTCAGCCGCGGCTACACGCGGGCGATCAACATCCAGGGCACCGACCACCACGGCACGATCGCGCGGGTGCGCGCCGGGCTGCAGGCCGCCGGCGTCAGCATCCCGCCCGGCTACCCGGACTACGTGCTGCACAAGATGGTCACGGTGATGAAGGGCGGCCAGGAGGTCAAGCTCTCCAAACGCGCCGGCAGCTACGTCACGCTGCGCGACCTGATCGACTGGACCAGCCGCGACGCTGTGCGTTTCTTCCTGATCAGCCGCAAAGCCGACACCGAGTTCGTGTTCGACGTGGACCTCGCGCTCGCGCAGAACAACAACAACCCGGTCTACTACGTTCAGTACGCCCATGCGCGCATCTGCTCGGTGCTGCGCACCTGGGTGGATGAGCAGCAAGGCGACCTCGCGGCCTTGGCGGGCGCGAACCTCGCCCTGCTGACCGAACCGACCGAGTTGTCGCTGATGCTCGACATCGGCGAATACCCGGCCATGCTCGACGCCGCCGCCGCCGCCCTGGCGCCGCACGACGTCGCGTTCTACGCACGCAAGCTGGCCAGCGCCTACCACTCGTACTATGACAAGGTCCGCTTTCTGGTCGAAGGCGATGCCGAACTGACGCGTGCCCGACTGGCGCTGCTCAGCGCGACCGGACAGGTGATCCGCAACGCGCTCGCGGTGCTCGGCGTCAGCGCGCCGGAAAAGATGTGAACTCGGGAGACTCCATGAAACTTCAACGCGGCGGCTTCGTGATGGGCATGATCGTCGGCCTCATAAGCGGCCTGGCCGTGGCCCTCGGCGTGGCGCTGTACGTCACCAAGGTGCCGGTGCCCTTCATCAACAAGGTGCCGCAGCGCACGGCCGAGCAAGACGCCGCCGAGGTCGAGCGCAACAAGAACTGGGATCCGAACGCGCCGCTGCACGGCAAGAACCCGTCGCGGCCGAACACCGTCCCGGCGGCCGGCGGCGCCGTCGGCGGCGCGCCGGCGGTCCCGCCGCCGGTGGTGGTGCTGCCGCCCGGACCTGCCGGCGAGGCCATCGCAGTGCCGCCGACCTCCGGTCGCGACCCGGCCGACATCCTGGCCGGCCGCTTGCCGGGCACGCCGCCGGCCGGCCCGTCCGCCAAACCGGGGGTCGATCCGTTCACCTACTTCGTGCAGGTCGGCGCGTTCAGCCGCGCCGAAGATGCCGAGCAGCAGCGCGCGCGGCTCGCGATGCTGGGTTTCGGCGCCAAGGTGACGGAACGCGAGCAGGCCGGCCGCACGATGTACCGCGTGCGCGTCGGCCCGTTCCAGACCAAGGACCAGGCCGACGACACGAAGGACAAGCTCGACGGCTCCGGCATGGAGTCGTCGCTGGTGCGAGTGCAGAGGTAAGCTGAACTTCGGCTCGGGCGGCCACTCTGTCTCGAGTCCCCCCGTCACAAGGATCCACAAGAATG